>NZ_CP048433.1:1517636-1821163 GCF_010509075.1 Collinsella aerofaciens ATCC 25986
CGCATACGATCCGCCACCCGAGCTTGAACCACCCGAATAGGAATTGTTCTTGTTCGCGGCGGCAGCGGCAGCGGCGGCCTTCCTGGCAGCCTCCTCAGCCTGGGCGGCAGCGAGGATCTCGGAATCGCGCTGAGCCATGAGCTCCTTGACGTCGTCGGAAAGACCGTTCAGCACGGTCTGGACTTCTTGCTGCTTGGCCTGCATGTCCTGCATCTGAGCAGTCTGCTGGTCCTTGAGCTTCTCTAAGTCGGCTTTCTGCGACTCAAGCTCGGTCTTTTGCGCATCGAGCTCTTCCTGGATGGTCTGAATGTCCTCGATGGCGTCGCGGTCGCTCTTGTTGATCTTCTCAACGTAATGCGCGTTGGCGACGAGTTCCTCAAACGAGCCAGAGGCCAGCAGCAGCGACAGGATGTTCGTGCCGCCGGACTTGTAGCTGGCGGCCACGCGATCGGAAAGGTCGTTGCGCTTCTTCTTGAGCTCGGCCTTCTTTTCATCGATCTGGGCCTGCGTGTCGTCAATCTTGCCCTGGACATTCTCGATGTCGTTGAGGGTCTGGGCATTCTTGTTGGCCAGCGCCGCATACTCATTTGCGATGCTGTCGAGCTGGGCCTGAACCTCGTCGAGCTGGGCCTGGGCGGCATTCAGTTTATCGGTGGTTTCTTTGGAAGCCTCCGCCGCATGGGCGCGAGCGGGCAGGCCAAAAAGAACTGCCGCAGAAGCGGCGCCGAACAGGGCCTTGAGGGCAGTGCGGCGCGAGAGCTCCTGGGAAAGGATGGAATCGCTGTTTGGTGACATATGTACTCCGTTACATGCTTATTTATATGTCGCTCAACTCATACATATTAGCGTACATATGGCGCGTCCCAACGATTTCCACGAACGGCAGGAAACTACAAGGTCAGCGGCTCGTAAGCAAATGCCAAAGATCAGGTTATGCGTACGCAAGCTCTTCTATGAGTACGTTAGCACAGTCCTCTACTTTTCCTACAGCGCACGATTTGGGCGTCCCTGCCTGCGCTATACTCCCCTGAAGAAGTGTTCCTGATTCGATAGGAGACTACATGTCCAAAGCACTCGACCCCAAAGACACCTGCGTCCTCGTTACCGGTGGCGCCGGCTTTATCGGCTCGCACACCGTCGTTCAGCTGCTCGAGGGTGGCTATCAGGTCGTCATCGTCGATGATCTCTCCAACTCCAGCGCCGTCGCCGTCGACCGCGTCAAGACCATCGTGGGCGACGAGGCCGCCAAGAACCTCACCTTCTACGAGGCCAACGTGCTCGACCGCGATGCGATGAACAAAATCTTCGATACCCATCAGATCGACCGCGTCATCCACTTTGCCGGCTTTAAGGCCGTCGGCGAGTCGGTGAGCAAGCCCGTCGAGTACTACCACAACAACATCGAGAACACCCTGGTGCTCATCGACGTCATGCGCAACCATGGCTGCAAGTCCATCATCTTCTCGAGCTCCTCGACCGTCTACGGCGACCCGGACAACCCGCCCGTCACCGAGGAGGATCCTAAGAAACCCGCGACCAACCCCTATGGTTGGACCAAGTGGATGATCGAGCAGATCCTTATGGACGTCCACACCGCCGACCCCGAGTGGGACGTCGTGCTGCTCCGTTACTTCAACCCCATCGGCGCTCATCCGTCGGGCCTGATCGGCGAGGACCCTAAGGGCATCCCCAACAACCTGGTGCCCTATGTCGCCCAGGTCGCCGTGGGCAAGCTCGAGGCCGTTCAGGTCTTTGGCAACGACTACCCCACCCCCGACGGCACCGGCGTGCGCGACTACATCCACGTGTGCGATCTGGCCTCTGGTCACGTTGCCGCCCTTAACTGGATGAACGGCAAGACCGGCGTCGAGATCTTTAACTTGGGCACCGGCACCGGCACCTCGGTACTCGAGGTCGTCGCCGCCTTCTCCAAGGCTTGTGGCAAGGAGCTGCCCTACGTGATCCGCGAGCGCCGCGCCGGCGACATCGCTGCCAACTGGTGCGATGCCTCCAAGGCCGAGCGCATGATGGGCTGGAAGGCCCAGTACGACATCGCGGACATGTGCCGCGATAGCTGGAACTGGCAGAGCCACAACCCCAACGGCTTCGCCGACGCCGAGTAGCAAAAACCTACATACCGCTCTTGCCCCGATCTCACGTTGTGAGGTCGGGGCTTTTTCATGGCATGTAACCATTCGCCGAAAATCGACCAACTTTTTTATCTTGCCTGTACATGTTTAAACAACATGTTTTACAATAGGCGTATCGAATCAGAACATCGGAGGCGGACTGCACACCCATCGGCAGGCCGACCCCACAACAAGAAGGTTGGTGAGCGCATTCATGGAGCGTGCAAGCGGCGTCCTCATGCCCGTCTCATCTCTGCCCGGACCATACGGAATCGGCGGCTTTGGCTGGAATGCCTACGACTTCGTCGATTTTCTCGCCTCGTGCAAACAACATTACTGGCAGATTCTGCCCCTTACGACGACCAGCTATGGCGATTCGCCCTATCAGTCGTTCTCGGCCCGCGCAGGCAACCCCAACTTTATCGACTTTGCCGAGCTTATCGAGGCAGGGTATCTAGAGCAGCGCGATATCGATGGCGTGTACCTGGGTTCTGACCCCAGTAACGTCGACTACGGTGCCATCTTTGGCGGCCGCCGTCAGATTCTCGACCGCGCCGCCGAGCGCTTTGCTGCCGACAAGCCGGCCGATTTCGATGACTTTATCCAAGCCAACGAGGACTGGCTCATCCCCTACTGTGAGTTCATGACCGTCAAAGAGGAGTGCGGTCTCAAGGCGTTTTGGGAGTGGCCCGCGGAGCTCCGCACCCGCGGTGAGGCTTCCGCCAAGGTCTGCGCCGACCATCCGGCGCGTATGCTCTACCACCAGATGACGCAGTACTTCTTCGATCGCCAGTGGAGCCGCCTCAAGGCCTATGCCAACGAGCGCGACATTCTCATCATCGGCGACCTGCCCATCTATGTCTCGCGTGACTCCGTCGAGATGTGGGCGACGCCTGAGCTCTTTAAGATCGACGCCGCCGGCAATCCCGTGAGCGTCGCCGGCACGCCGCCCGACCAGTTCTCGGCCACCGGCCAGTACTGGGGCAACCCCATCTACGACTGGGACGCTATGGAGTCCGATGGCTTCTCCTGGTGGGAGGGCCGCATTCGCGCCGCCCTCGACATGTACGACGTCATCCGCCTGGATCACTTCCGCGGCTTCGAGGCCTATTGGGAGGTGCCGTTCTCCTCGCCCGATTCGTCCTACGGTTCGTGGACGCAGGGCCCCGGCCTCAAGTTCTTCAAGACGCTCGAGGAAAAGCTCGGCACGCTGCCCATCATCGCCGAGGACCTGGGCTTCCTCACCCCCGGCGTCATCGACATGCGCGATAACTCGGGCTTCCCCGGCATGAAGATCCTGCAGTTTGCCTTTGAGGGTACCAACTCGTACTACCTGCCGCATAACTACATCGCCAACACCGTCGCCTATGTGGGCACCCACGACAACGAGACGGCGCGCAGTTGGTTTGAGGGAACGGCCACCCCGCGTCAACGCGAGCAGGCAGCCCTGTACACCCATCAGCAGGCCGGCGAACCCATGGCAGATGCACTCAATCGCACCATCGCCGCCAGCGTGAGTGACACGTGCATCTACACCATGCAGGACCTGCTCAACTTGGGCAACGAGGCGCGCATCAACACCCCTGCCACGCTGGGCGGCAACTGGACCTGGCGCATGCTCGACGGCGCCATCACCCGCGAGCTCGAGCACAAACTCACCGACTGGACCGAGACCTACTTCCGTATCCCGTCGGAAGCCGAAATCGAGCTTCCTCAATAGGAGCTACCGCGCCCGGCCCCTCCCCACCGTGCGGACGCGCTTGCTTTTCCCGCGCGAGGCCACCCCAATCCCCTCGCGCGGGCTTCTTATGAATTGCAGACATGAAACAACCCATCACAGGAGAAAACATGCCCCAAATTAACCTCACGGAACTCGCCGAGCAGTCTTTTGGCACCTCGCTCGAGCAGCTCGACGACCGTCGCATTTACAAGCTGCTGGTCAAACTCGTGCAGGAGCGCTCTGCCACCTGCCCGCTCAACAACGGCAAGAAAAAGCTCTATTACATTTCCGCCGAATTTTTGATCGGCAAGCTGCTCATCAACAACATGATCGACCTCGGCATCTACGACGAGGTTAAGGACCAGCTCACCGCCGCAGGCCACGACCTCAACAAGATCGAGGAATTCGAGGTCGAGCCGTCACTCGGCAACGGCGGCCTGGGCCGCTTGGCCGCATGCTTCCTGGATTCCATCGCCACGCTGGGCTTGACCGGCGATGGCGTGGGCCTCAACTATCACTACGGTCTGTTCCGTCAGCGCTTTGTCGACAACCAGCAGAAGGCCGTCCCCGACGAGTGGCTCGGTGAGCAGGACATCCTAGTCGACGATGACCACTCCTACACCGTCGAGTTCGGCGATTTTGCCGTTACCTCCAAGCTCGTCAACATCGATGTGCCCGGTTACGGCCAGTCCACCAAGAACCGCCTGCGCCTGTTCGACCTGGCGAGCGTCGACGACGGCCTGGTCCCCGGCAGTTCCATCGACTTCGACAAGACCGAGATCGCCAAGAACCTCACCTTGTTCCTCTACCCCGACGATTCCGACGAGCAGGGCCGCCTACTTCGCATCTATCAGGAGTACTTCATGGTGAGCAACGCCGCCCAGCTCCTGATCGACGAGGCCGTCGAGCGCGGCAGCAACCTGCACGATCTGGCCGATTACGCCGTTGTCCAGATCAACGACACGCACCCCACCATGGTCATTCCCGAGCTCATTCGCTTGCTCACCACCGAGCATGGCATCGAGTTTGACGAGGCCGTGACCATCGTACGCTCCATGGTCGCCTACACTAACCACACGATTCTTGCCGAGGCGCTCGAGAAGTGGCCGCTCGCCAGCCTACAGAAGGTCTCCCCTGCCATCGCCGACATTATCGTCAAGCTCGATGAGATCGCGAAGGCCGAGCACGATGACCCGCGCGTCGCCATCATCGACAAACACGATACCGTCCACATGGCCCACATGGACATCCACTTTGGCTTCTCCATCAACGGCGTAGCCGCCCTCCACACCAAGATCCTGGAGGACACCGAGCTTCATCCGTTCTACGAAATCTATCCCGAGAAGTTCTCCAACAAGACCAACGGCATCACCTTCCGCCGCTGGGTCCATGGGGCCAACCCCGCGCTCGCCAGCCTGCTCGACGATGTGATCGGCACCGACTGGCGCAGCACCGGCGATCTGAGCAAACTCGCCAATTTCGCCGACGACAAGGACGTTCTTGAGCGCCTGGCCGCCACCAAGGTCGAGGCCAAGGCCATCATGCGCCAGTTCATGGCGCTCGAGCAGGGCGTGACCATTCCCTCCAACGCCATCATCGACGTCCAGGTCAAGCGCATCCACGAGTACAAGCGTCAGCAGATGCTCGCGCTCTACATCATCTGGAAGTACCTCGATATCAAGAACGGCAACAGACCTAAGCACCCCGTCACCATCATCTTTGGCGGCAAGGCGGCGCCTGCCTACACTATCGCGCAGGACATCATCCATCTGATCTTGACGCTGTCGCAGTGGATTGCAAACGACCCCGACGTGGCTCCCTACCTGCAGGTCGTCATGATCGAGAACTACAACGTCACCGCCGCCGAGCGCGTGATCCCCGCCGCTGATATCTCCGAGCAGATCAGCCTGGCCTCCAAGGAGGCGAGCGGCACCTCCAACATGAAGTTCATGCTCAACGGCGCCCTAACCCTGTGCACGCTTGACGGCGCCAACGTGGAGATTGCCGAGCTCGTGGGCGACGAGAACATCTATACCTTTGGTGCCTCGTCCAAACAGGTCGAGCAGCTCTACGCCGACGGCACCTACAACGCCGGGGCGCTCTACCGCAAGCCCGGCATTAAACTGCTGGTGGACTTCATCACCAACCCGGCCTTTATGGCGACCGGCAATGCCGAGCGCCTGCAGCGCCTGCACGATGACATTAAGGGCAAGGACTGGTTTATGGCCCTGCTCGACATCGAGGAGTACATCCAGACCAAGGAGCGCGTGCTGGCCGACTATGAGGACCAGGACACCTGGATGCGCAAGGCGCTCATCAATATCGCCAACGCCGGCACTTTCTCGTCCGACCGCACCATCTCCCAGTACAACGACGAGATCTGGCACCTGAACTAATTTCGCTTCCCTTACCCATCCTCTTGAGAAACGGAGTCGTGGCAACACGGCTCCGTTTTTTGTGCCCGTACGTTACCCTGTGACCCGACTCGACCAAACAATCTCAATCTGTAACAACTACTCAACCAAAACGGTCCCAGCTGTTACAGATCGAGACATACCGGCCCCTCCCCTTGGGTTTATCTCAATCTGTAACATCTAGCAGCTGAAATTCACCTTTGGTGTTACAGATTTAGATGAAATGGTCAGCTCAGCGGAACTGTCTCGATCTGTAACACCTAGCGTCCGAAATCGGCCCTACCTGTTACAAATCAAGACAAACTGGCCGATGGACAGCCCCGACACAAAGAAAGGCTCCCCTCTCGCCCAGTGGACGGGAGGGGAGCCTTATATGTGACCGCGGCAAAAGGATGGCAATACCGCAGTCGCCCAAAGGGAGGGTCCGGATGCACCGGGCCTAGATAAGGTTCTTGCCAGACACCTTATCGAAGAGATGGGTCGCGTTCTTCTCGAACTTGAACCAGATGGTGTCGCCAGCCTTGAGCGCGCCCTTGGCCTCGAGATCGACGACGGGGATAATCAGAACAAACTGGCCGTCGGGAGCGGTCACGTGGACATGCTCGGTCGAGCCCATGAGCTCGGTCACCTCGACGGTACCCTGGAGCGCGCCCTCCTCGCCCTTGTCGGCAAGCAGGATCTGCTCGGGACGCACGCCGGCCGTAATCTCCTTCACGTCGCCGCCGTCCCAGTTGAGGGCAAGCTGAGCGCAAGTCTCGGGGGCGAGCGCCACGTTCATATCCTCGGTCTTGACGGTAAAGCCGTTGCCCGAGCGCACCAGCTGGGCATCGAAGAAGTTCATCTGCGGCACGCCGATAAAGCCGGCGACGAAGATGTTCGCGGGATGGCTGAAGACCTCCTGCGGGGTGGCGATCTGCTGGACGACACCGTCCTTCATGACCACGATACGATCGCCGAGGGTCATGGCCTCGGTCTGGTCGTGAGTGACGTAAATGAACGTGCCCTTAATCTCGTGGCGCAGCTTGATGAGCTCGGCACGCATCTGGTTACGCAGCTTGGCGTCCAGGTTGGACAGCGGCTCGTCCATCAGGAAGACCTTAGGATCACGCACGATGGCGCGGCCGATAGCGACACGCTGGCGCTGGCCGCCCGAAAGCGCCTTGGGCTTACGGTCTAGGTACTCGGTGATACCCAAGATCTCGGCAGCGGAGCGAACCTTGCGGTCGATCTCGTCCTTGGGGACCTTCTTGAGCTCAAGCGTAAACGCCATGTTCTCGTACACCGTCATATTGGGGTACAGAGCATAGCTCTGGAACACCATGGCAATGTCGCGGTCCTTGGGTGCCACGTCGTTGACGCGCTTGCCGTCGATGAGCACGTCACCCGAAGTGATGTCCTCCAGGCCGGCGACCATGCGCATCGTCGTGGACTTACCGCAGCCAGACGGGCCGACGAGGACGATGAACTCCTGGTCATGCACGGTGAGGTTAAAGTCCTCCACCGCAAGCACGCCATCCTCGGTAACCTTGAGGTTGTGCTTCTTCTCCTCGGTCTTCTTCTTTTTGCCAAAGAAGCCCTTCTTTTTGGACTCGGTGTTGGGATACACCTTCTGAACATGTTTGAGAACGATCTCGGCCATGTCTTTACCTTTCGATATGCGGCGCCGCGCTGAGGGGCGCCGCAGAAACTTGCAAAACAGTTACGGCATCAGCCCTTGACGGCACCTGCCACCACGCCGTCGATGATGTACTTCTGGCAGAGGATGTACATGATGACGATGGGGATAACGACCATCATGATGCAGGCCATCATGGGGCCGAGCTCGACGTGGCCGTAGCCGCCGCGGAAGTACTGGATCAAGATAGGAATGGTCTTGTACTTGGTGGAGTCGAGGGTAAGGTAGGGCAGCAGATAGTCGTTCCAGACCCACATGGTCTCGAGGATGCCGACCGAAAGATAGGTGGGCTTCATGATGGGAAGGACGATCTTAAAGAACACCTGGACCGGGTTGCAGCCGTCGATCATGGCCGCCTCTTCGATCTCGAGCGGAATGTTCTTTACAAAGCCGGCGAACATAAAGACCGCCAGGCCCGCGCCAAAGCCCAGATAGATAAAGCAGATGTTGAACGGCGTGTTGAAGCCGATGCGGTCCGCCAAATTAGACAGCGTGAACATGAGCATCTGGAAGGGCACGACCATCGAGAAGACGAACAGGTAATAGAAGAAGTTCGAGATCTTGCTGTTGACGCGCACTACGTACCAAGCACACATGGAGCAGCACACCAGAATCAGCACGACCGACGTGACCGTGATGATGAGCGAGTACATAAATGCCGAGGCAAAGCCCTGCTCGTTAAGGGCATGCATGTAGTTTGCGAGGCCGTTGAACGTCTCGGGCGTGAGCAGATCGAATGCCGTGGTGGTGCTGATTGCAGTTGCCTTTTTAAAGGAATTGAGCGCGATCATAAACACGGGGTAGATCCACGCGAGCGACAGGATCGTAAAGAAAATCGAGAGCGCGCGGTTGATAACCTTATCGCGTTTCATTACTGCTGCACCTCCTTGGACCTCGTAGCCTTAAGCTGGATCATGGAGATGGCCACGACCAGGATGCAGAAGATAACCGCCTTGGCCTGACCGATGCCCTGCCATGCGATACCTGCACGCGAATAGAACGTGTTGTAGATGTTCAGGGCGAGCATCTCGGTGGAGTGCGCGGGGGCGCCGCCGGTAAGGGCGAGGTTCTGGTCGAACAGCTTAAAGCCGTTGGTGATGGACAGGAACAGGCAGATGGTGATGGTCGGCATCAGGTTAGGGATCTTAACCTTCCAAAACGTCTGCCATGCCGTAGCGCCGTCGACCTTGGCGGCCTCGATGTAGTCGGACGGAATGGACTGCAGACCAGCGATGTAGATGATCATCATGTAGCCGACCTGCTGCCACAGGGTCAGGATGATAAGGCCCCAGAAGCCAGCAGCAGAGTTAAGAGCGATGAGCTGGGCGCCCACGTTGGAGAGCAGGCAGTTGATCAGAATCTGCCAAATGTAGCCCAGCACGATGCCGCCGATCAGGTTAGGCATAAAGAAGATCGTACGGAAGATGTTGGTGCCTTTGAGCGCCTTGCGGGTGAGCGCCTGCGCAATGGCCAGGGCGATCACGTTGATGAGCACCGTCGACAGGAAGGCAAACGCCACGGTAAAGAAGAACGACGTGGAGAACTGCGGATCGGACAGCGCGCGCACGTAGTTCTCGATACCGACAAAGTGCGCGTTACTAATGATAATAAACTGGCAGAACGAGAGATAGAAGCCCTGGATAAAGGGAATCACGAACCCGATCATAAACGCCAGGCACGTGGGCAGCATAAAGAGCGGCCACCAGCGCTTGAGTGCTTTGCCCATAAAAGGGTCCTTTCAATATGCAGGGGGCGGGCAAACCAACGTCTGCCCGCCCCCTGTCGCTAATCAGATAGCTTGGGCAGCAACTGCTTACTCGGAAGCAGCCTTCTCGGTCTTCCAGCCATCGACGAAGGCGTTCTTGACGCCGTCCCACTTGCTGTTATCGGCAGCGTAGGCAATCAGAGCCTGCTTGAGGTTCTTCTTCCACTCCTCGGAGGGAATGTAGACGAAGTCCCAAGCGACGGTCTTCTTGCCGTCCTTGGCCATGGCAACGGCCTGCTGCGAGAAGACGTTGGTGGTCTCCTTGGCGCTCTTGAACGGAGCGGTCAGACCCATCTTGTCGGCGATGATGCTGGTCGGGGTGTCAGCGGTGACGCACCAATACATGAAGTCCTCGGTGGCCTTCTGGGCATCCTCGGAAGCCTGGGAGCTGACGCACCAGTAGTTCTCGCCGCCGGAGCACAGGCCCTGGTTCTCCTCGCCGTCAACACCGATGTAGATGGGCATCATGCCAATCTGATCGTCGGTCATGCCGGCCTTGACGAGGTCAGAGTAGGCCCAAGAGCCGTTCTGGTAGAAAACGGCCTTGCCGGTTGCGAACTCGTTGGTGGCGTCGTCGCCGGTCTTGGAAGCAAGCTGCGAAGGATCGCAGGTGGAGTCGGTGATGTACAGGTCGAAGATCTGCTTGTAGTTGTCGAGGAACTCACCCTTGATCTCGTCGTCCTCCTGGTTGTGCTCCTTCTCAAACTCGTAGTAGAGCGGCATGTTGGCAAGGTGGGTGGTGTAGCGCCAGCTGGAGGAGTCGTCCATGCCGGCGGAAGTGAAGGCACCCTCGACACCAAGCTCGTCCTTGCGGGCCTGGATGTCGTCGGCACAAGCCTTCAGCTTGTCGAAGGAGTTGATGTCCTCGGCCTTGTAGCCAGCCTTCTCGAGCAGCTGCTTGTTGTAAATAATGCCGAAGCTCTCCTGAACCCAGTCGATGCACACATCCTTGCCGTCGGACTGCAGAGCCAGGGAGTCGTCAATGAGCTCACCGCGGAGCTTGGTATCGGACAGGTCGGCGCAGTAATCCTTCCAGTTCTTAAGACCGGTGGGGCCGTTGACCTGGAACAGGGTCGGAGCGGAGCTCTTGGACATCTCGGACTTGAGCTTCTCCTCGTAGGTGTTGGAGGCGGCGGTCACGATCTTGACCTCGACGCCCTTCTCCTTCTTATAGGCCTTGGCGATCTCCTTCCACTCCTTGTCGACCTCGGGCTTGAATTGGAGGAAGTAGACCTCGGCAGCGTCACCAGAAGCAGAGGAGCCGGAGCCGGCAGAACCGCCGCAACCCACGAGACCCAGACCAAGAACCGCAGCCGCGGAACCAGCAAAGCCCAGGAACTGCCTTCTGCTCATTTCGTTCTTCATTACAATCCACCCTTTCACACCGTGGCGGCACCCTTTGCCGCCGCCTTCGGAGATTGGCTCGGGGACTTTGCCCCTTTTGCTGATTTGTACAATACGCTATTTGGCTAGTTGTTTGAACAAGTATTACTAGAGCGGTAGGAAAACTTCGGTGAACGGTAATTTCAACTTGATACTTGACAAGTTTTGTATAAACAATTATTTGTTATCGAATGCAGAGAAAACGCCCGGTCAAGCCGATGCATCGTCGGTTTGACCGGGCGCTTTCGCTTTGAGGGCATGGGTTTCGTCAGGCTGCGAGCTAGCCGGCTATCGCTTGGAGTTGACGCGGTAGTGGAAGATCTCGGGATGCGTGCGGGCATGCGTGACCTCGAACAAGATGCCGTCCGAGGTGTACGACTGGCTCTCCATGACGGCAACGCAGTTGTATTTTCCGAGGTCAAGATAGCTGCAGTCCTCATCGTTGGCAAGCTCGACGCTCACTGTACGGCGACTCGCCATCACCTTGACGCCTCGTTTGTGCTCCAGATAGTCGTAAATTGACTTTGCGGCGATCTCGGGCGTCAGGCCCTTGGCGATTGACTCCAAAAAGTAACCATGGTCTACTTGGCGCGCATTGCCGTTAAGGCTTCGGACACGCACCACGCGAATCAACTCCTCGCCCACCTTAAAGCCCAGACGACGAGAGAGCTACTCGGTGCAAATCAAATGCTCAAAAGACTTAACGTCCGTCGATGCAACGGCATTGTTGCGCTTTGCAAATTCGCCAAACGACTCGACTTCCTCGAGTGCGCCCAGCATGTCGGTTTCGCCCTTGAGCCAAATAACGCGCACGCCCTTGCCGTGTATAGGCTGCACAAACATCTGGTCGGCCAGCATGCTCAAGGCGCGTCGAACGGTATTGCGCGTGCAGCCAAACTCCGCGGTCAGCTCGGCTTCGGTTGGCAGCATCTCCTGAAACGCATAGGTCCCATTAATGATGCGCGAGCGTATTTCTCGGTAGATTCCTTCGTATATCGCTTTTGGCATTGTTTCACCTCTACATTATTTATTTCCGGCTAGGCACGATAGCATTTCTTAAAGTTGTTTAAACCGAATATCGGTAAAGCGACAGGATTTAACCGTTGACGGTTTCTGTCGTGCCCAAATCGGTTTCGCTCAAAACTGCCGGCACGACAATCGTCTGGTCCTCTACAATGAATCCATTGTTTAAACGTTTCCCCACGCGCAACGCGCCTCGATATTCGGAAGGCAGAACATGCTGCAAAAAATCCAACGCTTTGGCGGGGCAATGTTCGCTCCCGCCATGCTGTTTTCTATATCGGGCCTCATGGTCGGCGTCTCCGCTCTCGCAACGACTGCGGACATCGTCGGCGATCTAGCCGTATACGGAACCCCTTGGTACGTTTTTTGGGCCATCATCCAGCGCGGCTCATGGACGGTCTTTAAACGCCTCCCGCTCCTTTTTGCCGTAGCGCTGCCTATCGGTCTTGCCCAAAAGCAACCGGCACGCTGCTGCCTCGAGGCACTCGTGGCCTATTTTGCCTATTGCTTCTTTTTGAGCGAGATCATTAAGCTGAGCGGAGACAACCTTGGGCTTAAGTACCCGTCATCTTTGACCCCCGCCAACGGTATCACCGTCATCGACGGCATCAAGACGCTCGACACCGGCATTATCGGCCCGCTGGTGGTATCGGCAACCGTCGTCGCCATCCATGACCGCTTCTACGATGCCAAGGTTCCCGATTGGCTCGGCACCTTCTCGGGCTCCTCGCTGGTCTACCTCATCAGCTTTTTTGCCGTGTTTGCCCTTGCCGCTATCTCGGCCGCCATCGTGCCCTCCGTATACGCAATGACCGAAACGCTGCGCCATGCACTTACGAGCGTCGGCCCCTTTGGCGTGGGCATCTTTGTCTTTTTAGAACGAGCACTCGAGCCCTTTGGCCTGCACCACCTGCTCTACATGCCGATCTACTACGACAACCTGGTCATTAACGACGGCATCTACGCCACGTGGAGCAGTTTGCTCCCCATCCTCTCCCATAGCACGCGCCCCCTTAATGAACTTGCGCCGTGGGCCGGTTTTACCGCCACCGGCTGGGTCAAGCTCTTTGGCCTTCCTGCCATCGCAGCTGCGTTCTACTCCACCGCAAAACCCGAGCGCCGCGCCGGCCTCAGGGTCATCCTTGCTCCCGCCATCATCGCCTCGGTGGTTTGCGGCGTTACCGAGCCACTCGAGTTTCTCTTTATGTTCACCCACCCCGGGCTCTTTTTGCTCTACGCCGTCTTATCGTCTTGCCTTGCCACAACCATGAATCTCTTTGGCATCGTCGGCATCTTCTCGGGCGGCCTGATGGAGATGGCAGCCTTCAACTTTATTCCGCTCATGCGCACGCATGCCGGTGCCTATCTTTTGGCGCTCGGTATCGGCCTTGCCTTTAGCCTCATCTTTTTTGTTAGTTTTCGAGCACTCATCTTGGTCTATGACCTTAAGACACCGGGCCGCGAGGATCATGTTGCCAATCGCGCGGCAATCGATTGTTTAACGGGAAGCGACTTTGCCAAAGAGCAATCCCCCAATGACGAGGTCGATAGTCGATCCGATCAAGATCACGTCCTCGCTGAGCGGGTAATTCAGCTTTTAGGTGGCGTTGGCAATATCGTGGGCGCAACCAACTGCGCCACGCGCCTGCGCGTCGAGGTCGCAGACCCTTCCATCGTTGCAGATAACGCGTCGTTTGTCGCGGTGGGCGCCAAGGGCCTCATCATTACGGGCAAGACCGCCCAGGTGGTCATCGGCATCTCCGTTCCCCGCGTTAAAGAGCATTTTGACCAGATCATGGGCCTCGAGCCGGAATTTGTGCCCACCACCTCGGCCTCCCCTGCCGCCAGCGCAGCCCATAAGCGCGGCTCTATTTGCTTCTTCGATATCGACGGAACGCTCGCCTGGCAAGACCCCAGGCTCGCCCAAGACCTTCCCGAAGACGAGCGGGACCTCTCCCCCTATCCCAACGAGGCGGTTTCGCAGGCAATCCGCGAGTTTGTCGCCAACGGCAACATGGCCTTTATCTGCACGGGACGCACCCTCAGCTGCATCCACCCCAAACTTCTTGAGCTGCCTTGGACCGGCATCGTCTGTCTTGCGGGCGGTTACGCCGAGATCAACGGACACGCAATTCGCGATCTGTCGATGACGCCCAGTATGCTGCAGCGTCTTGCCCCCTACCTTGAGCAATCGGGCGAGGTCATCCGCTTTGAGGGCCTCAACGGCGTCGTGCGCATGAGTGCCGATGCGCCCGATGCTCCCGGATACGCGCGCACCCTGGGCGACGCAGTCACGCAGCTGCAACATTACAGTGTCTACAAGATCTTGATGTCTACATCGCTCGCCAACCACATCGCTCAAGATAAGGCACTTGAGCCGCTGCTGTGCTTTAACGAGCTCGAACTCGAGGTGACCGAAATCTCGCCCCGCGAATGCACGAAGCGCGGGGGCATCCAGTCTGTACTCGACGCCCTCGACCCCCACCACGGAACCGTATACGGCATTGGCGACGCCAGCAATGACGTCTCGCTGATGAACGCCGTCGATGTCGGTATCGCCATGGGCAATGCGCCGGACTATCTCAAGGATAAGGCCGATTACGTGACCGACACCGTCGATCACGACGGTGTCGTTGCGGCGCTCGAGCATTTTAGGCTGATTTAGGCGCGCTCCATCAAACGCACGCCCGTTGTCCTAAATCGCCAAAACTGCCGCGCCAAACGCCCTGATGTGGCAATATGTTATCTGCATATTGCATCAACGCAACCTCAGAAAGAATGCGAGAACCCGTGTCCAGTCCGTTTACCAGCTTTTTAGCCCAGCACTTTGACCAGATTAACGACTATCTGGCCACGTTCTTTGACGGACAGGCGACCTCTGCCGATATCGAGCGCTACCTGTACGCGCCGCTCTCGACTTTTACGGCCAACGCCGGCAAGCGCCACCGCCCGCTTATCTGCATGCTCGCCGCAACCGCAGTGGGCGGTAGCTTCGAGAGCGCCCGCAGCGCCGCGGCAGCTATCGAGCATTTCCAGTCGGGCGCGCTAATCCACGACGACATCGCCGACAACGGACAGCTTCGTCGAGGCAAGCCCTGCATGCACCTTACCGAGGGCACGGGCCTTGCCATCAATTGTGGCGACCTGGCGCTCACCATGGTCACCAAGACGGTTCTCGACGACCCTACGCTGGAGTCCGACGTGAAGCTGCGCGTGCTCCACGAGCTTACCGAGATGATCGTCCGCACCATCGAGGGTCAAGCACTCGACCTGGGTTGGGTCCGCGACGGGCGCTTTGATATCTCGGTTGATGACTACCTGGACATGGCGACGCACAAGACCGCGTTTTACAGCGGAGCCACGCCGCTTGCCGCCGGAGCCATTATCGGCGGCGGCAGCGATGAGCAAATCGAAGCGCTGCGCGCCTTTGGCCTGCACACAGGCCTTGCCTTTCAGATTCAGGACGACCTGCTCAACCTTGTCGGCACTAAGGAAGCCGCCAACAAGGACTTCCGCACCGACATCACCGAGGGCAAGCGCACGCTTGTCGCCGTACACGCCCTCTCTGATGAGCGCCACCACGACGAGGTCGAGGCGATTCTTTCCTCGGGCACCGATGATCCCGCGCAGCTCGCACGCGCCGTGGAGATCTTCCAGGAGACCGACTCCATCGATTACGCCCACACTTACGCGCTCGACCTGACCGCTAAGGCCAAAGCGGCCATCGAGAACGTTGAGCTTGATCCGCACGCACGCGAGCTGTTCCTCTCCATGGCAGATTTCTTTGTGGAGCGTCTTAACTAACGGGGGTTATAAAACCTGTCAGCAGCGTATTTAGGCACAACTTGCTACACTGTTGAGTGCATGTTTATGCATCCCTTTGCGTTGTCTATCCGACAGACGCTCAAATAGTACGAATGGTACGCCGAAAGGGGTTCGTTCATGGAACCTATTACAACGGGCATGCAAGGAGCAGCCGTCGAGGACGTGCAGTCTCGTCTCCTGCAGCTCGGCTACACGATTGATGCCGCCGAAGTCACCGACAAGTACTTTGGAGCCACCACTGAGCAGGCCGTCAGCACCTTCAGGCTCGACAGCGGCCTTGCTGCCGGTCATGCCGTCGATATCCCCTGTTGGAGCGCCCTTGTAGACGCTTCGTATAAGCTGGGCGACCGCACCCTCTATCTGCGCATGCCCAATTTCCATGGCGCCGATGTGCAGGCCCTGCAGCGCGCTCTCAACGTTTTGGGCTTTGCCTGTGGTGAAGACGACGGCTACTTTGGTCCGCATACCGAGGCCGCCCTGCAGCAGTTCCAGGAAAATGTCGGCCTGTTTGCCGACGGCATGGCCTTCCAGGACACCTACGCCTACATCAACCGCCTGCACCATGTGTGGGAGGGCAAGCCCTCGGTCACCGAAGCCGAGTCCCGTATCGGTTTTGCTCGCGCCGCCAACGTGCTCGAGCGCTTCCAGATTGCCGTTATCGGCGAGGACCCCATCGCACGCAGCGTTGCGTCGCGCATGTGGAATATCGCCACGGCAACGACCGACAACAGCGGCATGATGCTCTGCGACTCCGAGGTCCCAACCGACGTTGACCTGGTGCTCGAGATCGCAAGCGATGAGCTGCCCGCCGACGCCGCACCGCGCGCCACGATTGCCCTCGCCGAGTGCCACAACCTGGCCCAGCGCATCCGTACCGCCAATATTGCCGCACAGCAAAAGCCGGCACGAATTCGCATCGAGCTCACCGGCATGACGCGTTACAACGGCACCTTTACCGCAAGCGACGCGCAGACCCTCGCCGTCCGCCTTCTCGATGGCGTTTGCGATGCCCTGGCAGATTAGGTAAACTAAACGAGTTGCTTTTGGGCAACACCACACATTGGGACGTAGTTCAACGGTAGAACTCCGGTTTTTGGTGCCGGCTGTTGGGGGTTCGAATCCCTCCGTCCCAGCCAAAGAAACAAGCCTCTCGAACGCATAGCCGATCGGGAGGCTTTTCTTGTGAGCAAGCGGAGGGATTCGAACCCGCAAGGAATCTACCTATATAAGACAGACGCCCCAGGCCCATAACGACCAAGAGCGCCTTGCATCTAGAATTATCAGCCCTGTTCCGAAAAGCGAGCCGCATGCAACAACCAAGTAACCACAGGCCCCGGGAGAGCGGGGACACCGGCTTAGGTTTATCGCGAGTTCCGCACGAACAGGAGGCCACTTAATGTGGCCTCCGTCGTGAGCAGGACTGTAGAGCAGGAAACCTAAGCCGGTGTCCCCGCTCTCCCGGGGCCGGCGGAATCTAGTTGTTCAGCATGCGGTCGAAGCTTCCCGAGTCGCCATCCCGATAGTCTGCGGTCATCAGAATCTCCTGCGGAATGCGCCCGCCCTCGCGCAGCACGTTGCGGAACTGCACGCGCGTAACCATGGGCAGATCCTTGATCGTCGCTGCCAGGTTCTGCGGCACGCCCTGGTTGGCAGCCGCGGGCTCGCACTCGCCGCCGGCCTTCATGCGACGCTTATGCTCGGCGAGCATGGCGCGGTACATGCCGGCATGCAGGCGAATCTCAACCACATTGGCATTGCGAGCCTGCTCGACGATGCGCGCGCCCTCGCGATCGATATCGCCCACGTAGTAGACGTAGTTAAAGCGATAGCCAATCTCGGCCAGATAATCATCCAGTGCGTGCGAGACGCTCGCCTTGCAGCCGCCGCCAAAAATCACGCCGCCCACCTTGATGCCAAAGAGCTTGGCATGTTTGCGTCCGCGCAGGAGCTTGACGATCTCGTCATAGGTATCCAGGTTCTCGACCATAATGAACGGCTTGTCGGCGCCCAGCGTAAAGAAACCCGTAAAGTGCACGGGGCGATTGGGAGCGACCTTGATCGCCTGCATGCTGATGCCCTTTTCGGTCATACGCCTGATCAGGCGCTCACCGTGCTTGCCGTCAAAAGCCTTCTCGTCGTTAAAGATCTGGTAGGCACGCTGGCGGCGCGAGGCAACCGGCGTATCGGTACCTCGGTTCTGCTCGATCCAAGCCTGGATGATTGCGATTTCCTCGGCAATCTTGCGGTTGGACATCTCGTTGTGCTGAGTGCGTTGCGGAGCCTTTTTGCCGTCCTTGCCCTCGACCTTTACGATCTGTGTCTGCTGCTCCTTGATCTTAGAGAGCGCCGTAGGCGTAGGGACAACTTTGAGCAGCTGCCTGCCTAAAACGCGGGCAAGGGCAAACGCCGAGACCTCGCCGTGGACTGCCGACTCGGGCTGCTGGGCAGCAGTATCTACTGCGGTAGACTCCGGCTTCTTCTGAGACTTGCGCTTAGAATCGCCTTGGGAATTGCGCTCGCGCTTCGGCATAGGCGCCTGCTTCTGCGGACGATCGGACTTGCTCTCCTTCGCCGGCTGGCGCTTAGGCTGCCCCGAAGAAACCTCGACCTTCGCATCCTCGTCCTGCGGCGTGGTCTTCTCGGTTGCAGTCTCGGCATGGGAACTGCGGCCCCCACGATGGCGACGGCGGCGAGGCTTGCTCGACGCGCCCTGCTCCGCCTGCTCATCAGTAGGCTGCTGGCCCTTGGCCTCGGCATCAACCTCAAGCTGCGGCTCAACAGGCTTCTGCTCGCGAGCCGCCGGCTCAACGGTCTTCTCGTCCTGGGTGGTCGAAACCGACTCGCCCTTCTCCTGACGCTTTACGGGATATGCACGTCCCGCAAAACCGCGACCAGGACGACACGAACCCGGAGCCTTCTTGGCAGACTCCTCAACATCGTCTGCAACCTCAGAAGACTCTTCAACCTCACGCGCGGCATCCTGCTGTGCAGTCTTAAAGTGAGCACCGCGACGACGCTTGGGCTCTTGGGCCTCCACGGGCTTTTGCTCCCTCGCGGGCTTCTGCGACTCGGCAGCAACCTCGGTCTCAACAGCCTCAGCATCCGTCTCACCCTTTTGAGCAACGGCGCGACGGAAGCGCTCCTGCTGGGCGCGGCGCTGCGCATCGCGCTTGCCACTCCCGCCAAAACCGCCGCGGCCGGCCTTGGCCGTAAAGGCGCGAACGACGCTCTCGTCAAGCAGCTCGTCGGTATCGACATGCTCGCGCGGAGCCGTTTCCACCGAAGCGGGCGCCTCGACAACGTCCTCGACGGCCTCTTCGGCAACCTCGACGGGCCGCTCCTGGGCATCGTTAATCTCGGCATTGATGGTATAGAACGCCGGGCGCCCGTTAATGCCGCTACCCTCGATCTTGGTCACGATCTTTGCCGCGATAAGCTCATCGCGCATCGCCTTGGTGTCGCACTCCTTATCGACGGAGCGGAAAATCTGCGCCAGCGCACTCGACTTAATCTTGAGCGCCTTGCGGCAAAGCAGGTCGTAGGCAACCAGCTTGGCACGCTCAGCAGAAAGCGACGTCTGGCTGCTCAGGCGCTCAGCCAGAGCATCGACATTTTGTTGGTTATCGGAATATACCGTCTTGGCCACGGGGCCCCTTTCATATGCACACATATACGTCTATATGGTACAACGCGCGCCCTTATCCACGCAAAACATCTGCGAGAACACTCGAGCGTCACCCGCTTTTGCATGAAAAAAGACCGAGCCCGCGAAGTCGCGGACCCGGTCTTTCCGAGTCATATAGAGGTGACGTTCAACTCGTCAGGTCGACTAAGCCTTGGCGGCCTCGGCGTCGACAGGAGCCTCGGCAGCAGCAGCGCGGCCATACTCGGCCTTGCCCATCTCGGACCACTCGGGCTCCTCGTCGGGCATGGAGCCAGCCTCCTTGCCGAAGAACTCCTTGAGGCAGTTGACGGCGACGATGAGGCCCAGGACCATCAGCAGGACGGCAAAGACGAGCTGCAGGCCCTTGGTGGCGGCGACGGAGACGGCGGCCGTGGTGGCGGTAGCCGGGATGGTACCGAAGAAACCGTAGGCCTGGACGGCGGTCATGCAGCCCATGGCGCTCTGGACCAGCGAGGTGAAGGTGCAGCAGAGCAGGAAGACGACGGGCACGTAGAGCATCCAACCCTTGCGGCCGGTGCACTTGCAGAACACGGCGAGGGTGATCATGGTCATGCCGCCGAGCAGCTGGTTGGAAGCACCAAAGAGCGGCCAGATGTTGGCATAGCCACCAAAAGCGAGGGCGAGACCAGGAAGCAGGGTAACGACCGTGGCGAACCAGGGGTTGCCGAGGACCTTCATGTAGCCGGCCTTGGACTCGATGGCCAGGGCATCGTTGGTCTGGGCAAAGAACTCGGAGAACGAAGTGCGGGCGATGCGGGCGACGGCGTCGAGCGAGGTCAGGGCCAGAGCGGAGACGTTCATGGTCATAAAGACGGTAGCGAGCGTGCCGTCAACACCGAAGGCCTGCATACCGCGGGAGATGCCAGCGGCGAAGATCTGGAACGGGGTGGAAGCGACACCGGCGTTGAGGGCGCCGGTACCGGCGGTGTTCATGTCGGAGAACATGATACCGGCGACGATGATGGCAAGGATGCCGACGAAGGACTCGACAATCATGGCGCCGTAACCGACCTTGACGGCGTCCTGCTCCTTCTCGACCTGCTTAGAAGAGGTGCCGGAAGAAACGAGGCTGTGGAAACCGGAGAGAGCACCGCAAGCGACGGAGACGAACAGGACCGGGAACATCATGCCGGAGGCAGTGGAGAAGCCGGTAAAGACCGGAGCGGTGATAGTGGCCTGACCGTTGACGCCCAGGACGACGATGCCGAGGACAGCGCAGACGATCATGACGATCATCATGATGGAAGTGAGGTAGTCACGCGGGGTCTTGAGCATCTGGATGGGCATAGCGCCAGCGAAGACCAGGTAGACCATGACGACGGCGAACCACTGGAACTTATCCAGGTAGACCGGGAACTGCATACCGACGGCGAACATGAGAACCATGAGGACCACGCCGGTGACGAACTCGGCAGCGCCGGTGAGGTTGAACTTCTTCTGGGCCCAACCAAAAGCGATAGCGACGAAAGTGAACAGGATGGAGATGGTACCAGCGCAGCCGGCGGCATAGGACTTGGTGAAGTCGATGGCACCGGTAGCAGCACCAGAAGCGTCAACGGCCGGGGTGAACATGAACGTCTTGCAGACCATGTCGGTGAAGGCGGCGATGACGATGATGCAGAACAGCCAGCAGAACAGCAGGAACAGGCGACGGCCGGTCTTGCCGATATACTTCTCGATGAGCTGAGCGAGTGACTTGCCGTTGTTCTTCATCGAAGCGTACAGGGCACCAAAGTCGTGGACGGCGCCAAAGAAGATGCCGCCGACGAGGACCCAGAGCACGACGGGCAGCCAGCCAAAGGCCATGGCGACGATCGTACCCGTGACAGGACCAGCACCGCAGATCGAGCTGAACTGGTGCGAGAACGCGGTGAAGGCGGAGACGGGCGAGAAGCTCTTGCCGTCCTTCATGCGCTTGGCCGGCGTGAGGGCCTCTTTGTCAACGCCCCACTTGTTGGCCAGCCATCGGCCGTAGCCCAGATAGCCGCAGGCGAGCACCGCCGCGGCCACAACCATGAGCAAAACTCCGTTCATTACATTTCCTCCTCTAAAAAGAACTTCCTAGACATAAAAAATGAGGGCCGTCGGTTGCGCTCGACGGCCCTCATCTTCATCAGCCGCCCGTTATCGTACGGGCTAGCTGTATGTGCTAACCCGCATCAGATAATTACTACGCTGATAATGTTTAGCTGATGCGTGAACATGTCTAAGAAATCCTCTTCAATCATGATGCGAACGATCCGTGCGTGTTCACATCCCCCAGTGGTTGAAAAGGAGTATGAAACTTTAGTTACCTAAAGTCAACGCAAATTTGTAATGAATTTTCAACTTTTTTGGATTTCTCGGTATAAAACGCCACTGACCTCGGACTTTACCCCACGACAGTTTTTGCATGAGAGATGCCTCTCGGGAGCGGGCGGGCGTATGCAAGGTTTCCTGCTCTACAGTCCTGCTCGCACGGAGAGCACATTAAGTGCTCTCCGGCTCGTGCGGAACTCGCGATAAACCTTGTATACGCCCGCCCGCTCCCGAGGGGCTCCCATCCCAAATGCGGAGCAAAGCTCCGCACGCCAACTTTTTCTTTCAGCTAAAGAACGCCGGAAATTCGACGCTGGCTTGTTAACCTTGCTGGACGTTGTCGACGCCAAACCAGCTCAGAAGCTATATCGATACAGAAAGGTCCCCGGCCGGAGGGGCCGGATATAAGGTTTATCGCGAGTTCCGCACGCAAAGAAGGCCACTTAATGTGGCCTTCGTCTTGCGCAGGACTGTAGAGCAGGAAACCTTATATCCGGCCCCTCCGGCCGGGGACCGCGCCGTACCAGCTACAGCGTCATGTTCGGATCGGCGTCGACGTCGAACGGCGAGATTTCTCCTCGGTCGAATTTACGGCGGGCGACCTCCGCGATCATAGCGGCGTTGTCGGTGCATGCCGAGAGAGGCGGCACCGTCACGCGGATGCCCTGGCGCCCGAGCTTCTTGATCATCATCTCGCGCAGATGCGGGTTGGCCGAGACGCCGCCGCCGATGCAGTATTCCTTGCATCCGGTGGCATGCAGCGCGTTCTTGGCCTTCTTGTACTGAACGTCAAAGACCGCGGCCTCAAACGAAGCAGCCAGGTCGGGCAGATGAATCGTACGCCCGGCTTTGGTCTCCTGCTCGATGTAGAGCGTCACCGCCGTCTTGAGGCCCGAAAGCGAGAAGCGGTAGTCCCCCCTGCTGTTAAGCGCACGGGGGAAATCGATCGCCTTGGGGTTGCCCGTCTCGGCCAGCTTGGAAATGATGGGGCCACCGGGATAGCCCAGACCCAACGCCTTGGCTACCTTGTCGAAGGCCTCGCCCACAGCATCGTCGAGCGTCTCACCGAGCACCTCGTAGTCGCCCCACGCCTTCACGTGCACGAGCATGGTGTGCCCGCCCGAGACAAGCGTGAAGATGAACGGCGGCTTGAGGTCGGGCTGCGCCAGCAGGTTGGCAAACAGGTGCCCCTCCAGATGGTTGACGCACACGAGCGGCTTGCCAGCAGCGTAGGCAAAGCCCTTGGCGAAGGCGACGCCAACCACGAGCGCGCCCACCAGGCCCGGACCCTGCGTCACGCCCACGGCGGCAAGCTCACTTGGTGCAATGGCTCCGCCCGTAAGGCCCAGCGATGCTGCGGCATCCTCGAGCGCCGCATCCACGACACTCACAATCACCTCAACGTGTTTGCGCGAGGCGATCTCGGGCACCACGCCGCCAAAACGGGCATGGAAATCAATCTGCGTCGACACCTGGTTGGCCAGCATATTGCCATCCGCATCGATAATCGCCACGGCCGTCTCGTCGCAGGAACTCTCGATAGCGAGCACTAGGCGGCGGCGCTCAATTTCGGCACGCTCCCCCTCGGAGCGCCCAGGCGCAGGCAGCGGCCATACGCGCTGCTCTGCCGCCGTCGGCTCGGGCGAAGCATTGTCGACCGGAAGCACGAGGGGCAGCGGAGCCGTCATGACGATGGCATCCTTGCCGGCACCATAGTAGCCGCGGCGACGGCCAGCCTCGGTAAAGCCCAGAGCGTTATAAAGCGCGATCGCTCCCTCGTTGCCGTCCTCGACCTCGAGCGAAGCCGTGGTGCAGCTGAGCATCTGGGCATCATAGCTCACATGCGACAGCAGCTTGCGGGCAATGCCCTCACGGCGATGTGCCGAGTCGACGGCGACATCCAGAATCTGCACATCACCGTCCACGACCATACCGCCGGCAAGGCCCAGCAGCTTGCCGTCGTCGTGTGCCACCCACCAACTACGCGGCGCAGCGACGTCCTCGCCCAGTTCGGACAGGAACATGCCCGGCGTCCACGCCTTGTGTCCGGCACCTTCAAAGCAGGCAGCCTCTAACGCGCTCGCGCCCTCGGCATCCGCCGCGCCCATGGGACGGAACTGCAGATGACGACCGGCGAGCTCATCGGCAACGCCCGTTATTTCGCTCTGCGCACTCTCGGTAAGACCAAGACGCTTGCGCTCGTTTTCCTCGGCATCCGAAAGGCGCGTGTAAATCGGCAGGACGCGAGCCGGATCGCCGTCACCCGCAGCGTGCGCGAGCAGCAAGCCCTCGCCCGAAGGCCACCACAGGTCGCGCTCCACGCAGCGGGCGATCTCGTCCTCACCCAGCAGCTTGCCATAGCGCACGAGACCGTCGCCGGTCAGCTGAACCTGGTCCCAGTCCGCTGCTTGGCGCCACTCATCGAGCGCCACGGCGGCCTTGACCACGTGTTCGCGCTCAAATTGACGCTCGGGGCCCTCATCGACCAGCATATACAGCGCCGGATATACCTCACCGCGCATAGCATCGGCCAAGATACCAAGCTTGCCGCGCACGCCAGCCTTCCACGCCGTCCAAGCGCAAGCGTCGAGCGTCGACACGCCCAGCAGCGGAACATTGGCACCACGCGCGAGGCCCTTGGCAGTGGAGATGCCGATGCGCACACCCGTAAAGGACCCCGGGCCGCGACCGACCACATAGCAACCAACATCGCTGCGATCCAGACCGGCTTGAGCCAGCAAGCCATCAACGGTATTCACGAGCTCAACGTTGGCGTGACGGCGACACATGTGGTCGCCACTCACGAGCTTCGTCTCGCCCGTCTGCCCATCAATCCAGCTTGCCACGCAGGCAAGCATGTCGGTCGAGGTATCAAGCGCCACCACCAGCGCGTTGTCGTTATGCAAGCTCATCTTGTACAGCCTTATCAATCAAATGGGAAAGCTCCATTGCGCGGTCACCGTGCGCCTCAAGCGTTATCGTTCGCACATCGCTGTCGCCCTCATCACGCTTGAGCGTCACCGAAAGATACTCATCCGTCAGCTCGTCCTGGAATTGTTCGCCCCATTCCAGCAGGCAAGCACCCTCATAGCCCAGCACATCGAAAATGCCCGTATCCTCGAGCTCGTAGGCATGCTCCAGGCGGTATAGATCAAAGTGAAACAGCGGAATACGACCTTGATCGTGAACGGCCATGAGCGCAAACGTAGGGCTCGTAACCATATGCCCATCGCCCAGCCCGCGCGAGACGCCCTTGGTAAAGTGAGTTTTGCCCACTCCCAGGCCACCGGTCAGGATGAGCACATCGCCGTCCTCAAGGCACGGTGCAATTAGCTCGCCAAAGTACTCCGTATCGGCAGCGCAAGTCGTTTTGTAAGTACCTACCCCCAGGCGCTCCAGGGACATATATGCTCCTTATTATTCCGAGGCGTCCTCTGGTGCGGGATGTCGCTCCAGATAGTCGCCCAGCATCTTAAAGTCTTCCTCCAGCAGCTCCTGCCACGCCGGATTGCGCAGCGCTGCTGCCGGATGGAACGTGGGCATTACTACAAAATGCCCCATCTGGTGGAACCTGCCGCGCAGCTTAGTAATGCCAATCTCGGTCTTAAGCACAAAGTGCGTCGCGGGGTTGCCGAGCGTCACGATAATATCGGGCCAGATGCTTCGAATCTGCTCACGCAAAAACGGCGAGCAAGCCAGCACTTCCTCGGGACGCGGATTGCGGTTTCCCGGCGGGCGGCACTTAAGCACGTTGGCAATGTAGACGTCTTCGCGTTTGAGGCCCGCCAGCGACAAAATGCCGTTGAGGTCCTCGCCTGCCGCCCCCACAAAGGGCTCGCCCTGCAAATCCTCATTGCGGCCCGGCGCCTCACCAATAAACATCACGCGAGCGCGGGGGTTTCCCACGCCAAACACGATATTGTGACGCGACTGGTAGAGCTGGCAGAGGTGACAATCGCCCAGAACGGCCTCAATTTCCTCGAGTGCGACCTCACGTGGTGCCTGATGGGTATGGCCGGGGATGTGCATGACGCCCATAGCGGCTCCTACACGTAGACCTTGTCGAGACGCATGCCAAAGCCGCAGGCGACCTCGTAGTTAATCGTTCCACGCAGTCGGGCCATCTCGTCCATAGTGATCTCGGCATCGCCATCGCGGCCGACAATGATTATCTCGTCACCATACTCGGCCTCGGGAATCTCGTGTGCCGGGTTGGACTGAATGGCGACCATAAACTGGTCCATGCAGATATTGCCAACCTGATGCACACGCTCGCCGCGATACAGCACATCCATACGATTGGAAAGCGTACGCGATAGGCCATCGGCATAACCGATCGGCAGCGTGCAGATCTGAACGCGCGTACGCGGTACGCGGTAGGTAAAACCGTAGCCCACGCCCTCACCCATCGCAGGGTGTGCCACGCGCGTCACACGCGCATGGACGCTCATAACGGGATCAAGCTGCATCACGCGGCCACTCAGCTCGCACGGCTGCATGCCATACAAGCCAACGCCGGCGCGGATCATGTCAAAATGCATCGAGGGGTCGAGCATCGAGGACGGCGTGTTGGCGCAGTGCACGATACCGCACTCAAAACCCGCATCCTTAATGGCCTGAACGGCCTCGGTAAAGCGCTGACACTGCAGCTTGTAGTCCCAGCCCGAAGGTTCATCGGCCGTGGCGAAGTGCGTAAATACGCCGTCGCACTGAATACCGCGATGGAAATTTATACCGCGGACAAAGTCGAGCACCTGCGTGTAGTGAACGCCGATACGATTCATGCCCGTCTCGATGGCGAGATGATACTTGCCCACTTTGCCCGCCGCGACGGCACATTCGCCATACGCAAGAGCAAAGTCAGACGTATAGACCGAAGGCATGATATCAAACTCGAGCAACGTCGGAATGGCCTCGATAGGCGGCTCGCTTAGGATGAGGATGGGTTTCGTAATCCCGCCCTGTCGGAGCTCAACGCCCTCGTTAACCGTCGCCACGGCAAACATGTCGGCACCGGCCGAATACATGATCTTGGCGCACTCAACAGCTCCATGGCCATAAGCATCGGCCTTGACCACGCAGCACAGGCGCTGACGTGGATTCAGCAAGTTCTTATAGGCCCTCGTGTTGCGACGGAGCGCCCCGCGGTCGATCTCGACCCAGGACCAGCGCGTCAAATCGGCTTTATTCATGATTAGTCATCCGACCCTTCGTCCATGATTCCCAGATCTTCGAGCGCATCCTTTGCCGCCAGTTCCATGGCCGGACCGATCAAGTCGATAAGATCGGTCGCGATGACGCTCTTCTCACCATACTCCGTCGCCGCGGCAAAACCGGCGTAGCTGTGAAGTGCGACGGCGTACGAATACAGCAACTCCCAACGATCCATCTCGTCGCGCATGGTGGCAAGCGTGCCGGCCAAAATACCCGCGAGGACATCACCCGAACCGGCAGTTGCCAGAGAAGCCGGACCCGAGAGCGGCAGCAGCACACGCTCAACGCCACAGATAGCCGTCGTCGGCCCCTTGGCAATGACCACCAGATTGTCAGAGCCTGCAGCCCAGACAACCTTCTGCGCGGCTGCAATCGCAGTACCAAGGTCGTTCACCTCGTCACCGGCAACCAGACGCGAAAGTTCACGATAGTGCGGCGTCATAACCAACGGCTGCTCGCGACGATACATCTCGGGATTACTATCAATACCGTCAATGGCAATCTTAGCAAGGCAGTTGAGTGCATCGGCGTCCAAGATAAGCGGCACATCAAGCTCGAGCAAGCCCGAAACCACCTGCATAGCGCCGGCAGATGTCGTCATACCGGGACCGCACAGTACACAGCTGTACTTCTTTGCAATCTCGCACACAGTCATGCGCGCAGCGGCGCCAAAGGAGCCGCGGGAATCAGACGGAATAGCAAAGACGGGAATCGAAGGAAGTGCCATGCGAATAAGATTGGCGCAGGCGTCAGGAGCCGCGACTGCCACGTAACCAGCACCCGCGCGAGCTGCAGACTTGGCCGCCATAATGGCAGCACCAGGATATTGCGCAGATCCGGCGACAATAAGCACAGAGCCACGGGAGTACTTATCGATATTCGTAGGTAGTGGGGCAAAGTAATCAACTAAGTCACCGGGCTCGACAATCTCGGCGGCGTGGTCGACATCATCGATGACCTCGTCAAGACGGTCGTAAAGATTGCCGCAGATCAAATCGCCAGCATACTCAGGACCATCAGCGCTATACAGACCAATCTTGGGCGCAATCATCGTCACCGTATGCTCGGCACGAATGCAGTCGTCATCAACAACGCCCGTCTCGGCATTCAGGCCCGAGGGAACATCAATGGATACGACACAATCGGCGCATTCATTGACCGTAGGAATCCAGATGGAGAACGGCGCACGCAGATTTCCGTGGAAACCGGTACCAAAAATGGCATCGACAACAACATCGGCCTTATCGATCAAAACCTCGAGTTCGTCACGCGAGGGGCCGACGCAAACGTGCACATCGCGGCCGGCAGTACGACGAGCAACATGACGTGCCAGAGCAGCAGGAATCTCATCCGGCTCAACCGGAGAAACGATATCCACGTCCACACCCTTATGGCTCAGGATATCGGCGGCAACCCAACCGTCGCCGCCATTATTACCAAAACCGACCAGAACGAGAACCCGATCGGGATTGAGCTTCAAGACCTCGTTGGCGGCAAACTCACCCGCTAGCTCCATAAGCTCGGCCTTCGAAGTCCCTTCGCGTTCGATGATATCCTCGAGACGAACGACTTCTTCGGTACTCAAAACCGGTTTCATCTATGCTCCTAGCGTATCTTGCGAAGCATCGCCCAGGTGCTCCGTCAATGCTGAATTCTGCAGCTGCTCAAGCTCATCTAAAACAGAGCGAGCCTCTTTAAATGTCTGCGCTACGCGTTTCTTGGTGCTCACCTTTTCCTCTTTTGGCTTAGGCCGAGCATCTTCGGTAATCGCGATGGCATTCGCAACGGCCAAGTCTCCTGTAAGCGTAATGGAAAGAGCGACCTCAACAACACCCAGTTCTTGAGCGATCTCGAGAGCACGGCCCGAAAGCAGCGCTTTCGGTTTGCCGAGTTTATCACGCGTAACCGAAACATCCTTGCGACCCACGCCTTGACTAAAACCCGTGCCGAGAGCTTTAAGTACCGCCTCGCGCGAAGCAAAGCGGCTCGCATAGTGAGCAGCAGGACGCGATGATGCATCGCAATACGCACGCTCTTCTTCGGTAAACACACGCCGAGCAAACGACGGCGTCTTTTCAAGAATTGATTTCATGCGGGAAATCTCGACGATATCAACGCCGATACCAGCTTCAGCCATGTTCACCTCCAGATCGCACAGACTAAGTTATTGTAGCCCGTTCACAGAAGATGCGACAAACGAGGGTTATAAAACACAGCTACTATGTGAGACAAAAGCCCGTAAACGCAAAAAAGGGGGAGGCCGCGAGGCCTCCCCCTTCTCAGTTCGATGACGGCTCGGTGCCGTCCACCGGTCAGCGGCGCCCTGGCCTCCCACGGGCCGACCCCGCAGTACTCTCGGCGCGATGGGGCTTAGCTTCCGGGTTCGGAACGGGACCGGGCGTGCCCCCCATGCTCTGGCCGCTGACCGGTGGGCGGCGCCCACCGTTACGGTGTCCTGGGTCTCACTCTACACGTGCCCTGGGGGCCGCATGGCGCATAGGGGAGGTGACTCGGGGGCATCCTCGTGCCCGGACCGCGCATGAGCGCATGTCCCGCGGGCCGCGAGGTGCGGTTCCGGAAGAGCTCGGGCGATTAGTGCGGCTCGGCTGAGGCTGTCGCCAGCCTTGCACCTGCCGTCTATCGACCAGGTAGTCTACCTGGGCCCTTACCGGAAGGAGAACTAATCCCTGGAACGGCTTCCCGCTTAGATGCCTTCAGCGGTTATCCGCGCCGCACGCGGCTACCCGGCCGTGCCGTTGGTCGACAACCGGTTCACCGGAGGTGCGTCCACCCCGGTCCTCTCGTACTGGGGGCAGCCTCCATCGATTCTCCTGCGCCCACGGAGGATAGGGACCGAACTGTCTCACGACGTTCTGAACCCAGCTCGCGTACCGCTTTAAACGGCGAACAGCCGTACCCTTGGGACCTGCTCCAGCCCCAGGATGCGATGAGCCGACATCGAGGTGCCAAACCTTGCCGTCGATGTGGACTCTTGGGCAAGATCAGCCTGTTATCCCCGGAGTACCTTTTATCCGTTGAGCGACGGCCCACCCACTCGGGGCCGCCGGATCACTAGAGCCTGCTTTCGCACCTGCTCGGCTTGTGGGCCTCGCAGTCAAGCCCGCTTGTACTCTTGCATTCAAAAGGACGGTTGCCGACCGTCCCGAGCGGACCTTCGCGCGCCTCCGTTACCCTTTAGGAGGCGACCGCCCCAGTCAAACTGCCCGCCTGGCACGGTCCCCGAGCCGGTTGACGGCCTCGGGTTAGGACGCCGGTCGCGCGAGGGCAGTATTCCAAGGGCGGCTCCCCGGGGGCTGGCGCCTCCGGATCGATGCCTCCTGCCTATCCTCTACACGCGGGACCAGCGGCCAATGCCAAGCTGCAGTGAAGGTTCACGGGGTCTTTCCGTCCTTCCGCGGGTAAGTCGCATCTTCACGACCAGTGCAATTTCACCGGGTCCATGGTCGAGACAGCGCCCAAGTCGTTGCGCCTTTCGTGCAGGTCGGAACTTACCCGACAAGGAATTTCGCTACCTTAGGACCGTTATAGTTACGGCCGCCGTTTACCGGGGCTTGGCTTCGGGGCTTCGCCGAAATGGCTAACTCCTCCGCGTGACCTTCCGGCACCGGGCAGGCGTCAGACCCTATACGTCGCCTTGCGGCTTCTGCAGAGTCCTGTGTTTTTGGTAAACAGTCGCTTGGGCCTCTCCACTGCGGCCCGCCTCCGCTCCCGGAGCAAGTCCGTTCACGTACGCGCGGGCACCCCTTCTCCCGAAGTTACGGGGCCATTGTGCCGAGTTCCTTGACCATGGTTGACCCGATCGCCTCGGTATGTTCTACCCACCCACCTGTGTCGGTTTGCGGTACGGGCGCGCACGCGCCTGCCTAGGGGTTTTTCTAGGGACCTCGGGCTCACTCGCTTCGCTCAGTCGCTTCGTCCGGAGCCTCGCCCTTCGTGCGGACCGGATTTCCCTGGTCCGCGGGCCGCGCTCCATCACGGGGACGTCCAGAACCCCGCCGAGCCACCCCCATCCGTCGCCCCGTCGGTCGTAGCGCCGCGTGCGCGGTGCAGGAATGTCTGCCTGCTGCGCGTCGGCTACGCCTACCGGCCTCGCCTTAGCCCCCGACTGACCCTGGGAGGATTAGCCTTGCCCAGGAAACCTCGGGTTCACGGCGGACGAGTTACTCTCTCGTCTCTCGCTACTCATGCCAGCATTCTCACTCCCATGCGCTCCACCGTCGGTCGCCCTCCGGCTTCTCCGCCCATGGGAAGCTCCCCTACCGATTCTGAAAATCAAAATCCCGCCGCTTCGGTGTCCAGCTTAGCCCCGTGTATTGTCGGCGCATGTCCACTCGACCAGTGAGCTGTTACGCACTCTTTGAATGGATGGCTGCTTCTAAGCCAACATCCTGGTTGTCTGGGCGGACGCACATCCTTTGCCACTCGGCTGGAACTTGGGGACCTTAGCGGGCGGTCCGGGCTGTTTCCCTCTCGAGCACACAGCTTAGCCCACATGCTCTGACTGCCGCGCTCTGGGCCGCCGGCATTCGGAGTTCGGTTGGATTCGGTAGGCGGCGAAGCCCCCTCGTCCATCCGGTGCTCTACCTCCGGCGGTGAACGCGCGACGCTAGCCCTAAAGCTATTTCGGGGAGAACGAGATATCTCCGGGTTTGATTGGCCTTTCACCCCTATCCGCAGGTCATCGCCGCCGTTTTCAACCGACGTGCGTTCGGCCCTCCACGGGGTCTTACCCCCGCTTCAGCCTGCCCACGGATAGCTCACCCGGCTTCGCGTCCGCGGCGCGGGACTCAAGTCGCCCTGTTAAGGCTCGCTTTCGCTCCGGCTCCCTTTCGGTTAACCTCGCCCCGCGCCAGCGACTCGCTGGCTCATTCTACAAAAGGCACGCCGTCACAACTAAAAGTTGCTCCGACTGCTCGTGGGCGCACGGTTTCAGGTACTGTTTCACTCCCCTCCCGGGGTGCTTTTCACCTTTCCCTCACGGTACTGGTGCGCTATCGGTCACAGGGTAGTACTCAGGCTTGGATGGTGGTCCACCCAGGTTCGGACCGGGTTTCACGTGCCCGGCCCTACTCAGGGACCGCGTCGCGCCGTCCGGTCTGGGTTCGCGTACGGGGCTGTCACCCGCTGCGGCCGGCCCTCCCATGCCGTTCCGCTCCCCAGCCGGACCTGCGCCCGGGGGCGGCAGCCCCCGGATGCGCGGCCCTGCAACCCCGTCGGCGGAACCCCTGCCGGGTATGCCCGCTCGACGGTTTGGCCATCGGTCCCCTTTCGCTCGCCGCTACTCGGGGAGTCTCGAGATTGATTTCCTCTCCTCCGGGTACTTAGATGTTTCAGTTCCCCGGGTTGTCCTCCCCACCCCTATGTGTTCGGGGTGGGGATATGCACACTGCTGTGCATGGGTTCGCCCATTCGGAGACCCCCGGGTCGAAGGATGTGTGCTCCTCGCCGGGGATTATCGCAGCTTGCCGCGTCCTTCATCGGCTCCCTGTGCCAAGGCATCCGCCGTGCGCCCGTGGTATCTTGCGGGACCGCATCGGGCCCGCGGGATATCCACGTGTCGCTAAAGTTAATTAATCGATATCATGAATAGCGCTCGTATGTCGCAATTCGGGTATCTCATACCGCGGCACAGTCTGTTTCACTGTGCTCGCGATCAGATGCTCCTCACTCATAAATAAGTGAATTCTTCTTGTTTGGATCGGATGAATGATTGCTATCATTCTGTCTGATAAATCGCAGAAAAGAATCGAGTCTGGAAGAATTGGATCTTCCATCTCTCTCCTATCGCTATGCGGCTCTCAAGGTACGCGGGTGCGACCCCGGGGACCGGGTGCTGCGGGGAATCATCCGTGGCGGGACATCTACCGGACGGGCTCCTGCCCTCTATTCGAGTTAAAGTTTGTCTCTCTAAGAACGTATCTCCCTAGAAAGGAGGTGATCCAGCCGCACCTTCCGGTACGGCTACCTTGTTACGACTTCACCCCCCTCACCCTCCACACCTTCGGCGCCTCCCCCCTCTCGGTTGGGCCGGCGACTTCGGGTGCAGACGACTCGGGTGGTGTGACGGGCGGTGTGTACAAGGCCCGGGAACGCATTCACCGCGGCATGCTGATCCGCGATTACTAGCAACTCCGACTTCATGGGGGCGGGTTGCAGCCCCCAATCCGAACTGGGGCCGGCTTTCCGGGATCCGCTCCCCCTCGCGGGGTGGCATCCCTCTGTACCGGCCATTGTAGCACGTGTGCAGCCCAGGGCATAAGGGGCATGATGACTTGACGTCGTCCCCGCCCTCCTCCGCCTTGACGGCGGCGGTCCCGCGTGGGTTCCCGGCATCACCCGATGGCAACACGCGGCGGGGGTTGCGCTCGTTGCGGGACTTAACCCAACATCTCACGACACGAGCTGACGACAGCCATGCACCACCTGTATGGGCTCCTCTCGGCCACGGGGTCTCCCCCGCTTCACCCATATGTCAAGCCCTGGTAAGGTTCTTCGCGTTGCTTCGAATTAAGCCACATGCTCCGCTGCTTGTGCGGGCCCCCGTCAATTCCTTTGAGTTTTAGCCTTGCGGCCGTACTCCCCAGGCGGGACGCTTAATGCGTTGGCTGCGGCACGGGGGGATCGTCCCCCCACACCTAGCGTCCATCGTTTACGGCTGGGACTACCAGGGTATCTAATCCTGTTCGCTCCCCCAGCTTTCGCGCCTCAGCGTCGGTCTCGGCCCAGAGGGCCGCCTTCGCCACCGGTGTTCCACCCGATATCTGCGCATTCCACCGCTACACCGGGTGTTCCACCCTCCCCTACCGGACCCAAGCCGCGGAGGTTCCGGGGGCTTCGGGGGGTTGAGCCCCCCGCTTCGACCCCCGGCCTGCCGGGCCGCCTACGCGCGCTTTACGCCCAATGAATCCGGATAACGCTCGCCCCCTACGTATTACCGCGGCTGCTGGCACGTAGTTAGCCGGGGCTTCTTCTGCAGGTACAGTCTTGACTCTTCCCTGCTGAAAGCGGTTTACGACCCGAAGGCCTCCGTCCCGCACGCGGCGTCGCTGCGTCAGGGTTCCCCCCATTGCGCAAGATTCCCCACTGCTGCCTCCCGTAGGAGTCTGGGCCGTGTCTCAGTCCCAATCTGGCCGGTCGGTCTCTCAACCCGGCTACCCGTTGTCGGCACGGTGGGCCGTCACCCCGCCGTCTACCTGATGGGCCGCGGAGCCATCCCCTCCCGTCGGGGCTTTAGCCGGGGCGCCATGCGGCACCCCGGGGTATCCGGTATTACCCGTCCTTTCGGGCGGCTATCCCGGGGGAGGGGGCAGGTTCTCCACGTGTTACTCAGCCGTTCGCCACTCGCTTCCCTCCGGAGAGGGGTGCCGTTCGACTTGCATGTGTTAGGCGCGCCGCCAGCGTTCATCCTGAGCCAGGATCGAACTCTCCGTCCAAAATGTATGGGCTTCGAGCCCGTCCGGTCCTCACAACTATTAGCTGATCGGTTCCGTTCGATTCATATGGTTCTAGTATAGGAAAAGGAATTTCTCGGGGCCGCCTCTCGGCGGCCTTGCGAAAAACAAATCCAAGTTAGACCATTTCAAATGGTTCGATGTCTGCCCGGATGCGACACAACTGGTGTGTCCATCCTCGCAGTATCCGGTTCTCAAGGTGCACGCCTGCGCTGGTTCCCGGTTCGACCGGGCCGCGCGGCAAGGAGATATATTGCCAGACCGGAGGGGCCCCGCGGGCGGGAATCGCGCACTCCATATTTTGTTCACAAATGAATTAACTGGACTCCGAGTTGCTCAGAGTCATACATATGGTCATAAACCTCGGACAGACCGTATGACCTCGGGAATCTTGCTGTCCACTGTAGACATAGCATCTTTATACCCTCGTCGGTCTCCGCTAGTAAGCCCGTCATAAATTGAAGGACAACGTTAACAAATCTATAAAACGCCAGCGGGGACTCTATCACTAATTAGATAGAGCCCCCGCAGGCGGAGTGAATTTGATTGAAACAATGCCTCTTAATTGATTTACTGGAAATAAGGAGCAAAAGATCCGTCCGAATAAACGTGGCGACAGAACCCTGGAGCCGACTGAGCGCCACCAGAAAGCGACATAAGCAAAAAGATCGGCTCTACCTCACCGCGGACGACAACGATGCCCTCGACTAAAGCCAATCCGAACACACCTAAAACAGATAGTGTAAATGTCGGTTTGTATAACGCAAAAAAGGGGGAGGCCGCGAGGCCTCCCCCTTCTCAGTTCAAGCGTACGGCTCGGTGCCGTCCACCGGTCAGCGGCGCCCTGGCCTCCCACGGGCCGACCCCGCAGTACTCTCGGCGCGATGGGGCTTAGCTTCCGGGTTCGGAACGGGACCGGGCGTGCCCCCCATGCTCTGGCCGCTGACCGGTGGGCGGCGCCCACCGTTACGGTGTCCTGGGTCTCACTCTACACGTGCCCTGGGGGCCGCATGGCGCATAGGGGAGGTGACTCGGGGGCATCCTCGTGCCCGGACCGCGCATGAGCGCATGTCCCGCGGGCCGCGAGGTGCGGTTCCGGAAGAGCTCGGGCGATTAGTGCGGCTCGGCTGAGGCTGTCGCCAGCCTTGCACCTGCCGTCTATCGACCAGGTAGTCTACCTGGGCCCTTACCGGAAGGAGAACTAATCCCTGGAACGGCTTCCCGCTTAGATGCCTTCAGCGGTTATCCGCGCCGCACGCGGCTACCCGGCCGTGCCGTTGGTCGACAACCGGTTCACCGGAGGTGCGTCCACCCCGGTCCTCTCGTACTGGGGGCAGCCTCCATCGATTCTCCTGCGCCCACGGAGGATAGGGACCGAACTGTCTCACGACGTTCTGAACCCAGCTCGCGTACCGCTTTAAACGGCGAACAGCCGTACCCTTGGGACCTGCTCCAGCCCCAGGATGCGATGAGCCGACATCGAGGTGCCAAACCTTGCCGTCGATGTGGACTCTTGGGCAAGATCAGCCTGTTATCCCCGGAGTACCTTTTATCCGTTGAGCGACGGCCCACCCACTCGGGGCCGCCGGATCACTAGAGCCTGCTTTCGCACCTGCTCGGCTTGTGGGCCTCGCAGTCAAGCCCGCTTGTACTCTTGCATTCAAAAGGACGGTTGCCGACCGTCCCGAGCGGACCTTCGCGCGCCTCCGTTACCCTTTAGGAGGCGACCGCCCCAGTCAAACTGCCCGCCTGGCACGGTCCCCGAGCCGGTTGACGGCCTCGGGTTAGGACGCCGGTCGCGCGAGGGCAGTATTCCAAGGGCGGCTCCCCGGGGGCTGGCGCCTCCGGATCGATGCCTCCTGCCTATCCTCTACACGCGGGACCAGCGGCCAATGCCAAGCTGCAGTGAAGGTTCACGGGGTCTTTCCGTCCTTCCGCGGGTAAGTCGCATCTTCACGACCAGTGCAATTTCACCGGGTCCATGGTCGAGACAGCGCCCAAGTCGTTGCGCCTTTCGTGCAGGTCGGAACTTACCCGACAAGGAATTTCGCTACCTTAGGACCGTTATAGTTACGGCCGCCGTTTACCGGGGCTTGGCTTCGGGGCTTCGCCGAAATGGCTAACTCCTCCGCGTGACCTTCCGGCACCGGGCAGGCGTCAGACCCTATACGTCGCCTTGCGGCTTCTGCAGAGTCCTGTGTTTTTGGTAAACAGTCGCTTGGGCCTCTCCACTGCGGCCCGCCTCCGCTCCCGGAGCAAGTCCGTTCACGTACGCGCGGGCACCCCTTCTCCCGAAGTTACGGGGCCATTGTGCCGAGTTCCTTGACCATGGTTGACCCGATCGCCTCGGTATGTTCTACCCACCCACCTGTGTCGGTTTGCGGTACGGGCGCGCACGCGCCTGCCTAGGGGTTTTTCTAGGGACCTCGGGCTCACTCGCTTCGCTCAGTCGCTTCGTCCGGAGCCTCGCCCTTCGTGCGGACCGGATTTCCCTGGTCCGCGGGCCGCGCTCCATCACGGGGACGTCCAGAACCCCGCCGAGCCACCCCCATCCGTCGCCCCGTCGGTCGTAGCGCCGCGTGCGCGGTGCAGGAATGTCTGCCTGCTGCGCGTCGGCTACGCCTACCGGCCTCGCCTTAGCCCCCGACTGACCCTGGGAGGATTAGCCTTGCCCAGGAAACCTCGGGTTCACGGCGGACGAGTTACTCTCTCGTCTCTCGCTACTCATGCCAGCATTCTCACTCCCATGCGCTCCACCGTCGGTCGCCCTCCGGCTTCTCCGCCCATGGGAAGCTCCCCTACCGATTCTGAAAATCAAAATCCCGCCGCTTCGGTGTCCAGCTTAGCCCCGTGTATTGTCGGCGCATGTCCACTCGACCAGTGAGCTGTTACGCACTCTTTGAATGGATGGCTGCTTCTAAGCCAACATCCTGGTTGTCTGGGCGGACGCACATCCTTTGCCACTCGGCTGGAACTTGGGGACCTTAGCGGGCGGTCCGGGCTGTTTCCCTCTCGAGCACACAGCTTAGCCCACATGCTCTGACTGCCGCGCTCTGGGCCGCCGGCATTCGGAGTTCGGTTGGATTCGGTAGGCGGCGAAGCCCCCTCGTCCATCCGGTGCTCTACCTCCGGCGGTGAACGCGCGACGCTAGCCCTAAAGCTATTTCGGGGAGAACGAGATATCTCCGGGTTTGATTGGCCTTTCACCCCTATCCGCAGGTCATCGCCGCCGTTTTCAACCGACGTGCGTTCGGCCCTCCACGGGGTCTTACCCCCGCTTCAGCCTGCCCACGGATAGCTCACCCGGCTTCGCGTCCGCGGCGCGGGACTCAAGTCGCCCTGTTAAGGCTCGCTTTCGCTCCGGCTCCCTTTCGGTTAACCTCGCCCCGCGCCAGCGACTCGCTGGCTCATTCTACAAAAGGCACGCCGTCACAACTAAAAGTTGCTCCGACTGCTCGTGGGCGCACGGTTTCAGGTACTGTTTCACTCCCCTCCCGGGGTGCTTTTCACCTTTCCCTCACGGTACTGGTGCGCTATCGGTCACAGGGTAGTACTCAGGCTTGGATGGTGGTCCACCCAGGTTCGGACCGGGTTTCACGTGCCCGGCCCTACTCAGGGACCGCGTCGCGCCGTCCGGTCTGGGTTCGCGTACGGGGCTGTCACCCGCTGCGGCCGGCCCTCCCATGCCGTTCCGCTCCCCAGCCGGACCTGCGCCCGGGGGCGGCAGCCCCCGGATGCGCGGCCCTGCAACCCCGTCGGCGGAACCCCTGCCGGGTATGCCCGCTCGACGGTTTGGCCATCGGTCCCCTTTCGCTCGCCGCTACTCGGGGAGTCTCGAGATTGATTTCCTCTCCTCCGGGTACTTAGATGTTTCAGTTCCCCGGGTTGTCCTCCCCACCCCTATGTGTTCGGGGTGGGGATATGCACACTGCTGTGCATGGGTTCGCCCATTCGGAGACCCCCGGGTCGAAGGATGTGTGCTCCTCGCCGGGGATTATCGCAGCTTGCCGCGTCCTTCATCGGCTCCCTGTGCCAAGGCATCCGCCGTGCGCCCGTGGTATCTTGCGGGACCGCATCGGGCCCGCGGGATATCCACGTGTCGCTAAAGTTAATTAATCGATATCATGAATAGCGCTCGTATGTCGCAATTCGGGTATCTCATACCGCGGCACAGTCTGTTTCACTGTGCTCGCGATCAGATGCTCCTCACTCATAAATAAGTGAATTCTTCTTGTTTGGATCGGATGAATGATTGCTATCATTCTGTCTGATAAATCGCAGAAAAGAATCGAGTCTGGAAGAATTGGATCTTCCATCTCTCTCCTATCGCTATGCGGCTCTCAAGGTACGCGGGTGCGACCCCGGGGACCGGGTGCTGCGGGGAATCATCCGTGGCGGGACATCTACCGGACGGGCTCCTGCCCTCTATTCGAGTTAAAGTTTGTCTCTCTAAGAACGTATCTCCCTAGAAAGGAGGTGATCCAGCCGCACCTTCCGGTACGGCTACCTTGTTACGACTTCACCCCCCTCACCCTCCACACCTTCGGCGCCTCCCCCCTCTCGGTTGGGCCGGCGACTTCGGGTGCAGACGACTCGGGTGGTGTGACGGGCGGTGTGTACAAGGCCCGGGAACGCATTCACCGCGGCATGCTGATCCGCGATTACTAGCAACTCCGACTTCATGGGGGCGGGTTGCAGCCCCCAATCCGAACTGGGGCCGGCTTTCCGGGATCCGCTCCCCCTCGCGGGGTGGCATCCCTCTGTACCGGCCATTGTAGCACGTGTGCAGCCCAGGGCATAAGGGGCATGATGACTTGACGTCGTCCCCGCCCTCCTCCGCCTTGACGGCGGCGGTCCCGCGTGGGTTCCCGGCATCACCCGATGGCAACACGCGGCGGGGGTTGCGCTCGTTGCGGGACTTAACCCAACATCTCACGACACGAGCTGACGACAGCCATGCACCACCTGTATGGGCTCCTCTCGGCCACGGGGTCTCCCCCGCTTCACCCATATGTCAAGCCCTGGTAAGGTTCTTCGCGTTGCTTCGAATTAAGCCACATGCTCCGCTGCTTGTGCGGGCCCCCGTCAATTCCTTTGAGTTTTAGCCTTGCGGCCGTACTCCCCAGGCGGGACGCTTAATGCGTTGGCTGCGGCACGGGGGGATCGTCCCCCCACACCTAGCGTCCATCGTTTACGGCTGGGACTACCAGGGTATCTAATCCTGTTCGCTCCCCCAGCTTTCGCGCCTCAGCGTCGGTCTCGGCCCAGAGGGCCGCCTTCGCCACCGGTGTTCCACCCGATATCTGCGCATTCCACCGCTACACCGGGTGTTCCACCCTCCCCTACCGGACCCAAGCCGCGGAGGTTCCGGGGGCTTCGGGGGGTTGAGCCCCCCGCTTCGACCCCCGGCCTGCCGGGCCGCCTACGCGCGCTTTACGCCCAATGAATCCGGATAACGCTCGCCCCCTACGTATTACCGCGGCTGCTGGCACGTAGTTAGCCGGGGCTTCTTCTGCAGGTACAGTCTTGACTCTTCCCTGCTGAAAGCGGTTTACGACCCGAAGGCCTCCGTCCCGCACGCGGCGTCGCTGCGTCAGGGTTCCCCCCATTGCGCAAGATTCCCCACTGCTGCCTCCCGTAGGAGTCTGGGCCGTGTCTCAGTCCCAATCTGGCCGGTCGGTCTCTCAACCCGGCTACCCGTTGTCGGCACGGTGGGCCGTCACCCCGCCGTCTACCTGATGGGCCGCGGAGCCATCCCCTCCCGTCGGGGCTTTAGCCGGGGCGCCATGCGGCACCCCGGGGTATCCGGTATTACCCGTCCTTTCGGGCGGCTATCCCGGGGGAGGGGGCAGGTTCTCCACGTGTTACTCAGCCGTTCGCCACTCGCTTCCCTCCGGAGAGGGGTGCCGTTCGACTTGCATGTGTTAGGCGCGCCGCCAGCGTTCATCCTGAGCCAGGATCGAACTCTCCGTCCAAAATGTATGGGCTTCGAGCCCGTCCGGTCCTCACAACTATTAGCTGATCGGTTCCGTTCGATTCATATGGTTCTAGTATAGGAAAAGGAATTTCTCGGGGCCGCCTCTCGGCGGCCTTGCGAAAAACAAATCCAAGTTAGACCATTTCAAATGGTTCGATGTCTGCCCGGATGCGACACAACTGGTGTGTCCATCCTCGCAGTATCCGGTTCTCAAGGTGCACGCCCCGCGGCTCATCCGGTCCGACCGGGCCGCGCGGCAAGGAGATATATTGCCAGACCGGAGGGGCCCCGGGGGCGGGAATCTGGGTGTACACATTTCCTACACATTTTGTGATCCGACTAACGTTTGCCAGCCGTTAACTACCGCTCGCCGAGCATCTCTTTATATAAGGCAGTCTCATGGTTAAAGCGGATACGTCCCCCTAGCTAAAGCACAGCCAGCATCGAGCAACTCATCGCGTTCTTCCACCGAGAACCCCTCGGCGTAGACGCGCACCACTGGTTCGGTCCCACTAGGACGGACCAGCAGCCACGTGTCATCCTCGAATGCCAAACGCAAGCCATCCATATGACTAACGTTTTGCGGCACCTTGCCACAAATCGACTTGGGGTTTACGCCCGGCAGCAGGGTTCGTAACGTTTCGGCATCTTCGGCCTCAAGGCGTAAATCGCGTCGACCGTAACTCGTCTTACCAAAACTGTCCTCGAGTTGGTCGACCAGAACGCCCAAAGGCGCGTCCGTCTTTGCCATAAGCTCACACAGAATCAGACAGGCGAGGATTCCATCGCGCTCGGGCATATGTGCGGCGATGCCGATACCACCGGCTTCTTCGCCGCCTATGAGGACGCCGCCCTTCTTCATCTCCGCCGCTATATATTTGAAACCGACTGGTTTGACGGTCACGCGGCAGCCAAGCGCCTCGGCAATGCGACGCACGAGCGTCGAGCACGAAAGATTGACGACGACGCGCCCCTCCAAATTACGAAATTGAACCAAGTCGCCCAAAACGAGCGCCATGATCTGATGCGGATGTATATATCTGCCGCGCTCGTCAACCGCGCCGATGCGGTCGGCGTCGCCGTCGGTCACCAGGCCAGCGCAAGCTCCGTCCTCGATAACCGTGCGCTCGCAAGCGTCCACCCACGGCTCAACGGGGTCGGGGCAGATATCTTCTTGGTCAGACGCCTGCCCGGCGTGAATCTCGTGCACCTCAACGCCAAGCTCGCGCAGCAAGTCGGCTAGATAGCCCTGGGCTGCGCCGCCCATGGGATCGACAACCACGCGCAGGTGCGCGGCGCGGATGGCTTCGGCATCGACAAACGATGCCACCGCCTGCATATAGTCAGGAATGATATCCGCGGTGCGATATTGCCCCTCGATCCCCATTGGCTCGGGAGCCATAGTCTCTTCGAGCTCTTCGATGACATCCTGGTTGGCGGTCGAGCCGTCACCCATGCGAATCTTGAGGCACAGATAGCCCTGCGGATGATGGGACCCCGTCACCATGAGCGCGCCGCACGCTTCACCGTCATAAGCCGCCGCCCACGTAAGGGCAGGGGTCGGGACAGGTCGCGAAGCGAGCACGGCGTCTAGCCCGTGCGCTGCTAGCACGCCCGCCGCAAGCTCAGCGAACTCGCGCGCCAGGGGCCGAGTGTCGAACCCTATATATACCGTTTTGCCCGGATTGATCTTTTGCCACAACTCGCCGACGGCATCGGCGATACGGGCAACGTTATCGGCAGTGAAGTCCTCATCGACGCGAGCGCGCCAACCGTCAGTTCCAAAATGAATTATCGCGCACACGCGCAGACACCTCACAGTGTTTGGATCATGGTACGCATGGGGTATACCCGCAACATGCACTCGGCAACCTGCCGGCACCAGCATTCACCATTTGGGCAAATGCTGCCGAGGACATGCAAGCAATAAAAAAAACCGCCCCGTATGGAGCGGTTTGCCCTTTATATATCGAGCGCCTCGGCCATCGCGGCCGTAGTGATTGCCGTGGTTCCACAGCAACTGCCCACCATTGCGGCACCGGCATGTCTCCATTCGATGCATGCGCGCGCGAAAGCTTCGGGGTTCTCGTGCCATACGGGGCCATCCTGAGTCTGGACCGGATCGCCTACGTTGGGACGCACCGTGACGGGAGTAGTCGCCGATGCAACCATCCTGGGCACCGCCGCGTTCGCGGCCGCAAGCGAACAGCAATTAACACCAACCGAATTTGCGCCGTGTTTTTCGGCGTACAAAACGGCTGCCTCGATGTTGAGGCCATCGCCCAGCAGGTCGCCTTTATCGTCAACGACAAAACTCACCAGAACAGGCATGCCGTCGGCGGCATCTCGGGCGCCGGCAAGCATGGGCTGCAGATTACGGATAGACGTCACCGTCTCGATCAGCAGACCGTCAACGCCAGCATTGAGCAAGGCGTGCGCCTGTTCGCGCGCAATGCCGCGGATTTCACGATACTCGACAGAGTCCTCGGCAAACCACTCAATACCGATCGGGCCCATTGAGCCCAGCAGTAGCTGAGGGTGCGCCTGGCGGGCATCGTCGACGGCCCCGCGATTGACCTCCGCCACGGACGGCGCAATCTGGTCGTGCTTGAGGGCATAGCTCGATGCCTGAAAGGTATTGGTAATGAGCACCTGCGCGCCGGCGGCGACATACAAGCGATGGATACGAGAAACGGTCTGCGGCTCTGCCAGATTCCAAAACGCCGGTGGAATGTCGGCGGCATCGTACTCACTCAACAGAACACTGCCCATGGGGCCCTGCGCCAACAAGGTCTCGCTCGACAAGCGGCGCGTAAGTTCCTCGGCACCAAAGCGGTTGTAATAACTCGTATCCATATATATCCCGCTATTCCTCGACGCTGATTCCCTGCTTTTCGAGATAGGCGAGCCAGCGGCTCATCGTGTCCTCGGATAGCGCATGCTCCATCATGCAGGCCTCGGAATCGGCTCGCTCAAATTCGACACCGAGCTCCTGAACCAAAAACGTGCGGATGAGGCGATGACGGTACCAGATAGCCGTGCCAACCTCGCGGCCGCGATCGGTCAGGATCACCTTGCCGTAGTGCGATTGCTCGACAAGCTCGGATGCCTTGAGCGCCGAAACCGCTTTATTGACCGATGCCTTGGAGACGCCAAGGCGCTGCGCGATGTCGACCGATCGCACGCCGTTGGTTTCCCCCTCTTCGCTTTCAATGCGAACCATGCACTCCAAGTAGTCTTCGTTCGCCACCGTCAGATGTAGTTCGCGCGAGCTATTTGTCGTATCCATGATCTTCCGTCCCTTCTGCATTCAATGGCTGATTCTACCCCATCCAAGCGTCGTGGTATGCCGTGGCATACCGTGCTAGAGTTCTTGTTGCACACGACGACCAAGATTGGAGCGGTCTTTATGGAAAACACCACCACGAGCCCCGATGTCCTCGAGCGCTTTTTGCGCTACGTCCAGATCAACACGCAGTCCGAGGACGCAAACTGCGACCAGGTACCCTCGAGCGCCGTTCAGTTTGACCTTGCCAACGTGCTGGCTGAAGAGCTGCGCGAGCTTGGTGCGGAAGATGCCCACGTGACCGAGCACGCCTATGTCTGCGCGCATATCCCCGCAAGTGCGGGCGCTGAGGACAAGCCCGCCCTGGGCCTGATCGCCCATCTCGACACCACCGAAGTTGCACCGGGCGCCGGCGTGAAGCCGCACATCGTACACTACGAAGGCGGCGACCTGGTCTGCGGCACGGTTGACGGTAAGCCCGTTGCCATGAGTACCGCCAAGCTCCCCGCCCTGAATGACCTCGCGGGTGAGGGCCTGGTCTGCAGCGATGGCACCACGCTGCTGGGCGCCGACGACAAGGCCGGCGTCGCCGAGATCATGGCGCTTGTCGCGCGTATCGCTCAGGACCCCTCGCTGCCCCACCCCGCACTCGGCATTTGTTTTTGCCCAGACGAAGAGATCGGTCACGGCGCCGAGCTGTTGGACATCGAGGCCTTTGGCTGCAAGTACGCCTACACGGTCGACGGCGGTCCCATTGGCGAGCTGGAGTGGGAGTGCTTTAACGCCGCCGAGGCAACCGTTCACTTTGAGGGCCAGTCCATCCATCCCGGTGACGCCAAAGGCCGCATGGTCAACGCGGGCAATCTGTTCTGCGACTTCAATGCCCTGCTCCCCTACGAGCAGCGTCCGGAATACACCGAGGGCTACGAGGGCTTCTATCACCTTGAGGGCGTCTCGGCAACGGTCGACCATGCCACGGCGCGCTATATCGTCCGTGATCACGATGCCGCCAAGTTCCAGCAGAAGCTCGAGCTGACGGATGCCGCCGCAGCACTGCTCAACCAGCGCCTGGGCGAAGAGCGCGTGACGGTCGAGATCAAGCAGCAGTACCGCAACATGGCCGAGATCGTGCGTGACTACCCCGAGCTTATTGATGTTGCCAAGGAAGCCTATCTTGCCTGCGGCGTTGAGCCCCAAGTGCTGCCGATTCGTGGCGGCACCGACGGCGCTCAGCTGTCGTTCCGCGGTCTGCCCTGCCCCAACCTTTCCACCGGCGGCTATTGCTACCACGGCGTCAACGAGTTCGTCCCGGTCAGTTCGCTCGTCAAGATGACCGACGTGCTCCAGGAGCTCGTCGCCCGCTTTGCATAAGCCTGGCTGCACAAGTCCAAAAGACGAATCGCCCCGTCCTCAAGCAAGAACGGGGCGATTTTTTTGCTGCAATGAGAACAGGTTGACGCACGCCAGCCTCTTAACGCAAGGAGTGTCCCAAACTGCCGGCACAAAAGGAACGTCCCCAAGTGCCAAGCGTTCCGGCAACGCCGATGTTTTGGCGCGGACAGCGAAAACCCGCCAGAGCGAGCAAGGTGCCTTGAAACAAGGCGGCATTGATCTTTTGGTCATGCCGCCGAAGTTGAAAGGCAGATTGCCGCTCTGGCGGGTTTGCAGCGTCAAGCGGTTACGCGGTTTGGTAAAACCGCGTAACCCTAATAATTGGCTTCGTAGCCGTTGCCGTCGCCGGTGGGCTCTTCGTAGTAGTCCGAATCGCTTGAATCGCTTGAGTCATCGGAATCGTCAGAGCTGACCGATGAGGTTGCGGTACCGTTTGCGTAGTCGTCAGACGTGTTGTTGTTCAGGTCGCCGATCGTAGAGCTGGAACCGTCGGAAAGACCCATGGTGTTGGGACCCTTGGGATCCTTGCCGGCATCGACGCGCTCCATCATTTCCTTGAGCTCGTCCTCGTAGACAAAGACGTAGCTCACACCGTCGATCATGGTGCTGTCGTCGGCGTACGAGGGCAGGTTGGCCGAGTAGATACCGTCGACATCCATACCGCGCATGGCGTTGACCGTAGCCACGATATCCTGAACGCTCATATCGGTTACGAGCATATCGGACAGCGAATTAACCAGGCCAAAGATCTTCGTGGCATCGAAGTTATTGAGAATCTGGTTGGCAAGGGCGCCAAGCACCTGACGCTGGTGGCGCATGCGCGTGTAATCGCCGTCGGCATAGGTGTAGCGGCAGCGGGCATAGGTAAGGGCGGTGGCACCGTCCATATGCTGCTGGCCAGCGGTAATCTTAATATCCAGGTGCTCGGGGTCGTCAACATCATCGGTTGCGTTAATGTCGATACCGCCAACCGAATCAATCAGCGCCTGCATACCGTCGAAGCTGACCTCGGCATAGTGGGAAATCTGAACACCGCACAGCTCGTTGACCGCCTCGACCATGGCCTCGGCGCCGCCAACGGTATGGCAGGCGTTGATCTTCATGGTCTCGCCCTTGTACTCGACCTTGGTGTCGCGCGGAACGGAAATGAGCGTCGCCTGCTTTTGCGTGGGGTCGATGCGTGCCAGGATAATCGAGTCGGCACGATACGTATCCTCGCCCGGACGGCCGTCGGTGCCAAGAAGCAGCACGTAGAACGGATCCTTTGCCTCATCGGTGTCAACCAGAACCCGACGCAGATTGTCGGTAATGACATTAGAATCGCCGAGCTTGCCCATAATGGTGGCAAACCACAGGCCGGCAGCGGTAGTGGCACTCAGCAGCACGCCAAGCACGACAATGAGCGCGACGTGACGAATCGTGTGGCTACGACGACGTTGGCGAGCGCGCTCGGAATAGCGAGCCACGTTATCGCGACTGTAGATCTTGGCCTGCGCACCAGTTGAGGGTCTTCGGGCGGTGGTATCCGCGAGGGGCTTTTTATTAAACATAGGCAACCTGTATTAGTAGATGACGGGATCGGGTACGGTAGCATGCTCGACATGCGCGCCGAGCGCCTGCAGCTTTTCGACAAACTGCTCGTAGCCGCGCTTGATGTGATGGATGGCCGAAACCTCGGTCGTCCCGTCGGCGATCAAGCCCGCTACGACGAGGGCCGCTCCGCCACGCAGATCGGGCGAGGTAACCTGTGCGCCCGAGAAGCCCTTGACGCCATGAATCATGGCATGATGGCTCTCGATACGAATGTCGGCACCCATGCGCACCAGCTCAGAGGCAAACATAAAGCGATTCTCGAAGATGTTCTCGGTAATAACGGAACTGCCGTCGGCAAGGGCGGAGAGCACCATAATCTGCGCCTGCATGTCCGTCGGGAAGCCGGGGAACGGAAGCGTCTGGATGTCGACCGGCTTGATACGCTCGGCACGGCTCACATGGACGCCGTCGTCGGTACGCTCGCAATCGATGCCCATAAGCTCCATCTTCTTGAGCACCATGCCCAAGTGAATGGGGCAAAAACCCGTGACGTCGACACCGCGATCGTCGGCCATCAGCGCACCGGCGACGATAAAGGTACCGGCCTCGATGCGGTCGCCCACTACGCGATGGGTAACGGGATGGAGCTCTTCCACGCCCTCGATGGTCACGACAGGCGTACCGGCGCCGACAATCTTAGCGCCCATTTCGTTGAGCATGTTGGCGAGATCGACGATCTCGGGCTCGCGGGCGGCATTGTCGATAACCGTGGTGCCCTGTGCGCGCACAGAGGCCATGATGAGGTTCTCGGTCGCACCGACGCTGGCGAACTCGAGCGTGACGGTGGTACCGCGCAGACCTTGGGGCGCATTAGCGTTGATGTAACCGTGGGCGGTATCGAACTCAACGCCCAGGGCCTCAAGACCAAGAATGTGCATATCGATCTTGCGGGCACCCAGGTTGCAGCCGCCCGGCATGGCAATTTTGGCGCGATGGAAGCGACCCAGCAAGGGTCCCATGACGGCGGTGGAAGCACGCATCTTGGCAACGAGCTCGTAGGGGGCCTCCCAAGAATCGACCTGAGAGGTATCAATCTCGAGCGTGTGCTCGTCGAGAACATCGATCGTAGCGCCCATACCCTTGAGCACCTTGCCCATCACGTGGACATCGGAAATATCGGGCACGTTCTGCAGCGTCGTCTTGCCCGGCGCCAGAAGCGTTGCCGCCATGAGTTTGAGCGCGGAGTTCTTGGCGCCCGAAACGGGCACGGAGCCTCCGATGGCGTGGCCACCCTCAACGCGGATAATATCCAAGGTCTACCCTTTCAAAAAGCATGCCCGGGGTGGCTGGGCCATCCCGGGCATGATGTGTTCGCAAATGGTCGAACGCTAAATCGTTTGACTATTGGGCAAGCTTGAGCTTACACCATGCGATTTCATTATAGAGGTAGGCGCGGCGTGCATCATCCTCCGACAAATTACCCAGCTTCTCTTCAAAACCTTGAATATCAGCTTTAAGCTTGTCGGCATCGACGGTCGCCAAATCGCAAGCACGCTCGGCGAGAACGGTCACGACATCGTCCGCAACCTGGGCATAGCCGCCGGCCACGGCAAACGTGTGGTCGACAGTGCCCATGGCCTTATCGGAAACGCGAACGTAACCGCGGTCGATCGTGCAGATCTCGCTGGAGTGAGCAGGCAGGACACCAAACTCGCCATCCGTGGACGGAATCGACACAAACGCAGCGTCGCCCTCATAGGCGCAGCTCACGGGGCACACGATGCGGATACGCATAACCTACTTCTCCCCCATCTTGCGGGCGCGCTCGCGCACGTCCTCAATCGTGGAAGCATAGCGGAAAGCCTGCTCGGGCAGGTCATCGGCCTTGCCGTCGACAATCTCGGCGAAAGAGCGGACGGTATCCTCGACGCGGACGTAGACACCGGGGTTGCCGGTGAACTTCTCGGCGACGTGGAAGGACTGCGAGAGGAACTGCTGAATCTTACGGGCACGGTTGACCGTAAGGCGCTGCTCCTCGGACAGCTCGTCCATACCCAGAATTGCGATGATGTCCTGAAGGTCGGAGTACTCCTGCAGGAGCTCCTGGACCTTGACGGCGACACGGTAGTGCTCCTCGCCGACGATCGAGGGATCGAGAGCGTCGGAGGAAGACGCGAGCGGGTCGATAGCCGGGAACAGGCCGAGCGACGAAATGCTACGCGAAAGAACCGTAGTGGCATCGAGGTGCGTAAACGTCGTGGCAGGCGCCGGATCGGTCAGGTCGTCTGCGGGGACGTAGACAGCCTGGACGGAGGTAATGGAGCCCGTCTTGGTCGAGGTAATGCGCTCCTGGAGGTCGCCCATCTCGGTTGCCAGCGTGGGCTGGTAACCAACGGCGGACGGCATACGGCCCAGCAGTGCGGAAACCTCGGAACCCGCCTGGGAGAAGCGGAAGATGTTGTCGATGAACAGCAGAACGTCCTGACCGCGATCGCGGAAGTACTCAGCGGTGGTAAGGCCGGCCAGACCGATGCGCAGACGCGCTCCGGGCGGCTCGTTCATCTGACCATAGACCAAGCAGGTCTTGTCGATAACGCCAGACTCGCTCATCTCGAGGAACAGGTCGGTGCCCTCGCGGGTACGCTCGCCGACGCCGGTGAACACCGAGGTGCCGCCGTGCTCCTGGGCAAGGTTGTTGATGAGCTCCTGAATCAGAACGGTCTTGCCGACGCCGGCGCCGCCGAACAGGCCCGTCTTGCCGCCACGGATGTAGGGCTCGAGCAGGTCAACGGCCTTGATGCCGGTCTCGAAGATCTCGGTCTTGGTGGTGAGCTCGTCGAAACGGGGCGCTGCATGGTGGATGGGGTAGAACTCCTCCACCTCGGGCATGGGCTTGCCGTCGACGGGCTTGCCCATGACGTTCCAAATGCGGCCGAGCGTCTTGGGACCAACGGGCATCTTCATGGGCTCACCGGTATCGGTGGCGATGAGGCCGCGCTGCAGGCCGTCGGTCGAGGACATGGCGACCGTGCGGACGACGCCGCCCGGAAGCTGGCTCTCGACCTCGAGGATCGTGCTCAGATGACCGATCGGGGTCTCGGCCTCGACCGTGAGCGCGTTGTAGATCGGGGGCACCGCGCCGTCAAACTTGACGTCGACGACAGGGCCGATGATTCGCACGATGCGACCATCACCGGCAGTCGTCTTCTTGGTGGCTTCCTCGACCGCAAGCTTTACGGTGTTATTAGCCATTACTGTTCCTCCAATGCTGAGGCTCCGCCGACGATCTCGTTAATCTCGGTCGTGATCGAAGCCTGGCGCACGCGACTATACGTGCGGGTAAGGGTCGAGATGATCGCGGTGGCGTTTTCCGTCGCGGAGTGCATGGCCTTGCGGCGTGCACCCTGCTCGGCAGCCGCCGAATCGATCAGGGCCTGGTAGATGACCGTCAGGATATAAGACGGCACAAGCTTGCCGAGAACATGCTCGGGAGAGGGCACGAACTCGAACGTGGACGAGATGCGCTTAGGGGCGTCGGTCTCGTTCTTACGCGGACCGTGGGCCATAGCGATCATCTCGGGGTCGAGCGGCAACAGATGCTCGACGCGAAGCTCCTGATCCACGCGGTTCTTGGCGTGGTGGTAGACAAGCTCGACACGGTCAAGCTCACCGGCACGATACGCATCGCAGATATGAGAGGAGATCATGCGGGCCTGATTAAAATCGGGCTCAGAGGAGTTGCCCTCAAAGTGCATGACGACGTTTGCGCGGTCACGGAAATACGTGGCCGGCTTACGCCCGCACGCGATGATCTCGCACTCGATGCCGTCGTTCGCCCAAGAAGCGGCGAGCTTTTCGGCCGTGCGCTCCACCGTCGTATTGAAACCGCCGGCAAGGCCGCGGTCCGAGGCAATAACGACAATCAGGCCATGCTTGACGCTCTCATGCTTCTGCAGCATGGGATCGGTGCCCGAACAGGAGGCGTCGCCGGCGACCGTCAACATGACGTCGGTCAGCGCCTCCTTATAGGGCTCGGCCTGCTTGGAGCGATCGAGGGCACGACGGATCTTGGCCGTAGAGACCATCTCCATCGTGCGCGTGATCTGCTTGGTCGTGGTAACCGAGGAGATTCGCTTCTTAATGTCGCGAAGGTTGGCCATGGGGCTTAGTTCTCCTCTGATCCAGAAACATCCGAATGGTGCTTGGCCATGAACTGCTGCTTGAAGTCGCCGATGACGCGCAAGAGCTCAGCCTTGGTGTCATCATCGATCTTCTTGGCGCGAACCTTGTCGAGCAGCGAGCCAAAGCCATTGTCCATGTACTCGATGAGCTCGGCACGGAAAGGCAGCACGTCGGCGATCTCCAGGTCATCCAGGAAGCCCTCGTTGCCAGCGAACAGCGTAACGATCTGCTCGCCAACCTCAAACGGCTTGTAACGCGGCTGCTTCAGGAGCTCGGTCATGCGGGCACCATGGGTCAGCTGCTTCTGAGTAGCCTCGTCGAGGTCGGAGCCGAACTGCGTAAAGCCGGCGAGCTCCTGGTACGAAGCGAGGTCCAGACGGAGGTTGCCGGCGACCTGCTTCATAGCCTTGGTCTGCGCGTCGCCACCGACGCGGGACACGGAAATGCCCACGTCGACTGCCGGGCGCTGGCCCTGGAAGAAGAGCTCGGACTGCAGGTAGATCTGACCATCGGTAATGGAAATGACGTTGGTCGGAATGTAGGCCGAGACGTCGCCGTCCTGAGTCTCGATGATCGGCAGAGCCGTCATGGAGCCGTAACCGTTCTTCTTGGACATCTTGACGGCACGCTCGAGCAGACGAGAGTGCAGGTAGAAGATGTCGCCAGGATAGGCCTCGCGTCCGGGCGGACGATGCAGCGTCAGCGACATCTGACGGTAGGCCACAGCCTGCTTGGACAGGTCGTCGTAGATGACGAGCACGTGGCCGCCGGGGTTGGTCTCGCTGGCGGGCTTGCCGTCCTCGCCGTTGTACATAAAGAACTCGCCGATAGCGGCACCGGCCATAGGCGCGATGTACTGCATAGGGGCGGAATCGGCAGCAGTGGCCGAAACGATGATGGTGTAGTCGAGCGCACCGTGCTGAGCGAGGGTCTCGCGGATGTTGGCAACCGTGGAGGCCTTCTGGCCGATGGCAACATAGATGCAGACCATGCCCTTGCCGCGCTGATTGAGGATAGCGTCGATGGCGATGGCGGTCTTACCGGTCTTACGGTCGCCGATGATGAGCTCACGCTGACCGCGGCCGATAGGCACCATGGAGTCGATAGCGAGCAGACCGGTCTGAACCGGCTCGCACACCGGGGTACGATCGATGACGCCGGGAGCCTTGAACTCGATGGGGCGACGGTGCGTAGCGACGATGTCGCCCAGGCCGTCGATGGGCTGGCCGAGCGGATTGACGACGCGGCCGAGCATGGCACGGCTCACGGGGATATCCATAACGCGGCCAGTGGTGCGGCACTCGTCGCCTTCCTTGATGGAGTCGACGGCACCGAACAGAACGGCGCCGACCTCGTCACGGTCAAGGTTCTGGGCAAGGCCGAAGACGGTCTCACCGGTATCGGAGCTCTTGAACTCCAGAAGCTCGCCTGCCATGGCGCTCTTGAGGCCGGAGACGCGCGCGATGCCGTCGCCTACCTCGTCGACCGTTGAAACCTCATGCGTATCGACCGTCGCGGAGAGGCTCGTGAGCTGCTCCTGCAGTTTCTTGGCGATATCCTGGGCATTGAGGGTTTCGGACATTAGGCTTCACCTCCGTACGAATTAGCAGAGTTTGCGAGGGTCTCCTGCGCGATGCGCAGCTGCGTCTTGACGGAAATGTCACGACGCTCGCCGCGGGCCTCGAGCACCAGGCCGCCCACGATAGACGGGTCGACCTGCTCGATAAGGAATACCTTGCGGCCGAAGTCCTGCTCGCATTTCTTAGTGATGGTTTGACGCAGCTCGTCGTCGAGCGGGATCGCCGTGGTGACGGTCACGCCCACTACATCCTCGTCTTCCTCGGCAACATACTTAAAGGCAGCTGCCACCTTGGGAAGAAGGTCGAGCTGGTCGCGCTTGGACATGGTGTCGAGCACGGCGATGATCTCGGGGCTGGCAGAAGCCAAGCGCTCGATCATCTCGAGGTCCTCGAACACATGGTTCTCGGCCTTGGCGGCTTCCAAAAGGGAACGCGCGTAGGTCTCGAGCACCTTGTCCTGATAGCGGCTAGTCGGCATTCAGGCTACCTGCTTCCTGGATGTAGCGCTCGATGAGCTTCTTCTGCTCGGCATCGTCCTCGAGTGCCTCGCCCACGATCTTGGTGGCGACGGCAACGGACAGGTCGGCGATGGAGCTCGCGGCACCGGCGTAGATGGACTTGCGCTCGTCCTCGACGGTCGTATGGGCCTTGGCGATGATCTCCTCGGCCTCCTTGTGAGCAGCCTCGATGATACGGGCACGCTCGGACTCGGCGTCCTTACGGGCCTCGAGAACGATGTCGGCAGCCTGACGACGGGCGTCGGTGACGATCGAGTCGGACTCAGCGCGCTTGGCGATAGCCTCCTGCTTGGTCTTCTCGGCCTCGTCGAGGCTCTCCTCGATCTTCTTGCCGCGCTCCTCCATGGTTTTCATGATGCCCGGCAGGGCGACCTTGGCCAGCACGATCCAGATAATCAGGAAGGCGATAAGCGCCGGGATGAACTCCGCCATCTTAGGGATGAGGATGTCCGCACCGGCGGCGCCGTCCTCGGCGAACGCGGAAACCGGCATGAGCAGCGCGGCCGCGGACGCGGAGAGTGCGATCGCGCTCTTCTGGGATGAAAGATTCATACTTGACGCTCCGTGCTATTTAACGATCAGCGCGACAACGAAGCCGATCAGAGCCAGAGCCTCGCCGAAAGCGGAGCCCATGATGAAGACGGTGAACACGCGGCCCTGGACCTCAGGCTGACGGGCCATAGCACCCGTAGCACCCAGAGCAGACAGGCCGATAGCAAGACCAGCGCCGATAACACCGAGACCGTAACCGATAACTCCCACGATTCCTCCTTTGTCGTGCGTGTCTTATTTCACGCAGGATAACCTTTTTATAACTGCCGGGCTCCATGGGTACGGGCACCGGCGGTTTAACGAATTGCCTTACCTTTAAGGCGCGAACGGAAGACTACTCCTCCTCCGCGACCTCCTCTGCCTCGGAGACATACACGGCGGTAAGGACCGTGAAGACGTAAGCCTGGATGGCGCCGACCACAAGCTCGATCGCATAGATCAGGATGAGGATGGCAAGCCAGGCCAGCGAAGGCAGGGCGCCGACGGCGTGGGCCGCGGAAACCTGCTGAAGCAGCGGCTGCATGAACATGCTCGCCATGATGGCGAACGAGCCCATGACCACGTGTCCTGCGAACATGTTGCAGAACAAACGGACGGCAAGCGTGATGAGGCGCAGGAAGGTCGAGAAAAGCTCGACGACCCACACGAGCACGTTCATCGGGAAGCTCACGCCCTGCGGAGCGAGGCTCTTGATGTAGCCGATCACGCCGTGAGCCTTGCATCCGTAGTAGATGAAGTACACGAAGGCGAAGATGGCGAGCGCGGCGGTGGAGCCGATTGCGCCGGTGCCGGGCTTCATTCCCGGAATCAGGCCGATCATGTTGTTGATCAGGATGAACAGGAAAAGCGAGCACAGGAACGGGAAGTGCTTCTTCCAGTTCTCACCCACGACGCCCTTGCCGATATCGTTCTCGACGTACTCGATGATGTACTCGAAACCGTTGACGAAGAAGCCCTTGGGAACCAGGGTCTGCTTCTTCTTGAACACGGCCAGGACGATCAGGAGCACGATCGTGGAGACGATCAGCCAAAACGAGTACTGCGTGATGCCGCAGCTCAGATCGCCCACGACAGGGGTGGAGCTGAACTCGCTGACCAGATGATTAATCTCATCAGGCAGCTTTTCAAAAATTTCCACGACTTACCTTTCGACCTCATGAGGATCTCGCAGCGCCTTGGCGACGCGAACCGCGCAGGCGGCCATAAAGGCCACGAAGCCGATCGCCTCGCCCAGGAGGAACATGCGAAATGCCTCTCCGAACAACACAAACACAACCAAGGTAAAGACAAGCAACGCGATTGCCGAGACCGCGAGACTCACCATACCCTTGAGCATGTCCGCATTCTGTTTATCGTCAAGAACCGGCTTGAGCGTAAAGACAAAGGGAAGGAAGGCAATTGCGCCCGCGATGGCGCCTGCAACGATAGCGAGCAGATCGGCTATCTGAAACACTGGCGTCCTCACTTTCCTTTTTAACGCCTCACAGAACAGTTCCCGCCAAACATTGGTGACTATTGTACGAGCCAATCGCTAAAGTACAACCGTAAAACAAACGGTTAATACGCACCTGTACGTTTTCTTAAGGCCTTCTTTATGCCGCAGGTACGGTAATACGTTTTTTCGAACCCCTCAGCGCAAAACGTCCGTTAACAGGAGTGCGCGCGGTCGCCTTTTGTTCGACCGCGCGCACCGTTTCTTCGTATTTGCAGCCGCGGCCGTCTTAGCCCAGCGACTAGAGCGTGCCGTAGATGCGGTCGCCGGCGTCGCCCAGGCCGGGAACGATGTAGGCGGCCTCGTTGAGATGGTCGTCGATGGCGCACGTATAAATATGTACGTCGGGGTCCTTTTCGGTCAGTGACTTGAGGCCCTCGGGCGCGGCGACGATGCACAGCATGCGGATATCCTTGACACCGCGCTCGCGCAGGTAGCTGATGGCCATCTCAGCCGAACCGCCCGTGGCGAGCATGGGGTCGACAACCAGGCAGATGCGCTGGTCGATATCCTTAGGCATCTTGCAGTAATACTCATGCGGCTCGTGGGTGACCTCGTCGCGTTCCATACCGATGTGGCCCACGCGAGCGGAGGGCACCAGGTCGAGGATGCCGTCGACCATGCCAAGGCCCGCACGCAGGATGGGCACGATGGCGAGTTTCTTGCCGGCAAGCTGCTTAAACGTTGCGGTGGTGATGGGGGTCTCGACTTCGACGTCTTCCATGGGCAGGTCGCGCATGGCCTCGTAGCCGTCAAAAAGTGCAAGCTCGCGCACAAGCTGGCGGAACTGGTTGGTGCCGGTGTTTTTGTCGCGCAGGATCGACAGCTTGTGCTGGACGAGCGGATGATCGACAAGCGTCACACGGGACGCATCGTAGGTGACGGTCATGGGTTGATTGCCCCTTTCGTTGCGGCGCAAAACGGCCTTGCTGACAAGGCGCGCAGCAATGTTGCCGCCGCACGCCATGCATAAGTTTAGCGGCTTGTTGTATCGAGCAGCCCATCGCAGCCCTACTGTGCGGTACTGAGCGAGCGCTTGACTGCATCACGCCAGCCCGCAAGGTTTTGCTCGCGACGCTCGGCGGACATATAGGGAAGGAAGGTCCTAACGATCTGGGCATTTTGCTCCAGCTCTTCAAGGTCTTCCCAATAGCCGACGGCAAGACCCGCCAAGTACGCGGCACCGATTGCCGTGGTCTCCACCGTCTCGCATTGCAGCACGGGGATATCCAGCAGGTCAGCCTGGAATTGCATGATGAACTCGTTGCGCGAGGCACCGCCATCGACAGACAGGCGCTCAATCGAAAGCCCCACGTCCTGCTCCATGGCGCGCAGCACGTCGTAGCTCTGATATGCCATGGATTCGCAGGCGGCACGTACGATGGTCGCACGGCTCGAGGCGCCGGTCAGACCGCACACGATACCGCGGGCATGCGGGTCCCACCAGGGAGCACCCAAACCCGCAAAGGCGGGAACGAAGTAGCAGCCCTCGTTGTCGCTAATCGAAGCGGCGAGTTGTGCCGACTCGCTCACACTCGAGATGATGCCCATGTTGTTGCGCAGCCAGTTCATGGTTGAGCCGGCGGCAAAGATAGAACCCTCGAGCGCATAGCTGATCTTGCCGTCCGCGGCGACACCGATCGTGGAGACCAGACCGTTCTTGGATTCGACGACCTCGTCGCCGGTGTTCATGAGCATAAAGCAACCCGTGCCATAGGTGTTTTTGGTCTGGCCGGGATGGAAGCAGCAGTGGCCGAACAGCGACGCCTGCTGATCGCCCGCCACGCCCATGATGGGCGGCATGTTGGTCATGATGTCGCTCGCGACGCGGCCGTAGTCGCCCGAGCTCCAACGAACCTCGGGCATCATGGAACGTGGAACGTCAAAGAGCGCCAGCAGGTCGTCGTCCCAATCGAGCGTATGGATATTAAAGAGCGCCGTGCGGCTGGCATTGGTGTAGTCGGTGGCAAAGACCTGACTGCCGGTGAGGTTGTAGATGAGCCAGGTGTCGATGGTGCCGAACATGAGGTCGCCCGCCGCCGCGCTCTCACGCGCACCGTCGACGTTGTCGAGGATCCACTGCACCTTGGAAGCCGAGAAATACGGATCGAGCGTGAGTCCCGTGCGGGAGCGCACCAGCTCTTCTGCGCCCCGCTCGACCAGCTCGTCGATCAGAGGTGCGGTGCGACGGCATTGCCACACGATGGCGTTATAGATGGGTTGGCCGCTTATGCGGTCCCACACCACCGTGGTCTCGCGCTGGTTGGAGATACCGATGGCGGCGATGCGGTCAGAATGGATGCCGCTCTTAAACTGGACCTCCATCATCACGCCGATCTGGCTGGCAAGCACCTCCATGGGGTCTTGCTCTATCCAACCGGGACGCGGGAAGCTGGTTTTGACGCCACGACGTGCCTGCGCGACGATGCAGCCGTACTCGTCGACGATGGTTGCAAGTACCGAGGTGGTGCCGCAGTCGAACGCCATGATGTAGGAACCGCCAAAGTTAAACGAGGCATCTTCCATGCCCAGGCTGCCCAGATTCAACGACATCGCTTACACCTTTCTATTGCATCGGGTCGGACAGGACCCGTTCGATCTCTGATGCGGGAAGTGCGCCTTGGCGCAGGATCTGGAGCCCGCCGTGCTGGAACGACACGATGGTCGAGGCGTCGCGACACGGGGTCTCGCCGGCGTCGACGGCAACATCGACCCCCTCCAGGATGCGACCTTCGACGGCGGCAAAGCTTGCCGGCGAGGGCGCGCCGTGTGTGTTGGCGCTCGTGCAGGCAAGAGGGCTGCCGCAGGCGCGGATGAGCGCTTGCACCACGGGCGAGGCCGAAGCGCGAAGTGCCACCGTGTCGTCGGCGGCGCGCATAAAGGTCGGCACGCAGGGGGCCGCCTTGACCACGATAGTCAGGGCGCCCGGCCAGCATCGTCGGGCGAGCACGCGGGCCTCATTAGGGATATCCACGCCATAGCGGTCGAGTGCTTCGGCATCATCGACCAGCCAGGCAACCGTTTGGGTGAGCTCGCGCTGCTTGAGAGTAAAGATACGACGATAGCCGGTACCGAGTGCGGGGACCGCGGCGCCGTTGACGGTGGCCTGCGGATCGCGCGGCCACGGCAGAGGTTCACTTGTATCTTGTGGAACGGCATCCGAGAAGGCGTTGACCGCCACGGCGACACCGTAGACCGTCTCGGTTGGAATAAGCGCCAGGCCGCCGCGACCGAGTAGCTCGGCCGTGCGCTCGACTGCAAGCCGGTGCGGCTCGCGCGCTCCCTCGTATACCCGATAGACCGTCTGCATGTGTATGCCAGCCCCTTACGCTCTGGTGCAAGTTTGTTTACTGTGGGGCATTCTCGCACGAAACGTTCAACCTATTTGCCCAGAGCGCATGTTGGTTTGGTGAGCGGCTCTAGTAGTCGGTGAAAGTGAGGGGGGTTAATTGAAGATTTTTAGCGCGCAAGCGTAACGGTACGATCGGGAAACTCGATGCTTGCAACCAGTTTTCCGCCGAGGCTCTCTGCGTACCTGCTCAGCGTGTCAAGCCTCATCGAACCCAGCTCGCCGCGCTCGAGCTCGGATACACGTTTTTGAGAAACGCCCATCGACTGGGCGACCGACGCCTGTGTTAGATCTTTTAGCCTGCGAATCTGAGCAAGCTTATAGGCTTCGATACGATCGCGAGTCCTCTCCTGCTCGGCGGTAATGGAGTCGCGTGTTATCCCGCGAGATTCCATATACTCATGCAGTTCCATCTCGATCGAGCCTCCTTACGTGGCGACGGTATATTTGCTCGGCCTTTGGAATGTTGATCGCATACCAGCCGTTCCATTTTGCCCTTGACGATCCCGCTCGCGACTTATCACCCGCCAATAGCAATACCGCCTGGCGCTTGGGGTCAAAGGCGAAGAGGATGCGGATCACCTGCCCACCACATGAAGTCACTCTCAGCTCCTTTAAATGATGAAGCTTCGAGCCCTTGACACGGTCAACCAGTGGACGACCAAGGCTGGGACCTTCCTTTTCGAGCACCAAAAGGTCTGCATAAATCTGCTTCAGCGTAGCTTCATCCTGCTCATCAAGCCAAGGTTCAATGTAATCAAGCACGATACGGTACCGATGCAGCCGATTTGACATACCTTTCTCCTTCTATAGTAGAAGTTTTACGGTATATTGCAAGAGCAAACTTGAGCAAATGTCTATTAGTTCAGCTTAATTACGCTGCTTGGGCTCGGTGACGATGGCTCGGACGATGCGGGGGCGATTGGTGAGGTCGTGGACGATGCGCACGTCCGACAGACCCGCTTGACGGCAGAGCTCGGCCGCGGCGTCGAGCGCGCCCTCGTAGAGCTCGCAGGCAAAGAGGCCGCCGGCGCGCAACATGTAGGGCGCCGCGTTGAGCAGGCGGCGGAAGATATCGAGGCCGTCGGCACCGCCCTCGAGCGCCAGATCGGGCTCAAAGTCCTTGACCTCGTGCGGCAGCGAGCGCATGACATCGGTGGGGATGTAGGGCGGGTTGGAGACGAGTACGTCAAAGGTGCCCCACTCGTCGTGGGGAATGGAGCTCACCAGGTTGGTGAGGCTAAAGGCGACCTCGCCGGACGTGAGGCCAAGCGCATCGCGGTTTTTGGTAGCAAGGTCGATGGCGCGCGGCTCGATATCGGTGGCGGTGCAGGCAACGTGGCCGCGGCGCTCCCAGGCAAGGGAGAGCGAGATACAGCCCGTGCCGCAGCCGACCTCGAGAATGCGGGCAGTGCGGGGCTCGGCTGGGGCAGGTGCGTTGGCCTCGGCGGCATCTTGCGCGGGAGTCGCCTGTTGGTCGTTGTCCTCAATGGCGATGCCGTATTCGTCGAGCTCGGGCTCGGGGGTTTCCGCGGCTTCGGCTTCTGCTGCCTGCGCGGCTTCCTCAGCCTCGCGGTCGGCCAGTTCCTCGGCATAGGCGCGGCTACCGAGCACGTCGCTACCCAGCGCAGCCTCATCGGCGGCCGTCAGGTTGGCGGCACGACGCTCGGCGGTCGTGCGCTCGTCGGCCAGCGCGGCCTCGGCCTTGCGTGCCTCCTCGACCTCATCGTTCCAAGGCAGCTCAACACGCTGACGGGCGGCGGCCTCGGGGCTCAGCACCTCGGCATCCAGATAGTTCAGAACTTCCTCGACGAGCATCTCGGTCTCGGGACGCGGAATGAGCACGCCGGGGGCGCACGCGACGTCGATCATGCGAAACTGCGTGCTACCGGTGATGTACTGCAGCGGTTCGCCTTTGGCGCGACGAACGACGGCCGCATGCATGGTCTCGAGCTGCGCTGCGTCGAGCGTCTCGTCCATGCGCATATACAAGTCGATACGCGCCAGGCCCGTGGCCGCGCACAGCAGCCACTCGGCAGAAAGACGGGGATGCTCCTCGCCGCGCTCGGCCAGGTACTCCTTGGTCCACTCGAGACAACGCTTGATGGTCCAGATCTCGTTTGCCATGGGGTCCTCCCCTCTTAAGCGCCGGGCGGCGCACGAATGTCGGAGCAGATTGTACGCGAGGGTGGCGCGCGGCAAGGGACGATTGGAAGCGATTATCGAGAATCAGCCCAGAATTTTGCTTGAATCGCAATCGAAGTGTTCATTCGTCGACGTCTAAATCTGCATCCGTCAAGCTTTTGGCAAGGTTGCCCCAAAACTGACCAATATCTAACCAACAACTTGCCACATCGCTTGACACGCAACGCGTCAAAAAGGGCCCCACGACTTCTTGGACGATTTTTCGAGCAATATTTTCAATTGCAGACGCATACCATTAATTACTTTAAGCAGGCAAACAGCCTAAAGGCCATCAAAACCGATTGAATAACACCTCAAAGCAATGTGTCCAACCTAGTCATTTAAGAACGTCCCCAATGGCTACCTCTAAGACACCGCAGGTTGAGCATAAGCCAGCGAAAACGCCCCTAAGCGAGCAAGGTGACGTGAAAGAGGAGGGAAGCGTACTTCGGTACGCGACCGACGATTGAACGTCAGATTGCCGCTTAGGGGCGTTTGCAGCGTCGAGCCGTTACGCGGTTTGGTAAAACCGCGTAACCTACACAGCCTGTGCCAGCTTCTCGGCTCGCTCGGCGGCGGCAAGTGCCTCGATGACAGTGCCGAGCTGATCGCCCAGAAGGACGCCGTTGTAGGTGGAGTTAAAACCGATACGGTGATCGGTCACGCGGTCCTGGGGCTGGTTGTACGTACGGATCTTCTCGGAACGGTTGCCGTGGCCAATCTGGCTCTGGCGCTCGGCGCCGAGCTCGGCCTGCTGCTTCTCGAGTTCCATCTCGTACAGACGGGCACGCAGCATCTGCATGCAGACCTCGCGGTTCTGGATCTGGGAACGCTGCTCTTGCGACTGCACCACGGTGTTGGTGGGCAGGTGGGTGATACGCACGGCGGAGTAGGTGGTGTTAACGCACTGACCGCCAGGGCCGGAGGCGCAGTAGGTGTCGATGCGCAGGTCGGACTGGTTGATCTGAACGTCGATCTCCTCGGCCTCGGGAAGCACGGCGACGGTTGCCGTGGAGGTCTGGATGCGGCCCTGGGACTCGGTCTTGGGGACGCGCTGGACACGGTGCACGCCGGACTCGAACTTCATAACGGAGTAGACGCGGTCGCCCTCGACCTTGAACTCGATGGACTTAAAGCCGCCGGCCTCGCTGGGGCTGGAGTCGAGCACGGTGGTCTTCCAGCCGCGCGACTCGCAGAAGCGCTGGTACATCTTGTACAGATCGCCGGCAAAGATGGCCGCCTCGTCGCCACCGGCGGCGGAGCGGATCTCGACGATGGTATTCTTGTCGTCGTTGGGGTCGCTCGGGATGAGCATGTACTTGATATCTTCCTCGAGCTGGGGAAGCTTCTCCTCGTTCTCGGAGATGTCCATCTGGAGCATCTCCTTCTCGTCCGCGTCGGTCGTGTCGCGGAGCATTTCCTTGGCGGCCTCGATGTCATCGAGTGCGCCGATGTACTCGCGCGAGGCGGCGATGAGGTCGGACTGGTGCGCGTACTCCTTGTTGAGACGCGTGAACTCCTTAATATCGGAGGCGACGGCCGGGTCGGAGAGCTTCTTCTCGAGCTCCTCGTAGGCCTTGATGATCTTTTCGAGCTTGTCGCGCATGGCGGGACTCCTTTATATGCGTGAAGGTGAAAATCGGCAGAGTTGATGGGGCGCGCGGCGCCACTGCGGGGGTAAGCCCGGCTAGAACATGTCGATCTTCAGATACATGCGCATCCCTTCGCGTATGGGGTACATAGTTGCGGTCTAACCCATACATGATAGCGTGCGCAGGCAAACCTGCATATAACCCGCACGGATTAGTGCAAACAAACCTGACCCCATTGCACCAAGAGCTTTCTTTTTGGCTAGAGCGCCTGAAGCAGAGCGACGAGGAAGCGGATGCCTTGGAGGTAGGCGCGGCGGGTGATGCGCTCGTTGGTGCCGTGGACGCCGCGATCACACTCGTCGTCATCAACCACAAAGGCCGAGAAGCGAATGCACTCAGGGCAAATGTGCTGGTAGTTGGCAGCGTCGGTCGCACCGATCACGGTCGAGGGCACAATTGCCACTGGCTCGAATGATCCATTTTCCTCCGTCTCCTTTGGATCACGGAAATAGCGGGCAGCGATGGAGCGAACCGCCTCGAGGCCGGGACCACCGATGCGCGGGGACGGCGAGGGTTCGGAGCTGCCGGGGCCTAGCTCCACTTCGACACGACCGGCAAGGTCCGCCCCGGCAACCGCCTCACGGCAGCGCGCCACAACGTCGGCCACGCTCGTGCCCTCGAGCATGCGGAAGTTGATGTTGGCCCACATATCCTGCGGCATTACGTTGGCGCCGGTGCTGCCACCCTCGATCTGCGTGGGCGCGCAGGTGGTCGTCACCAGCGGATAGAGCTTCTTGCTGGCGAGGCAATCGCGGACAATAGCATCCCCGTTTGCGGCAATTTCATCGGCCGTGTAGAGCCCCAACTCGACGAGCTGGGCGGCAAGCAAGTCGGTCACGCGCGTCGGCCACTCGATATCGCAGATTGCGGTGATGGCACGGCTGAGCACCTCGAGCGACGTGCCGCCGTAGGGGTTGGAGGAATGTCCACCCGCGCTCTTTGTCTTGAGCACGATATCGGCGTAGCCTTTCTCAGCCAGGTCGGCGTGCATGAGCCAGCCCTCGCCTGCGCCGTACTCGGCAGCCGAAACAATACGGTAGTCACCCTCGTCGATCAGGTATTCAAGTTCAATGCCGCGTTCCTCGAGCGCGCGGCCGATGGCGCCTGCGCCGTACTGCGTAGTCTCCTCGTCCTGACCAAAGGCCAGGAGCAGCGTGCGCTCGTGCTGCCAACCGTGCGCCAGCGCATACTCGACAGCCTCGAGAATGCCTACGACCTGGTCCTTCATGTCGATCGCGCCGCGGCCCCAGATGTAGGTGTCGTCCACGTGGCCACTAAAGGGAGCATGCGTCCAGTCAGCCTCGGTGCCGGGTACCACGGGAACCACGTCCATGTGGCCCATGAGCATAATGGGCTTGAGGGCAGAGTCGGAACCGCCAAGCGTCACCAATAGCGAATGGTCGATAAGCTCGACCTCGCCCGCCGCAAATACGTGCGGCCAGGCCTGCTGCATATAAGCACGCAGGTCGTCGAAGGGCCGCCAGTCCACCGCCTCGGCATCCATGCTCGAGATGGTCGGAAACGACAGCACACGGCCCAAGCGCTCGCACGCGCCGGCCTCGTCTATATCGGCAAAATCGTCCTCATGCGCAAAGAAGCGCCAAACCTCGGCCATGACATCCTTTCGATTATGACGACAAAGGCCGCCCCACGGGAGCGGCCCTGCAACGCAAGCGTTTGCGGTCGGTTATTTGTCCTCGAGATAGCGAGAGAGGAACTCGCGAGTGCGCTGGTGTTTGGGGTTACCGAAGAGCTCGGCCGGCGCGGCGTCCTCGAGCACCACGCCCTTGTCCATAAAGACCACGCGGTCGGACACCGTGCGGGCAAAGGCCATCTCGTGCGTGACGACGACCATGGTCATGCCGTCGGCAGCGAGCTTGCGCATGACCTCGAGCACCTCGCCCACGATCTCGGGGTCGAGTGCGGAGGTCGGCTCGTCGAACAGCATGATCTGCGGATTCATGCATAGGGCACGAGCGATGGCCACGCGCTGTTTTTGACCACCGGACAGGCGACCCACGGCGGCGTGCGCGAACTTTTCGAGCCCCACGCTCGTCAGATGCTCCATCGCGACCTTCTCGGCCTCGGCCTTGCTCATCTTTTTGAGCGTGACGGGCGCGAGCGTGCAGTTGTCGAGCACGTCCATGTTGTTGAACAGGTTGAAGCCCTGGAACACCATGCCGATGTCCTCGCGCAGCTTGTTGATGTTGCAGCGCTCGGCCGTAAGGTCCTGGCCGTGGAACCAGATGTGGCCCGCGTCCGGGGTCTCGAGCAGGTTGAGACAGCGCAGGAAGGTCGACTTGCCCGAGCCCGAAGCGCCGATAATGGTGACGACCTCGCCGGGGTTAACGGACAGGTCGATGCCCTTGAGCACCTCGAGCGAGCCGAAGCTCTTGCGCAGGCCCTCGACGCGGATAAGCGGCTCATTGGTCTGTGCGGCGGCCGCGGTGCCGGTAGTGGCGATATCTGCCATGATGATTCTCCTCGTCTTGAGCCTAGTTGGAGCTGGGCAGCGTTGCCGGGGCCTCGGCGCCGAGCTTTTTGCCAAAGGCCTCGAGCAGGCGGCTCGCCACGAGCGTCAGGATCAGGTAGACCACGAGCGCCACGCAGTAGACCTCCATCTGGCGGTAGTACACGCCGGCGACCGTGGTAGTAGCGTACATAAGGTCGAACACGCCGATGACCGAGAGCACCGACGAATCCTTGATGTTGATGATGAGCTCGTTGGTGAGCGCCGGAATCGCATTTTTAATGCCCTGGGGGAACACGACTTTGCGCATGGCCTGCCACTGCGACAGGCCCAGCGATCGCGCCGCCTCGGCTTGGCCGGCGTCGATGGACTCGATGCCGCCGCGCAGGACCTCCATCATGTAGGCGGTGGAGTTGAGCGAGATGGTGACGAGGCCGGCGGTGAAGGTACTCCAAATCTGGTTGGCCTGGGCGGTCTCGAAGCCCATGCCGCGCAAAACGGTGAAGCCCGCGTAATAGATGAGCAGGCCCTGGACCATCATGGGCGTGCCGCGCACGATGGTGGAGTAGATGGTCGCAAAACCGCGGCCGATGCTCTTAAAGAAGCGCGTGAGATCGTTATCCACGCGGTCGAACGTCTGAATACGCAGGAACACAAAGAGCAGCGCCAGGAAAAAGGCGATAACGGTACCAAGGGTCGCAAGTGCGATGGTGATCTCGATACCGCGGATGAAGAAGTCCCCGCTCTTGTAGGTCATGTAGACCAGGCTCGACAAAAAGTCGCTGGGGTTGGAGTCCGAGACGATGCTCACCTGTACCAGGTCGATAAACGACATGACGCAGCGGTCCACGAAAAAGATCGCCGCGATGGCGGCCACGACATAGCTGCCCAGGCGCGCGACGCGGTGGAAACGCTCGGATGCGAACGGCGACGTTTCGCGATAGTCACTCCAGTGCATAAGCTTGGTGACAAGCGCCGCCGCCGACACGACAATCCAGGCCCAAAGAATCGCCCAAAGGCAATCCTGGAAGATACCGGTGGGGGCTAAGAAGCTCAGCGGTGTGGGATTGCGTTGGCTAAACGCCAGGCCGAGCGCCGCGACAACGCTCGTGCCCAGGTACACATAACGGTGGTCGGCCTTGATAAAGGAGGCCAGACGATTGATGGTTTTCATGCTGCCTCCCTATGCCGGCTGACGATCGAGGCATGCGTCCCACATTTGGTCGCGTTCCTCTTGGCTAATGCCCTTGAGTGTCTTGTCGATGAGTTTAAGCAGCTTGTCCGAGCCCTTGCGGCAGCCGACGTTTGCCGCGACCTCCTGCTTAAAGCCCTCGCCCTCGGCAAAATGGATGGGGACGATACCGGGATTTTGGGCCATATAGCCCTTCTCGTTCTCGGTGTTGTAGGTCACGGCATCGCACGTGCCCTGCAGCAGGTTCGAGAACACCGTGGGAACCGAATCGACCGGGTTCTTGTGCACAACGCCCGGGATCTCGTCGATGACGGTATCGAGCATGGTGTCCTTTTGGCCGAGTACCGTGGCACCGCTAAAGTCGCTGAGCTTGGTGGCGTTTTGGTAGGGGGAACCCTCTTTTACGAACAGGCCAAAGTAGCCAATGAAGTACGGGTCGGAGAAGCCGACCGACTCCTCGCGCTCGGGCGTGGCGCTCATGCCGGCGATGATGAGGTCGATCTGGCCGTTGTTGAGCGAATCGATGAGGCCCGAGAAGCTCTGCTTGACGGCAACGGGCTCGCCACCGAGGGCCTTGCAGACGATCTTGGCGATCTGCACGTCGTAGCCATCGGCATAGGCGCCCTGCACGTTGTCGATGGGGATGGTGTACTCACTGGCTTCGGAAACCTGCCAGTTGTACGGGGCGTAGGCCGCCTCCATACCAATGCGGATCTTGTCCTTGCCGATCACGGAATCGGACAGGTCGTCGCGACCGCCGCCCGTCGTGGGCTGAACCACCTTGAGCGTGGACGGGCGCTGACAGCCGGCGAGCGCGCCGGCGACGACGGAAGCGCTCGCAGCGAGAGCGCTTCCCAAAAAGATGCGACGGCTGCATACCGGCTGGGTCTGCATGCCGCGCTGTTGCCGAGGTTGCATCTGGTGCCTTCCCTATTTTGTGTTACTGACAATAAGACAGGATATACGCCCGCAACCAGCGGCGCGGCATGTGCGCGAAAAATTAATAGACACACGAGGACGATTGGCGCAAAGCAACCTGTCCCCCATGCACCGCTTGGCATAAAAAAGGCAAGGCATAGACCTTCTGGTCATGCCTTGCCTTTTGAATGACAAATTGTCGCTCCGGGTGGCGCGCAGCGTCGACTGGTCCGCCGTTCGTTAGAACGGCGGAACCTCTAGAGCAAGGTGACGCTAAAGCTACGTTTATCGGTAGCGCCGGGAGCCAAGGTAATGGTGTTGACCTTGTGCTCAAAGACGTCGTCCTCGGTGTCCATGGTGGTGTGACCGGTCCAGGGCTCGAGCGCCACAAACGGGGCGTCGTTGGCGGCAGACCACACGCCGATGTACTTAAAGCCCTCAAAGTCGATCTTGACGCCGTGGCCCGACTTGCGGCCGCGCAGCGTGAGCGTGGAGCCCGGGGTATCGGTGAACATGATGGCGTCGTTATCGAAGCTGCGGTGCGTGATGGGCAGCACGTCCGAGTTATCGGGAGCCTTGTAACTGCCCTCGAACGTCATAAGACCGTCGGGCGTGATGACGGGGGCCTCGTTGGTCCAAGCCTCGGTAAATGCCAGCTCGTAGTCCTCGAACGTCTCGTCCTCGGCACCGGGGGCGGGCACGTTAAATGCAGGGTGGCCGCCCACCGAGAACGGCAGGTCCACGTCGCCGGTGTTGGTGACGGCAAAGGTCTGCGTGAGCGTGGCGTCACCAGTCAGGGCATAGGTCATGTTGAGCTTAAAGTGGAAGGGGAAAGCCTTGAGCGACTCGGGCGTATCGGTGATCTCGTAGGTGACGGACGAGCCGTCCTCGGAGACCTCGACCAGCTTGTGCTCGACGATGCGCGCGAGGCCATGACGCGGCATCTCGCAGGTGCCAGCCGCAGACGTCGCTGTGTTGTTGCGCAGCGATCCCACGATGGGGAACAGAATGGGCGCGTGCTTGCCCCAAAAGGCCGGGTCGCCCTGCCACAGATACTCGTTGCCGTCGAGGGCAAGGCTCGTGAGCTGGGCTCCCATGGAATCGATGGCCGCGGTGAGGCCGCCGCGCTTGATGGTGGTGACGGTGGACATGCTACTTCCTCCAAAAGTAAACAACAGTGTCGAGGGCTATTGTGCCACTCTTGGCGGCACGGAGAGGCGGCAGGCGCAGTTATTGAGCGATTGCGTAAAGGTCGAACCCGCCCTGCGGTGTGCTGTCGACCGTATCGGGCGCCTGTGAGTTAAAGCTCACGGGGACCATGCGCTTTGAGGCGCGGAAGCGCGTGCCATCGGTGGCGACGGGCGGCTCGTCGACCGTGAGCTCGTAGTCGCCGGGCTTGAGTTCGATGCCGTCGCCAGCGGAGTTGACATATTGATACTCGTCAATCGCCTGCCCCCTGAGCGTGCGGCCCACGATGTGGATGAGCATCTGACTATCGCCGCGGGCGGTGTCCCATGTCGCACCGTCCTTGACCTCGACCGACACATGCACCGAGCGCGTGCGGCTGAGCGATTGCTCGACAGACATCTCGACCTTGGCGGCATCTTTGCGCTGTTGCTCCACATGGCTCCAGACGTTTCCAATTACCGAGCATGCGATAACGCCGGCCATAAAGGCGATAAGGATGGGGCCGAGCGGCGAGCGACGTCCTGCATCTTCCTCGCGAGACAGATTGGGGCGACGTGTGGGTGCGGGCGCCTGGGCACCCTGCGAGGGCACGTCGAGAATGCTGAAGGATGCCGTGCTGTCGGGGTCGATAGTGTGACGCGGCTGCGGGGTCTTTGCCGGCGAGATCGACATGTCGGCTGGCTCGCCGAGCGTGGCCGTAGCGTCGGCCTTGGCCTCGTCAGCCTCGGCCTGGGCCCAAGCTTGTTCGAAGGTCAGGGGCTCGACAGGGTCGAGGGCGGCGTCCGAGTCGGCGGCGACGTCGTTGCCGGTCTCGTCCTCGTCGCTCGACACGCCACGCGGCGTAGGCTCGTCCCACTCCTCATCCGGAGCTTCGCCCTCGCTATACCACCATTCAAAGTTATCGATATCCATACGGGGCGCCCCTTAGGCCTCGCAAATAAACACTCGCTAGTCTTATACCCCCAGACGGCACGGCGGCTCGCCGGCACAGATAGGAAAACCATCACAACATTCGACGCTTTTCTTCGATTTCGAGATTTTCGCCGAATGTTGTGACGGTTTAAGCGACTGGCCGGCAGCGCAATGTGACAAAGGGACTGTCCCTTTGTCACATTCTGTTAGAGTTGCAGGGATTGAATCCCGCTTATTCATGCGACATTGGAGTGACAACCTTGACCGCCGCAACCACGCCTAAAAGTAAGCCAACCGCCGCCGCGCTCTCCCCCGCGCGCACCAAGCTCTGCCTGGCGCTGCTCGTGCTGTTGGGATTCTCGCTCGGCTGCTCCGAGTTCGTGGTCATCGGCATCGAAAGCGACTTGGCAACGGAACTCGGCATATCACTTGCCACTGCGGGCCAGCTCATCAGCGTGTTTGCGCTCGTCTACGCTATCGCGACGCCGGTGCTCGCGCTCAGCACGGGGCGATTCCGCCGCTACCAGCTGCTCGTGTGCTATAGCGTCGTCTTTGTGCTCGGCAACCTGGTCATGGCGTTGGCCCCCAACTTCCAGGTGCTGTTTATCTCACGCATTGTCCTGGGCTCTGTCTCGGGTGCGCTGCTCGCCGTGGGCGTGACGTACATCCCTGAGCTGCTATCCCCGCAGCAAACCTCACTTGCCATCTCGGTCGTGTACGGCGCGTTTTCCGTGGCGATGGTCTTTGTGACCTCGATTGGCAAGTTTGTGGCCGACACACTCGATTGGCACGTGGCCATGTACGGCACGCTGACCTTTGCCGTTTTGATCTGTAGCGCGCTCGTGGCGTTTATGCCTCGCGCCGGGCAGACCGATGAGCCCGCCACCTTCCGCGAGCAGGCGGGGCTACTACGCGAGCCGAGTATCATCACCGGCATGCTCATCTTCTTGTTTGGCGTGGGCTCGGTCTACGTATTCTACGGCTACGTGACGCCTTATCTGGAGCAGGTGCTGGGCATGGATACCGTTCAGGCGAGCACCACACTTATGGCCTATGGCGTGTTCTGCCTGATCTCGAACATCCTGGGCGGATGGATCGATGCGCGTTTTGGCATGAAGGCGCTGCTGGTTACGTTTGTGCTGCAGGCGGCGGCACTGCTCGGGCTGTTTGCCGTGGGCGCCGCCATGCCGCTCGCGCTGGTCTTTGTCTTTAGCCTGGCGATGCTCATGTACCTGTTCTCGGTCTCATGCATCACGCACTTTATGGACGTGGCACGCAGCCGCCATCCCAAGTCGATGGTACTCGCAAGTTCGGTTGAGCCCATGGCGTTTAACGTCGGCATCTCGTTTGGCACCGCAGTGGGCGGCGCCGTGGTAAGCAGCATTGGCATTGCGTACGTGGGTGCAGTGGGCGCCGCGTTCTCGCTTGTGGCCTGGGCGCTCACGCTGGTGACGATTAAGTTGGCTCGCTGGGAGCGCAAGCGGGCGAGGGCGTAGGCGTAGGTGCGATACTCGAACTCGATGATGGCGATCGAAAGGAAACCGCATATGCAACGCGTACTGTTTATCTGCTATGGGAACATCTGCCGCTCGACGATGGCCGAGTCGGTGTTTACCGAGCTGGTGCACCGCGCCGGGCGCGCGGGCGAGTTTGTCATTGATTCTGCCGCGACCTCGACCGAGGAGATCGGCAACCCGCCGCATCACGGTACTGTTGCCAAGCTACGCGAGGTTGGGATTCCCGTCGTCGCACATCGCGCACGTCAGGTACGTCGCGCGGAGTATGGCAACTGGGATCACATTGTCTATATGGATGCCGAGAACGCCCGTGGCCTGCGTCGCATCTTTGGCGACGACCCCGACGGCAAGATCTCGCGCCTGCTCGATTGGACCGAGCGCCCCGGCGACGTGGCCGACCCCTGGTACACCGGCAATTTCGATGCCACGTACCGCGACGTGCTCGCCGGCTGCACGGCCATGCTCGAGCAGCTGTAGGCAAGCGAGGTCGCGGGCCACGTCTTCGGCGCAAAATGAGCGTGGATAATCTCCCGCATACAAATTGAGTGTGGACAATCTCCCACTTTGAGCGCTCAAGTACGCTCTAAACGGGAGAAAATCCACGCTCGATTACTCGTCGACGATCTCGGCAAGCCAGACGTTCAGTGTATCGACCTCGGGGCAGCAGAACTTTGCCATGCCGGGCTCGTTGCCAGGCACGGTCCCGCCATAGCGCAGGATATCGATATAGGGAAAGCCCACGTGGCAGGCCATGGCGCACATCTTGCCGCGATCGCGATCGAAGTCGAAGACATCGCCCGGCTTGTGCCCGTGGTGACAACGGCACGCACCCAGCTGGTCCACGCAGCTAATACGGATACGCGGACGCTTGCCACGCGGCGCGCCGAGCGGCCTGTTCTCGCCCGCTGCCTCGGTGCTGCTCTCGTCGGCGTTACTCATGGTCAACCACATCCAGGCAGGCCTCGATGGGAAGGCCGGCCGACTTGTCCTCTTGGTCGGCATTGCGCTCGATAAGCTCAGCCACCACACGCATGGCATCGGACGTCGCGCGCTGCAGACTCCAGCCTGCCATAACGCGGCCGACGAGCACCGCCGAGAACGTGTCGCCCGTGCCCGGGAAATAGACCGGAATGAGCTCAAAGGGAATCGTAAAGTACTCCCCCGCCACATGGTCGTAACCGATAACCGCGTTCGTGCCATTGACTACGGCGCTCGTAATGACCACCGACTTGGCACCCAGCTCGCGCACGGCGTCCACAAGGGCGCGGGCCTCATCGGGCGTAATTTGCTCGACGATAGGCGTGTCGGTGAGCAAACAGGCCTCGGTGTAGTTGGGAACCGCGTAGTCGGCGCACTCGAGCAGGTGCCTCATGAGACCGATCGTGGACTCGGGCACGCCCGCATAGAGCTTGCCGTTGTCGCCCATGATGGGGTCAACGAACACCTTGGTGCCCTTTTGCGCACGGCGGTGGCAAAAGTCCGAGATGATGCGCGTCTCTTCCTCGGTCACGATAAAGCCGGTCGAGATGGCGTCGAACTCAAAGCCGAGCTCCTCCCAGATAGCGAGGCTTTGGCGCACGTACTCGGTGGTGTCGTGGATGTAGAACTTGGGGTAGTTGAGCGTGTCGGAAACGAGCGCCGTCGGCAGGTTATGGATACGGTAGCCCATGTGCGACAGCACCGGCAGCATGGCGGAAAGCGCGACCTTGCCGTAGCCGCACATATCGTTAATCAGCAGCAGCTGAGTATTCTTCATGAGTGTCCCCCTTAGTTCGGGCGCGGCGCAACGGCGCCACAGTGCAACTAAGTGTAGCGCAGGGGACGTTGCGAGCGGAGTCGAGCAGTGCGAAGGGCAAATTGTTGCGGAAAGGTTTCGGGAAGGAGGAAGTTAGTCATTAGGGACGTTCTTAAATGACTAGTCAAACAAGAACGTCCCCAACGACTATCTTGACCTTCTGGTCATGCCGCCGAAGTTGAAAGGCAGATTGCCGCTCTGGCGGGTTTGCAGCGTCGAGCGGTTACGGCGTTTGGCAAAACGCCGTAACTTAATAAGTTTGGTACCTTGACATTGATTTCTCACGCTCCTAAATTGGTTAGGCACAAAACAATTCCACTACCTAACTAAAGAAAGGAGCAACACTAATTCATGTGCGATGAACCTCTTAACCTTTGTTCGCACGAGCCCGGCGGTGACCCGTCGCAACCGGTAGACATACCCGAAGCGGTCAGCGCCGAAGACAAACTCGCCAAGCGCATCCTGAGCGGCCTGGGTTTTTGCGGCCATTACATGCATTTTCATGGCGGAGGCGTGTCCGGCAAGGCGCCCATCATCTGCCTGCTGGCCAAGCAGCCCGGCGGCGAGATGTCGCAGCAGGAACTCGGCATGCACTTTGACCTCAAGCCGGGGTCGCTTTCCGAGATCCTGTCCAAGCTCGAGGTCAACGGCCTCATCGAGCGCAGCCGTAACCCCAAGGATCGACGGCAACTCACCATTCGCCTGACCGAAACCGGCCGGGAAAACGCCCGCATCGACCAGGCGGCCCGCATCCGCTTTAGAGAACGGGCCTTTAGCGCCCTCACTCACGACGAGCGCGAGCAGCTCGCCGAAATGCTCGAGAAAATCCGTGTAACCTGGGAGGAACTGGATGATTAAAACCCTCATGGGCAGCATCCGCGACTATATGAAAGTCACTGTTGCCACGCCATTGCTCGTGCTTGGCGAGGTGCTCTGCGAGATGCTGATTCCATTTATCACCGCCAACCTGATCGACGCCATCAAAGACGGCGCCACCGTGGCCGAGATGCTTCCCACCGCAGGCTTTTTGGTGCTCATCGCGCTGACGTCGCTTGCTTTTGGTGCCGCTGCCGGCGTCACCTGCAGCCATGCGAGTTGCGGCTTCGCCAAGAACCTGCGTCACGACCTGTTCTACAAGATCCAGACGTTCAGCTTTGCCAACATCGATGAGTTCTCGAGCTCCTCGCTCGTCACGCGCCTGACCACCGACATCAACAACGTGCAGCAGGCCTTTATGATGATCATCCGTATCGCCGTACGCGCGCCGCTGGTATTGATCTTCGCCTTTACCATGGCGTTTATCATGGGCGGCAGCGTTGCCATGGTCTACCTGGTCATCATTCCGCTGCTGGGCTTTGGACTGTTCTTTATCATCTTTAAGGTGCGCCCCATCTTCTCGCGCGTGTTCCACAAGTACGACGCCCTTAACGAGTCCGTCGAGGAAAACGTCACCGGCATGCGCGTAGTCAAGAGCTACGTGCGCGAAGACTTTGAGAAGGAAAAGTTCGCGACCGCAGCACGAGACGTCCAGATGGACTTCACCCGCGCCGAGAAGCTGCTCGCCTTTAACAACCCCATGATGAACATCTGCGTCAACGGCGCGTTTGTCGTCATCATCTACCTGGGCTCCAAGCTCATCATCACGAGCCAGGGCACGCTGTTCGACGTGGGCCAGCTCTCCTCGATCTTTACCTATGGCTTCCAGATCCTCATGAGCCTGATGCAGCTGTCGATGATCTTTGTCATGGTGACCATGGCCGACGAATCGGCGCACCGCATTACCGAGGTGCTGGCCGCCGAGCCCACGATCGCCGATCCCGCCGAGCCCGCGCTCGAGGTTGCCGACGGTTCCATCGACTTTGACCACGTGAGCTTTAAGTATTCCGCGCATGCGAAGCGCCAGGCGCTCGACGATATCGACCTGCACATTAAGAGCGGCGAGACCATCGGCATCATCGGCGGTACCGGCTCGGCCAAGTCCACGCTTGTAAACCTCATCGCCCGTCTGTACGACGCCACCGAAGGCACCGTGCGCGTGGGCGGCATGGACGTGCGCGACTACGACCTGGACGCCCTGCGCCACCAAGTGGCCATGGTGCTACAGAAAAACGTGCTGTTTAGCGGCACCATTGCCGAGAACCTGCGCTGGGGCGACCCGAACGCCACCGACGAGGAAGTCCGCGAGGCGGCACATCTGGCCTGCGCCGATGAGTTTGTCGACGGCTTCCCCAAGGGCTATGACACCTGGATCGAGCAGGGCGGCTCCAATGTTTCCGGCGGTCAGAAGCAGCGCCTGTGCATTGCGCGTGCCCTGCTGCGTCGCCCCAAGATCTTGATCCTGGACGACTCCACCAGCGCCGTCGACACCAAGACCGACGCCAAGATTCGCGCAGGGTTGGCAAGCTATCTGCCCAACACGACCAAGCTCATCATCGCCCAGCGCATCAGCTCCGTGCAGGACGCAGACCGCATCATCGTCATGGAGGGTGGCCGTATCGCGCAGATCGGCAACCATGACGAGCTGCTCAAGACGAGCGAGATCTACCGCGAGACCTTTACCTCGCAAAACAAGATGTCTGCCGAGGGCGAAGGGGCCGGCGAGGCCGACACCGAGGCATCCGCAACGCAAGCTCAGACCCAGGAAGGAGGCGAGGCACATGAGTAAGGCAACAACCGCCGAGCGCGCACTCAACCGCAAGGGCGGCACCATGTCGCGCCTCATCAAGACGCTTTTTGGCTTCTACCCCGTGCTTTTGCCCCTCGTCGTCGTCGGCGTGGTGCTCTGCGCCATCATCAACTCCATCGGCGCGACCTTCCTTCAGAGCGCCCTGCAGATTATTAGCGAATCGTGGCAGTCGGGCAATTGGGAAGCCGCACAGCCCAAGATCGCACAGCTCGTGACCACCCTCGCCTGCATCTACGGCATCGGCATCCTGTCTTCGCTCTTCTGGAACCGCGCCATGGCCATCGTCACGCAGGGCTCGCTCGAGAAGCTGCGCGAGAAGATGTTCAACCGCATGCAGGACTTGCCGATTCGCTACTTCGACACGCACCAGCGCGGCGACATCATGAGCCACTACACCAACGACATCGACACGCTGCGCCAGATGATCAGCCAGTCGCTGCCCAACCTGCTCATGACGACCATCGTCATCGTCACGGTATTCTTTATCATGCTGTACTACAGCGTGTGGATGTGCCTGGTCATTGTGGCCGGCGTCGTCTTTATGACCTTTATGACCAAGCTGCTCGGCTCCAACTCCGCGCGTTTCTTTATTGCGCAGCAGTCCGAGCTCGGCGTGGTCGAGGGCCATATCGAGGAAGTCATGAACGGCCAGAAGGTCGTCAAGGCATTCTGCCACGAGTCTGCCGCCGAGGCCGATTTTGACGAGCGCAACGAAAAGCTCTTCGAGGTCTCGCAGAAGGCCAACATGTACGCCAACATCCTCATGCCTATCCTTATGAACCTGGGCAACCTGCTCTACGTGTTGGTGGCCCTTGCCGGCGGCATTTTCCTGGCGCTGGGCGTGCCCAACCTGAGCATCTCGGGCATGACGCTGTCCATCGCCGTCGTGGTGCCGTTCCTCAACATGACCAAGCAGTTCTGCGGACAGATCGGTCAGATCTCGCAGCAGATCAACGCCGTGGTCATGGGCCTCGCCGGCGCCGACCGCATCTTTGAGCTCATCGACGAGGAGCCCGAGGCCGACGAAGGCTACGTGACGCTCGTCAACGCGCAGGTGAACCCCGAGACTTGGGAGTTCGAGGAGGCCGACCACCACACCGGCATGTGGGCATGGAAACACCCGCACCGCGCAACCGGCGAGATCGAGTACGTACCGCTGCGCGGCGACCTGGTCATGGACAACGTCGACTTTGGCTACACGCCCGACCACGAGGTGCTGCACGGCGTGTCCGTGTTTGCCAAGCCGGGCCAGAAGGTCGCGTTTGTCGGCGCCACCGGTGCGGGCAAGACGACCATCACCAACCTCATCAACCGCTTCTATGACATCGCCGACGGCAAGATTCGCTACGACGGCATCAACGTCAACAAGATCCGCAAGGCCGATCTGCGCCGCTCGCTGGGCGTGGTACTGCAGGACGTGAACCTGTTCACCGGCACCGTGATGGACAACATCCGCTACGGCAACCTAGACGCCACCGACGAGGAGTGCATCGCGGCGGCAAAGCTCGCCGGCGCGGACGACTTTATCACCCGCCTGCCCGACGGCTACGACACGATGCTCACCGGCAACGGCGCACAGCTGTCGCAGGGCCAGCGCCAGCTGATTTCGATCGCACGTGCTGCCGTCGCCGATCCGCCGGCAATGATTCTGGACGAGGCCACGAGCTCCATCGACACCCGCACCGAGGCCATCGTGCAGGCAGGCATGGATAAGCTCATGGAGGGCCGCACGACGTTTGTCATCGCGCACCGTCTCTCCACCGTGCGCAACTCCGACGCGATCATCTGCCTGGACCACGGCCGCATTATCGAGCGCGGCAACCACGACGAGCTGATTGCCAAGCGTGGGTATTACTACCAGCTGTACACGGGTGCATTTGAGCTCGAGTAGCTCAAAATAGCCCTACGCTCCCGACGGAGCTCCTGCGCGCGCGGTCTTTTCTCGCAAGCTGAAGAGAAATGGTGAGGCCCTGGCCGTTTGGCCAGGGCCTTGTTTTGTGTGGGGCGTTTTGACTGGCAGGTGCTGCATATTAATCGTATAATTTATCGTAAGTTCCCGCACATCGATTGGAGCCTTATATGCCTGCCATTAAGCCTGTTTCCGATTTACGCAATTACAACGAGGTGCTCTCCGATGTCCACGAGGGCTCCCCGGTGTTTCTGACTAAAAACGGGCACGGTTGCTACGCGGTACTCGACATGAAAGATTACGACCGGTTTTGCGCCATTAGCACGCTGATGTCCGAGCTTGAGCGTGGGCGCAACTCAGGCGAGGAGAGCGGATGGGTCTCATCAGATAACGTCGCCGCACACTTCCGCCGCAAGGCTGCAAGCCATGCATAGCTGCAAGGTCGTCTACTCTCCGCTGGCTCTGCAAGATCTCGACGACATCTGGGACTACATTGCCATCGAACAGGACAATCCCGCAGCAGCGGAGAGAATCGTAGAGGGTATCCTCGCTCGGATAGACCTGCTCTCCAGCTTCCCGGAGTCGGGCACGCCACTATCCTCGATCTATCCCCTACGCTCCGATTACCGGTTCGTGATCTGTGACAATTATCTCGCGTTTTACCGCTTTCACCAGAAGGTCTATATTGACCGTGTTCTCCACGGAAAACGCGATTACCTGCAGATATTGTTTGCCGAATAGTCAGGTCCCGATATTAGACGACCCCAAAGGCCGTAAAGCGAGGACAGTTTCGTGAAGAATGTGTCGCATGCTTCTGGTTGTGCTATAAACGTAACATGCTACAGAAAGGATGGTGGCTGGAATGGTTCCCGAAGATGCTGTTGGACCCCTGTTTAAGGTAATCAACGAGCGCATGCAGGCGTCTGCCGATGCGGACCTCAAGGAGCAAGGGCTCACCTTTGCGCAAAGCCAGGTGATCGTCTACCTCATTGAGCATGCGGGCCGAGCGCTCCAAAAAGAGATCGAAACTAGCCTCAAGGTCTCTCACCCAACGGTCTCCGGCCTCGTCAGCCGGCTCGAGAAAAACGGCTTCGTGCGCACCTGGGTAGCCGAGGATGACCGACGTAATAAGGTCGTTGAGCTTACGGACAAGGCACACGATGCCGGTGATCGCATGCGTGCCACCATGCGCGAACGCGATCGAGAGCTGCTCGCCGGCCTTGATGAACGCGAGCAGACGGAGCTCATCCGCATGCTCAGGCGAATCTACGCCAACGTCTGCAAACAATAAACAATAGCCTCATCAGCACCCGTCGCCCACCGGATTCGATCCGCCTGCGACGGGCTTCTTTACACCCTATTCCGTAGCTTGCTACGTAATTTCAGCCCGATTCGTACCGAAAGGAACATGCATGATACGAACGCTTGCACGGAGCCTGCGGCAATACCGCAAGAGCTCCGTCACCGCCATCCTACTTTCCATCCTGGAGGTGATACTCGAGATCGCCATCCCGCTCGTCATGAGCGACCTTATCGACCGCGGCATCCAGGCCGGCAACATGGGCGAGGTCTGGCGCCTTGGCATCGCCCTGCTTCTCCTTGCCGTTCTCGAGTTTGGAGTGGGCGCCGGCGGCGCTTGGATGGGCGCACGCGCCTCGGTGGGCTTCGCCGCCAACCTGCGCGACGATATGTACGACAACGTGCAGACCTTCTCTTTTGGCAACATCGACAAGTTCTCTACCGGTTCGATCGTCACGCGCCTCACCACCGACGTCACCAACGTGCAAAACGCCTACATGATGATCATCCGCATGGGCGTGCGCGGCCCCGTGATGCTCGCGTTCTGCTGGATCGTGTCGTTTACCATCAACCGGCAGATCTCGTTTGTATTCCTAGCCGTGATCCCCATCCTTGCCATCGCGCTCGGACTCATCATGTGGCGCGTAAGCAGCATCTTCAACCGCGTCTTCGCTACCTACGACACGCTTAACAACGTAGTGCAGGAGAACATTGCGGGTATCCGCGTGGTCAAGTCATTCAACCGTGAGGAGCACGAGATCGGCAAGTTCGGCGCCATCAGCCAACGCATCTACGAGGACTTCGCCCGCGGCGAGCGCCTCATCGCACTCAATACGCCGCTCATGCAGGCCTGCATGTACGCATGTATGATACTCATCTCGTGGCTCGGCGCTAGGGCCATCGTGGCCTCGGGCAACAACGCCGCGCTCGGCCTCACCACAGGACAGCTCACCGCACTCTTTACCTACGCCACGCAAATCCTTATGGCGCTCATGATGCTCTCCATGGTCTTTACGCTCATCGTGATTGCCCAGAGCTCGGCCAAGCGCATCGCCGAGCTACTCAACGAACAGAGCGACATCGCGAGCCCCGAGCCCGGTCGCGCCGTCACGCAGGTTGCGGACGGTTCCGTGGAGTTTGACCACGTGAGCTTTGCCTACGCGAGCAAGGCCGAGAAAAACGTACTCGAGGACGTAAACCTCACCATCAAGAGCGGCGAGGTCGTGGGCATCATCGGCGGCACGGGTTCGTCCAAGTCGAGCCTTGTGAATCTGATCGCCCGTCTCTATGACGTCACCGCGGGCACCGTGCGCGTGGGCGGCATCGATGTGCGCGACTACGACCTCGATGCGCTGCGCGGCCAGGTGGCCATGGTACTGCAGAAAAACGAGCTCTTTAGCGGCACCATCGCCGAGAACCTGCGCTGGGGTGACGCCGAGGCCAACGATGCAGAGCTGGTGCGCGCCTGCGAGCTCGCCTGCGCGGACGAGTTTATCGACCAGCTGCCGGACGGTTACCAGACCATGATCGAGCAGGGCGGCACCAACGTCTCGGGCGGGCAAAAGCAGCGCCTGTGCATCGCCCGCGCGCTCGTGGCCAAGCCGCGCGTGCTCGTACTCGATGACTCCACGAGCGCCGTCGACACCAAGACCGACGCCAAGATCCAACGCGGCCTTGCCGAGTACCTGCCCGCCACGACCAAGATCGTGATCGCGCAGCGCGTGAGTTCGGTCATGCACGCCGACAAGATCGTGGTCATGGACGACGGGCGCATCAGCGCGGTGGGCACGCACGAGGAGCTCTTGTGCACGAGCGATATCTATCGCGAGGTCTTTGAGTCGCAGCAGAAGGGAACGGCAGAGGATGAGTAAGCAGAATAAACGCCCCGCAAACGGAGCGGCACCGGGCGCCGACATGCCCGCGATGCAACTCGACATGGCAACCGTCAAGCGCCTGCTCTCGTATATGTCCTGCTACCGAGGGCAGCTTGTACTCGTCGTCGCGTGCATCCTGATCTCTGCTATCGCAAGCGCCGCGTCGTCGATGTTTTTGCAGGCACTCATCGACGACTACATCGTCCCGCTTTTGGCGACCGACGCTCCCATATGGACGGGCCTTGCGCACGCGCTCATCACCATCGGCGCTGTCTATGTGGTGGGCGTTGCAGCCACGCTCGTCTACAACCGCGCGATGGTTACTGTGGCGCAAGGCACGCTCAAACGCATCCGCGACGATATGTTCTCGCACATGCAGACGCTCCCCTTGCGTTACTTCGACACACGCGCGCACGGCGACATCATGAGCCTCTACACCAACGACACCGACACCCTGCGCCAGATGATCGCGCAGTCGCTCTCGCAGCTCGTAAGCTCGGCATTCACGCTGGTCGCGGTCTTCGTGTGCATGCTTTGGATGAGCGTGGGGCTCACCGTGGTAGTCTGCGTGCTCATGGCGGCGGTGCTCGTGTTCGTGGGCCGCATCACGGGGGTCATCGGGGCGTTTTCTATCGAGCAGCAAGATACACTCGGCGCGCTCAACGGCTACATCGAGGAGATGGTCGGCGGGCAGAAGGTCATCAAGGTCTTTTGTCACGAGGACGCCGCACGTACCGGAATGGGTAAGCTCAACCGTGCCTGGGCAAAGGCTGCGACGAACGCGCAGGGCGTGGGCAATTCGATCATGCCCATGATGAACGCGCTTGGCTACCTGATCTATGTGGTGGTGGCTGTGCTCGGCGGCTACATGGCCATCGCAGGGACACCCAACCTGGGACTTACCGGTTTCGACACGTTCACGCTCGGCGCCATCGCATCGTTTTTGACGCTCACGCGCAACTTTATGAACCCCGTAGCGCAAGTGTCCAACCAGCTCAACTCGATCATCATCGCGCTTGCGGGCGCCGGGCGCATCTTTACGCTCATGGATGAGAAGCCCGAGTCCGACGACGGTTACGTGACGCTGGTCAACGTGCGCGAGGACGCGGACGGCGCGCTTGTCGAAACGAGCGAGCGAACCGAGCGCTGGGTCTGGAAGAACCCACATCACGATGGCGGCTGCGGGCTCGTGCCGCTCAAGGGGCATATTATGTTCGACCATGTGAGCTTTGGCTATGTGCCCCAAAAGCTCGTGCTGCACGATATCGAGCTCGAAGCTGAGCCCGGGCAGAAGATCGCGCTCGTTGGTGCGACGGGCGCCGGCAAGACCACGATCACCAATCTTATCAACCGCTTCTACGACATTGACGACGGCAAGGTCCGCTACGACGGGATCAACATCAACAAGATCCGCAAGGCCGACCTGCGCCGGAGCCTGGGCGTGGTGCTGCAAGACGTGAATCTCTTTACGGGCACCGTCATGGACAACATCCGCTACGGCTGCCCCGGCGCCACGGACGAGCAGTGCATCGAGGCGGCGCGCCTGGCCAACGCCGACGGGTTTATCCGCATGCTGCCGAACGGTTACGACACCGTACTCGAGGGCGACGGCAGCGGTCTTTCACAGGGACAGCGCCAGCTGATCAGCATCGCGCGCGCCGCGGTGGCCGACCCGCCCGCGATGATTTTGGATGAGGCCACGTCGAGCATCGATACCCGCACCGAGGCATTGGTGCAGCGCGGCATGGATGCGCTGATGGAGGGCAGAACCACGTTTGTGATCGCGCACCGACTGAGCACGGTGCGCAACTCCGACCTGATCAGCGTGCTGGATCACGGGCAGATTATCGAGCGCGGCAGCCATGATGAGCTGATTGCCAAGCGCGGGTATTACTACCAGCTGTATACGGGTGCGTTTGAGCTCGAGTAGGTAAACCCACGGGCTCCGTCTCGGGAGGGCGGCATATTACCTCCGTGCTCAAACATTCTCGCTGCGCTGCGAAACTGCGCGCGGAGGTAAAATGCCGCCCTCCCGAGACGGAGCCCTGCGCGCAGTCAACTCCTCATTTGAACGGAATAAAAGTTAGTGAGGTCCTGGCCAAATGGCCAGGACCTCTTTTCATGGCAGTCTTTTTGGGACGGGGCTTTTTAGCTGCCTTCAAATTAGCCGCCCTCTGTTACAGGCTTACCGTTCCTCGCGTTGCGGCCCGGCTGGCTCGGCCATCTTTATGCGGTTCTTGTCGATGTACATGTTTTTGTCGGCCTGGGAAAAGAGCTCGCGCATCGTGGGCGGTTCATCATAATCACTAGAAAGCGCATAGCCCACCGCGTAGCTGATAGGCATGTCGGAGTGAGCCTCGGAATACTCGCTCACGTTCGCACGAATCCGAGCGAGACAGGATTCCACGGCAGCTCGATCGGCATCCCACAGCACCGCGATAAACTCATCGCCGCCGTCGCGGCCCACAAAGCAGGTCTCGGACGCCACGCACCCCAGCTGCTGGGCAAAAGAACGGATGTACTCGTCACCCTTCTCGTGGCCAAAGCTGTTATTGACCGTATGCAGATTGTTAAGATCGAAAACACACAGCGCAACAGGCGCTTCGGCGGAAACGGGATGCCCCTGCCCCAAGATTTCCTCGCACTTGTTCTTGTTGGGCAGTCCCGTGGCTTCATCGAGATAGACTTTGTTCTGCAGCTCGCGATTGAGCGCGGCAGTGCGCACCGCGCGAGCAAGTTCGACCGCAAAGGTCGCCACCAGGCCCACGATGTCGATAATCACCAAACCCTCAAGGCGATTGAGCGCCGTGGCCTTCTCCTGGGAGTAGTCCTCCGCAAGCCTCGTGGCATCGTCACAAATGCCAAAGAACTCCTCGCTCATGGCGATGATGTCGGTGTTCTCGTAGCCGACTTCGCGCACACGGGCAATCTCGGTGCGAAGCTTGTCAAAATAGCTCGCGAGCTCGGTCATCTTTGCCTGATACTCATCGTCATCGAGACGGACGAGATTGAGGTCGTCGCTTCCGTAGCGCAAACCACTAATGTATGAATCAACGGCCTTGAGCAGGTCGTCTTGTGGCTGGCCTGCATCCTCGAGCTTAACGATTCGCTGCGTGGTGCCGCGCACCAGACCGGCGTAGTTGACCACGCGCGCCGTGCCCTGGATGTCGGAGACGAGCAACATGACATTGATGAAGAAAAAGATAAGAACTGCCGTGAGCGCCATCATCAGAAGGCGCACCGCCTGGCTGGCCTTCTTGGCGACAGAAGCATTCACAAGCTCACTCCTCCAAACGGTAAAAGCTCAGATAGCGCGCAGTGTGCCGAAATTCACGCGCGGACAACTCTACCATGATGGACCGAGAGCCTCAAACTTGATGCAGCCTATGGGGCGCAGCTTAATCGGAATATTCAATGAGCTACAAGACCTCTGCTATAAGTGCTCGGCGCCCGTTTGTTTTATCACTGCAGGTAGAAAGAGCGATGATGCGCGAATCAGGGCCAACGTCATCCATGTCCGCATGCACCGCCGTCTGCGAGATATGCGTGAGCAGCGTCTGCATCGAGGCCTGGTCCAGGTTTCCCGGCCCAAAGATAATGTCATCACTCGCAGCAAACGAACACACGGCAACGATGCGCAGCCGGAACGCCCCATCCTTTGTGTAGAGCGTGCCCGTGCGGTGCAGGTCAAAGAAGCCCCTGTCTAGAAACCGATCGACATCGCCAAACATCGCACCGTTATCCATGTGGTGCGCATAGAGCAGATTGTAGGGATCGGTCATCGCGCGGCTGTTGCGCGTATCCAAAAACACCGCTCCCGAAACCGCGGACTCCCCCAACACGTTTTTGTTGAGGTATTCCTGGTTATCTTTTCCCTGAACGAAGGGATAATCGATGTTGGTGCCATCGATGGTGACCCATCCGACAACGTCGGGATTTTTGGCCATCAGATCCTGCAGGCGTGCGCAATCGTTGGTCCCGGTGGGTTTGTAGTGCAGCAGCTCATCGCTGATGAACCCGCCGTTCATAACGTTGTTTGTATCCCACAGCGAATAGCCCCCGTACAGCAGCATGAGCAGCACGAGAAAGCCGGCAAACCACGTAAGCACGCGGTCGCCGGCTCTCGCCAGCCGAGCTATGCGTTTAAGCTCCATCGGCTGTAATCCTCGCTGTTTTAACGACGATTACGACGAGGACGGAAGAAGACCACGCCCATCACGGCAGCAAACGCGACGATTGCCGCATAGGGAACGACCGTCCGAATAACATCGGTCGGAACGGTAACATCCTTGGTGTTGGTAAAGATCACCGTGGTGTCGTAAGCACCGATAGCTTCCTCGACAATAGAGCTACCTTCTGTCGAATTGGTGCCATCACCAATCTTGTACGACGTCTTATAACCGTCGCCATGATAATCCGCCTCAGTTACGGCGAATTTATCCTCCGATGAGAGACCGTAAACGATGACGGATTCCCCATGCTTAAGGCTTACGGTAACCGCAGTTCCCGACGTAGCTGGAGTTTGGCGGTGACGCATAATTTCTTTCGCAAATTGACAACCGCATAGCGGAACACGGCCCGCGCCCCGTCATATGATTTCTAGCGACTAAACAACAAATCACCGACGAAGGGGGCACGGGCCGTGTCTGCGAACATCGTATCAGTCGACGAGGAGTCGCTGCGCAACGACATAAAGAATCTGGTGAGGAAGACCGTCGAGGAGACGCTCAACGCACTGCTCGACGAGGAGGCGTCCGAGCTCGTCGGGGCCGAGCGCTACGAGAGGACGGCGGGCCGGGAGGCCTACCGCAGCGGCCACTACACGAGGAGGCTCGTCACGGGCGCCGGGGAAGTCGAGCTCAGCGTGCCGAAGCTCCGCGGGGCGACCTTCCAGACGGCCGTCATCGAGCGCTACCGCAGGCGCGAGACCTCGGTCGAGGAGGCCATCGTCGAGATGTACCTGGCGGGCGTCTCCACCAGGAGGATCGAGGACGTCTCCGAGCTCCTGTGGGGAGCGCCGGTGTCCTCCGGCACCGTCTCCAACCTCAACGAGAGGGCCTTCGCGTCCATCGAGACATGGCGGCAGAGGCCGCTCGAGGGCGGCTACCCCTACGTCTTCGTCGACGGTATCTACCTCAAGCGCAGCTGGGGAGGGTCCTACGAGAACGTGGCCGTGCTGGTCGCCATCGGCGTCAACTCCGCCGGCGACCGGGAGGTCATCGGCTGCTCCGAGGGGTACACCGAGTCCGCGGAGTCCTGGCGCGAATTCTTCTCCTGGCTCAAGGGACGCGGGCTCTCCGGCGTACGGCTCGTCACCGGCGACAAGTGCGCGGGGATGCTCGGTGCGCTCGAGGAGGTGTTCCCCGGGGCCCGCTACCAGCGCTGCACGGTGCATTTCTACCGCAACGTGCTGGGAAGGGTTCCCGTGACCAGGCGGAAGGCCGCGGCGCGCATGCTGAAGGCGATCCACGCGCAGGAATCGCGCGAGGCATGCGCCAGAAAAGCCGAGGAGGTGGCGGAGGAGCTGGAATCGATGAGGCTCGGGGCGGCCGCGAGGACGGTGCGCGACGGGTTCGCCGAGACGCTTGCCTACACGGAATTCCCACCGGAGCACTGGCGCCGGATCAGGACGAACAACGGGATCGAGCGCATCAACCGCGAGATCAGGAGGAGGACGAGGGTCGTCGGGACCTTCCCAGACGGCAATTCGGCTCTGATGTTGGTGACGGCGAGGCTGAAGTACATAGTGGAGCACGAGTGGGGCAAGAGGAGGTACTTGGACATGTCGAAGCTGGAGGAGATGGACGAGCTGAGGGGAAAGGCGGAGGGCTAGAAGAGGACGGGGCCGGAGACGGCTAAATCAATTTGCGAAAGAATCTTGACGGTACCAGTTTGGCTCATGGTGGTGGCACCGTTTTTCACAGTGGCGTACTCATAGCTCTCCCCGTCAGCGCCTTTAATCGTGAAGGTAAAATTAAAGTCCTTATTCTTGTCACCTTGGTTGCCCTTGACGACCTTTGTGATGGTCAGCTTATGGGTGACATATTTGTTCAAAAAACCTGCGGTCTTCTCGCCCGAGCCTGCTTCTGTTCTAAGAATACAGCCCTTAACAACATAGCCCGAACCGCCATTCTCTTCGTTTTCTACGTAAACATCCAGGAAGAGCTCCTTGTATGTAACGTTGAGACCGTCCAGCCCTGACGGCGTCTGCGTAATTTTATATCGATAGATACCCGGAGCCTTGAACAGAGAGGTTTTAATTTCGGCACTCAGTTTGGCGGTTATTGTCTTAGTTTTCTCACCGGTATTCTCTGTGCTTGTAAGGCCTTTGTTGGAAAAATTAACGGAAGTCGGCGAAAGCGTGACGGCGTCTGTCACTCCAGCATAAACGGGCATACCGCTCGTGCTCGTAAGCTCACTCTCCTCATCCGCCGGCGCAATCGAATAGTTAAACGTCGCATTAGGCACCACGGCATTCTCATTCATGGTAAGCGTCGAGGTGATCGTAACCTTGTTGTCTTTTACCGGCAGATGCGGTTGAGCGGCACTGTCCTCCGCCCACGCGGGCGCGACAACTCCCACCAAAGCCAGCAGCATCGTGGCAGCCACAACTGCAAATGCTGTCAGTCGTCTCTTTCCAGTTTTCATGTTGTATCCTTCCTCTCGGGCATATGCCCTTAATAAAACCAATCTCCGTGCCTACAGGTTCGACCTGCGCAGCACGCTGATCACGTTGCCCTTGATCTGCGAGCGGGCAATCGGCCCGTACAGGCGGCTGTCGTGGCCGCCCTCACGCAAATCTGCCAGTACAAAGAACTCATCCGTTCCCAGGCGCACGGGATAGTCCACAGCAGACTCATAGCGCGGCGTCGGCGTGGTGATGTCGCTTTCCACAACAACAGCCCCGTTAACCATGAGCTCGCCTTCCTCGGTAATCGTGACCTCATCACCGGGACGGGCAACCACGCGGCCTAGGCGCTCTGCGCCATCCGCGGTGTATACCACCACGTCACCCTCGTTGAAGCTCTGGCTGAACCTCCAGTAGAGCATGACGTCACCCGAACAGATACGCGGGGCCATCTCGCCAGTCGTGACTGCACCCACGCCCAAGACCACGCCAAAGAGCAGCCAGAGCGTCACGACAAAAAATGCCAAGCGCGCCAGAAAACCCACGATATCGCGCCGGTCGTCCGCTTCTCCCAGATCTGGCGCCGCATGGGCGCCCAACCTCACGTTCGACGCGGCCGAATACCGCGAGCCCCGGGGTCTTCCCTGCGGGGCCGCTCGTGCGGCTGGCCCATCACCAGCATTGCTGGCGCCATGTCTTCTCATAGGCGCCCGCCCCTCTTGGAGCCGCGGCGTAAACGCAGCGCAACCATGCCCGTAGCCAACAGCACGCCGGCGGCCAAAATCGCCAGGGCATAGATGGGGTTGCGCGTAATACCCGTAGGCACCGCGACCTGTCGGGAATTGGTGGCCTTAGCTTCAACGGCAACGGTCACACGCGGACCGTTGAGCGTGCCGCTCGCACCCGTAAGCTCGGCGTGGTACCCCAACGACGAATAATCGTCTTCGCTCACGGTATAGACCGCGTTGTAATCCAGCGCCTTAATCGAAACGGTCAGGCCGTCCTTAACGGCAAACGGCACGGTCGCCTTGCCCTGGCCATCGGCCGTAAAGGCCGTCTTGTTTTCCACGGTCTCGGCCCGATCATTCGGTCGCGCCACGAGCGCATGGCTGCCTTGGGCAGACGCATCCGAATACTCGATGGCGTAGGTCTGACCAGCCTTGAGGCCCGTAAAGGTCGCCGTCATCTTAAAGTAGGCACGCTTGTCGCCCATATTGCCCGTAACGCTCTTGGAAACCTTGAGTGTGTAGGTGCGCGGGGTGAATCGTGCGTATACGCATCCCGTATGGCGATCTTTTACGTTGTACGTATAGGTGGGTGAAGACGACAGCAGCTCCGGGGCGTCCGGATTCGATAGGTCGTACCAACCCTCAAAGTGATAGCCCTCCTTGGGAGCGGCCACCGCCTCCACAAACGTGCCGTCATCCACAAAGTAGGCAACGCCCGATTTTTTGTACGCGTCCTCGTCCTTGCCCGAGCCATCCCCGGCATCGATGGAGCCCTTTGCCCCCTTAAGCTTGGAGCTGACCGTGCCGCCCGTCGTTACGTTGCTCCACGTGCCATCGGCATTTTTAAGCTGGGCAACAAAGGCCTGACGATACTTCCATTGCGCCACGAACGTCGCGCCCTGGCTCTCGGGAATGTTTTCGACGGTTACCGCATCGCCCACAGCACCGGTATCCGGATTGACCTTCTTGCCCTTAATGGTAAGAGTGCCGGAATCCGTGGTGCCCTCGGGAGCTGTATGGGTCACCGTGTGTTTGGCATCGAAGCGAACGGCTTTTCCCGAGCCCGCGTACTCCCAGCCCATAAACTTCCAGTCGTCGTTTTGTCCAACGGCAGCATGGGAGGTATAGCTCGCTCCAGCGCCAGAAAGCTGTACGAAATCGCCCGTGGACTCATTGTACGGATCGTAGTGATACGCTTTGCCGCCGTTCACATCGTATTGAACGCCTGCCTTGGAAAACACGAGGTGCACTTTGTAGTGCTTTGTGACCTTGTCGACCTCAAAGCGATAGGTACCATCTTCCAATCTGGTCCAATGTGCGTCGTCGTCTGCGGAATAGAACTCGCCGTTGACAAAAGCACCGATAAAGACTGCCCCGTCATCGCGTTTGGCATCGACCATAAAGTAGGAGTTCTTCTCCTGTTTACCTACGTAGTTTTTGGCATAGGTAAAGTCCGCCGTCTTGGTATTGGCGTTATAAAAATACGTTCCGCTTCCGTTGGGCGTCGTGTATGTCTCGATGCGATAGAACTCCCTAAACGAGATATTGTCGAGGAAGTTGCCGGTCGAATTGCTCCCGTTGGCCGTGTTGTAGGCCACAAAAGCAAAGACGCTCTGGTTTTGGCCATCCGGAATGGTGTAGGTATAGTCGTAGTCAACCTTTTTGCTCTGCTCGAGCGCGTTGGAACCGTAGGAAGCCCACGCGTCGTTTTCGGACGCCATGATCCATACGCACCATTTTTCGGTATGCTCCGCATCGGCCGTCCATGAGAACGCGCTTCCGCTGGACGCATTGGCAAATCCGCCCACTTTGTCAAACTTGGTTGAATACAGGATGATCTTTTTGCTGCAGCCCGATTGGGAAAAATTGACCACATCCAAGCCGACATAGTTGTCGACGCTCATTTGAATCCATTGAACAATTTGCTGGTACTGATCGAGTGCCTTTTGATTGTCCTTGTACGGCTCGTTTTCTTGTCGCGGACCGATGATAAGGGCCATGGCGTCTCGACCCGAGCGGCCGCGGTGGTCGAGCCCCCACTCGTACTGTTTTCCCGGCTCGGTCGTCACATATTGGTAGAGCGAACTCGCCTCGTGTGCGTTGAGCTCGGCTGCATAGTCACCATCGGAGGGCGTAAACGTAACAGAATGCCCAACTGGGTCGATATAGTAGTCGTTCTTGGCAACGATCTCGATACGATGGTCCGTCTCGGTCGTACGCCAATGGGGCGAGCACAACGTAAACTTGCTGGGCCTCTGGTTCCCTAGATGTATATCCTCTTCAAAGCTGCCGTTAGCAATGTTCGTATTCTCGTTCTTAAGATTCGAGGTCGAGAACGCATAGTTTGTGAGCGTTGTCATGGTCTCGGACGAATTTTCCCAATACACCTTGGCAAAGTCGCTATAGATGTCGCGTGTGCCCTGCTTTTCCACGTGAACGTCGTTGACCAGATTACCAAACCACTCCCGGTATTGTTCGTTCTCCCCCGTAAGATTTGAATCGTAGCAAGTCAGCGCAAGCATCGTTTTGTCGGACGCTGCGGTATAGTCAGCCTGATAGGCAAACTCATCGTCTTCCTCGGGAAGATCTCGATAATAATGCGTGCTGTTGGTGCCAAAGGAGAACCAACCCTGTCCGTTAGAGCTTACGAGCCACACAGAAAGCGCGATGCGACCGTCGCTCTGTTCAAACGAAAAGTGGGATCCATCAGCACTGTTACCAGCAAATCCGCCGTTTGCAGCAAAGGGATCGCTGTAAACGGTGTACTGCTCAACGGTATTTCCCTGGGGCATCTTGACCTGCGCCTTAAGCCAAGCCCGCAGCTGCATAAGCTGGTCTTGGCCTGCGCTGTTAATCGACAGATTCTCCTGTTGAGGACCCATCGTGAGCATCAGCACGTCGTGGTCGGTTGCGGCGCGATGGTTTAGGCCCCACTCGTACGTGGCGCCGCTCTGGGTGGAAAAGGTGGTGTAGGTTGATCCAGGTTCAAAATAAAGATTGGTGCCCTGTGGCCTAAAATTCCACGCAAGCGCAAAGTGATTGCCGTTAGCTTGTTTGGTGTTCGTTTGGGGCTTGAGGAGCTGCGTGGAAAGCTCGAGCTTCATCGTCTCGCCGATTCTCTCATTCGGAGAGGTCGTCGACCAGCCAGTAGCTTGGTTAAGAAAGTTTGGGTTTGTTATAAGGTTGCCATCGTCACCGTACGCGCGCGAGGGCAACCCCCCCCCGGCCATAACGAACACGCATAAGGCCGCTGCCAACATCATAAAGGTGCGGCGCATCGACGCAATATGACCGAAAGGACCCTGCACGGGCGCATCCCCCCCCAGCCGCAGCCCGAGCTTTCGCGCAAGCTGCACAAGTAGTTCGTTTAAGCTTTTTGATTCTACAACCAGCCCAGGGCAAAAGCAAAATCATGCGTGACCGATTTGCAGTCATTTTTCGCATCATTTTTCGCATTGTGCTGGTAGTGCGGCGAAAGTAGCTAAAAAGCCCCGTCCTAAATTAGCTAGTTAAGGAGTTGGGCCATGGCGTTGACGAATTTTTGGACTTGGAGGGTGGGCTCGAGCGGGTAGTGCAGAAAGACTGGCACCTCGCGGCCGCACAGGAACGGCACGCCCACAAAGGCCGGGTGCACCCCCGACCACGCTCCGCAGGTGAGCACCGCGTCACCCTTTTCCTCCGCCTCGTTAAAGAGCGCAAAGTCGAAGCTATCCACGTCGATCACATCCACGCCGCCGTCGGCCAACAGATCGATACGCAGGCTGTCCATAGCGTCGTTGCCGTGACGGAGCACGCGCAGGCGCTTGCCCTCCAGGTCGGCAACCGTGATGCGCGTCTTGCGCGCCAGCGGGCTCGTGCGCGGCAGGTCGATATAAAACGGCACGTTGACAATGCGGAGCTTTTGGCAGGTGTCGCCCCAGCGCGGAGTCGAAAAACTCGACTGCACTACATCCACCTCGCGGCCAAGCCTGCGCATGACGGATTCGCGCTCGTCGTAGAGATCGCTTACCGGCACGATCTCAAATCGCAGCGACGGTTCCAAATCGTGGATGCCCGTCCACATCGACAGCGTTTGACGCCCCGGACACATCATCGACACGCCCAGGCGCACGGCACCGCCATCGCCCGCCGCGCGCCGGGCACGGCGCAGCGCGTCCTCGGACTGCCGCATGATCGAGCGCGCATCGTCCACCAGCAGTGCGCCGGCCGGCGTCGCCTTGACGCCCGAGTGCGAGCGTTCGAACAGCGTGATGCCGAACTCGGCCTCGAAGCCCGACACCTGCTTGACGAGCGCCGGAGTCGACACGCGCAATTTTGCCGCCGCACGCGAGAAGCTTCCCAGCTCCGCGGCGGCCGATATGGCCTCAAGTCGTCGATCGTACACGTCAATCTCCCGTTTTCGCGCCCGTGACCGCATGGTGCCACAGGGGGGTTGTTTTCGCAGGTCACGCGCTCAATTGAGAATAAACTGCATCGCACAGTATAAACCTACGGTTAACGCCATTCTAACAAATATGCAATTCACCTGCGCAAATGCAAAGCATACGATAACCAGCGAAAACCACGTGGGTCGGTTAATGGGAGCGACCCACCGGGAGGCACAAGAAGGGAAGTTCCTATGAGCAATTGGCTTAAGCTCGAGGGCGATGTCTGCGCCGTGACTGGCGCGCTCGGCGGTATGGGCGCCGAGATCTGCCGCGAGTTCGCCCGCAATGGCGCCAACGTCGTCCTACTCGATCTGGACGAGGAAAAGGTCAAGGCCGCTGCCGCCGACCTCGCTGCCGAGTTTGGCATCCACGCCGAGGGTTACAAGATGAACGCCACTGACGAGGCCGAGGTTCAGGCTGCCGTCGACGCCACCATCGCCAACTTCGGCCGCGTCGACGTCCTCGTCAACACCGCCGGCATCCTGCGCTTCGCCGCCATGGAGGACCTGCCGCTAAGCGACTGGGAGCAGGTGCTCAACGTCAATCTCACCGGCTACTTCATCACCTCGCAGCGCTTTGGTCGCGAGATGATCAAGGCCGGCCAGGGCCGCCTGGTGCACATCTCGACCGTCGCCAGCCACTCCCCCGAGACGTTCTCGGGCGTGTACAGCTCCACCAAGGCCGGCGTCAACATGATGTCCAAGATGCTCGCCGCCGAGTGGGGCCCCTACGGCGTCCGCTCCAACTGCGTCGAGCCCTGCTTCGTTAAGACCCCGATGTCGGCCAACTTCTACGCCGACCCCGAGGTCGAAAAGAGCCGCAGCCGTCTGATCGCCACGCGCCGCATCGGCGAGGTCAGCGATATCGCCAACGCCGTCATGTTCCTGGCGTCCAAGCGCTCGGACTTTACCACCGGCGATGCCATCAAGGTCGACGGCGGCTTCTCCAACATGATGGGCGACCTCACCGCCAAGCCCGGCGGCCGTCGCGCCTATGCCGACAACTACCTTAAGAACAAGGGTGTCGAGCTTTGGTCCGATGAGTCCGGTGTCGCCAAGCCGACCGACCAGTAAACCAACCTGGCAGGGAGGTCCCGCGGACACGCCCGCTCCTCCCCCGTATCGATTAGAAAGAGTCCAATGGCTTCCACCAACTCCAACAAGGGTCGCGCTGTCGTGCTTTCCGCCGCGTGCGTCACCATGTTCTTCATCAGCTCCATCGCGCTGTATTCCGTCGTGAGCAAGAATCTGCTCGCCGTCTATCCCGAGTGGTCCAGCGCCCTTACCTGGGCCTTCCCCGTCTTCCAGACCATCATGGCCGTGACGGGCATCTTCGCCGGCCGCATCTCCGATAAAATCGGCCCCCGCAACGTCGTGATCGCCGCCGCCGCGTGCTACGGCCTGGGCTGGTTCATGTCCGGCACCGTCACCGAGCCGTGGCAGTTCTACCTGTGGTTCTCGCTCGTCGCCGCCATCGGCAACGGCCTGGGCTACAACCCCGCGCTCACCACCGGCCAAAAGTGGTTCATCGACAAGAAGGGTCTCGCCTCCGGCATCACCCTGGCCGCTTCGACCGCCGGTCCCGCCGTGCTGTCCCCGGTGCTCGCCTCGCTGCTCATCCCGAGCCTGGGCATCTTTGGCGCCCTTAAGGCGCTCGGCGTCATCTTCTTTGTGACGATCGCCGCCTCCGCCCTGTTCCTGAAGGCCCCCGAGGCCGGTTGGCTGCCCGAGGGCTTCGAGGCCCCCAAGGGCGGCGCGCATGCTGGCACCTTCGGCGACCTCACCCCGGGTGAGATGGTCAAGACCCCGCGCTTCTGGGTCCTCATCGTCACCTTCGCCTTTGCCGCCACCGCGGGCACCCTGCTCGTGGGCAAGGTTGCCTCCATCGCCGCCGTTCAGCTCTTCGCCGACCCCACGAGCGCCGCGGCCGTCGCCCTCGGCGGTGTGGTGGTCTCCGTCAACACCTGCGCCAACCTGGTCGGCCGTCTGTCCTTTGGCCAGATCATCGACAAGCTCGGCGCCTATAAGTCGCTGCTCATCAGCCTTGTCGTCACCATCGTCGCACTCGTCATCATGTCGATGAGCTTTACGCAGGCCATGTTCTTTGTGGCGCTCGCTCTGCTCGGCTTTAGCTTTGGCGCTCTGCTCGTCATCTACCCGCCGCTCACCGGTGGCGCCTTTGGCACCAGTAACATCGGCGTCAACTACGGCATCATGTTTTTGGGTTATGCCGCTTCCACCTGGATCAGCCAGCCCATCACCGCCGTGCTGTATCACGCCGAGGCCGGCAGCGCCGCCTACCAGCAGTCCTTCTACGGCGCCATTGTGATCGCCGCCATCGCCGTCGTGCTCACCGTCTACATGATGGTCTCCGACAGCAAGAAGAAGTCCGCCTAGTTTTACCGATGCGACAAAGGGACAGCCCCTTTGTCGCATTCCACCGGTCACCAGTATTAAGGAGTCGAAATGTCTGAGCTCAACCCCGTCCGCATTGCCGTTATCGGCGCCGGCGCCATGGGCCGCAACCACATCCGCTTTGTCACCGAGGAGCCCGAGGCCGAGCTCGTCGCCATCGCCGACGCCTTTGAGGGCGCCCGCGCCACGGCCGAGGCCGCCGGCGTGCCGTTTTACACCGATCCCGCTCAGATGATGGACGAGGTCAAGCCCGAGGCCGTCATTATCGCCACCCCCAACGACCTGCACCTGGGCGTTGCCCGCGAGGCTGTAAAGCGCAACATCGTGCCGCTGGTCGAAAAGCCGATCTCCAACGACCTGGAGGATGCCCAGGCCTTCGCTGCCGAGGCCGAGACCGCCGGCGTGCCCGTGCTCGTGGGTCAGCACCGTCGCCACAACCCCTTCGTCAACAAGGCCAAGGAGATCATCGAGTCCGGCGAGCTGGGCAAGCTCACCGTGTCGAGCTTCCACTACATGATCTATAAGAATGACGAGTACTTCGATGTCGAATGGCGCCGCAAGAAGGGTGCCGGCCCGATCCTGGTCAACCTGGTGCACGACGTCGACCTGCTCCGCTACCTGCTGGGCGAGCCCGTTGCCGTCCAGGGTATGCAGTCCAGCGCCGCCCGCGGTTTTGAGACCGAGGACTCCGCCGTGGTCAACGTCCGTTTTGCCGATGGCGCGCTCGCAAGCATGACCATCTCCGACGCCACCGCCAGCCCCTGGAACTGGGAGGCAACCGCTCGCGAGGACCCGCAGTACCGCCCCTTCGACGCCGACGCCTACTTTATCGGCGGCACTAAGGGCGCCCTGTCGCTGCCCCGCCTGCACCAGTTCTCCTACGACGGCGCCTCCAACTGGCACAAGCCGCTGCAGATGGAGATTCCGGCCGTCGACCCGGCACTGCCGCACAAGATGCAGCTCAAGCACTTTGTGAAGGTTGTCCGCCGCGAGGTCGAGCCCGTCGTGACCCCCGCCGACAACGTTAAGACGCTCACGCTTCTCAACGCTATCAAGGAGGCCGCCGAGACCGGCCAGCTCGTCGAGCTGTAATGCCTTAAGAGCGACCGCGGCAGAAACCCCATGCCGAACCCTTCGGTCCGTCACCAACAAGCCCCTCTTCTTTGCCCCGCGAGCAGCCTCCTGCCCGCGGGGCATTTTGCTACCTTGCCGACGATTTTTCTGGGGCGGGGGCTATTTTGCACCTCGGCTTGATTCGTTCGCCACGAAATGGGCCTATCTACTACGCTTAACCGATCGCCCTCAACCATGCCGAATTTCGCGAAATAAAAACCGCAGGTAGACGGCTTGCGTATTCTCTGAAAACCGGGGAATGGTCGACCCATATGGGTTAAACGTAGTAGATAGGCCGTTTTCGTGACGCGGGCCCAAAACAGTCTTTTGGGACGGGTGGTATCCTTGGTAGCCCTGTGCTGCAAACGCACCTTAAACGCAAGGAGTCCCATGGATCTTATCGCCCAGCTCGCCCGCGAGCTCAACCTTAAGGCTGACAACATCGAGGCAGCCGTCAAGCTCATCGACGAGGGCAACACCATTCCCTTTATCTCGCGCTACCGCAAGGAAGCCACGGGTGGCATGGACGACGTCGCCCTGCGCGCACTCGACGAGCGCCTGTCCTACCTGCGCAATCTTGAGCAGCGCAAAGAGGACGTCATTCTGCTCATCGACGCCCAGGGCAAGCTCACGCCCGAACTCGAACAGCAGATTCGCGAGGCCACGCAGCTCCAGCGTGTCGAGGACCTCTACAAGCCCTACCGCAAAAAGCGCATGACCCGCGCGCAAAAGGCCCGCGAGGCCGGCCTGGAGCCGCTCGCCAACATGGTCATCATGCAGGCCTCGGCCAAGGGCAGCGCACTCGACGCCGCCGCGGCATACGTCAACGAGGAGGCCGGCTTCGACACGCCCGAGAAGGCGCTCGCCGGCGCCGCCGACATCGTGGCCGAGACGGTAGCCGAGGACCCCGAGAACGTCGCCGACCTGCGCGCCTTTACGCAAAACACCGCCGACATCGTCGTCGAGGCCACCGACCCCGCCGAAAAGACTCCCTACGAGCCGTACTACAGCTATGATGAGCCACTGCGCCGTATACCCAACCACCGCGTGCTGGCTATCGACCGCGGTGAGCGCGAAGGCAAGCTCCGCGTGCGCGTGAACGTCGACGGTGCTGCCGCCACGGCACGCCTCGGCAGCCGTTGACCCCGCCGTCAGGGCGTCTTCGCGCCCGTCTTTGACGCCGCCATCGCTGACGGTTACAAGCGCCTCATGGCCCCCTCGCTGGAGCGCGAAGCCCGCGCCAAGCTCACCGTTCGCGCGCAGACCGAGGCCATCAACGTCTTTGCCAAGAATCTCGAGGGCCTGCTCTCGGCACGTCCCGTGCGCGGCGCACGCGTGCTCGCGCTCGACCCGGGCTACCGCACCGGCTGCAAGGTCGCCGTCATGGACGAGACCGGCAAGCTACTCGACCACGGCGTGGTCTACCCCACCAAGCCGCGCCACGACGTCGCCGGCACCAAGCGCGAGCTCGCCCGCCTCGTCAAGAAGGATGGCGTCAACACCATCGTCATCGGCAACGGCACCGCCAGCCGCGAGACCGAGGAAGTCGTCTCGGAGTTCATTGCCGAGCAGGCGCCCAGCCTTCGCTACACCATCGTCAATGAGGCCGGCGCGTCGGTGTACTCCGCCTCCGAGCTCGCCAGTCAGGAATACCCCGACCTGGACGTCACCGTGCGTGGCGCCATGAGCCTGGGCCGCCGCCTGCAGGATCCGTTGGCAGAGCTCGTTAAGATTCCGCCTCAGTCCATCGGCGTGGGTCAGTACCAGCACGACCTTGACCAGGCCGAGCTCTCACGCACCCTGGGCCACGTGGTGGAGGACGTCGTCAACCGCGTGGGCGTCGACGTAAACACCGCGAGCGCAAGTCTGCTGGGATACGTATCGGGCATCACGCCGAGCGTGGCCAAAAACATCGTGGCCTACCGCGAGGAAAACGGCGCCTTTACCGATCGCCGCCAGCTTAAGAAGGTCCCCAAGCTGGGACCCAAGGCATATCTCAACGCCGCGGGCTTTTTGCGCATTAGCGGCGGCAGGAACCCACTCGACGCGACAAGCGTCCACCCCGAGAGCTACGAGGTGGCCACGTCCGTCCTGGAACGCGCCGGCGTTAAAGCCAGCGAGCTCAGCCGCGGCGGCGTGCCCGACATCGAGCGCCGTCTGGGCAGCATCTCAACGCTGGCTAGCGATCTGAACTGCGGCACCCTCACGCTCGTCGACATTGTCAACGAGCTCAAGAAGCCCGGCCGCGACCCGCGCGATGACGCGCCCGAGGTGGTCTTTAGCCGCTCGGCGCTTTCCATCGACGACCTGGAGCCCGGCATGGAGCTCAAGGGCACGGTGCGCAACGTCGTCGACTTTGGCGCCTTCGTCGACGTGGGAGTGCACCAGGACGGCCTCGTACATATCTCTAAGCTGGCCAACCGCTTTGTCAAGCACCCCAGCGACGTCGTGCGCGTCGGTGACACGGTCAAGGTGTGGGTCGAAAAGGTCGATCGCGACCGCAAGAAGATCTCGCTCACCATGGTGCAGGGCAAGTAAACCGCCAAAGCAAAGGTACCCCCTGTAGCGATGTGCAAAATCGCGAGTATTCTGCAAATTCCACCGTTCCTGATGCCCCTCAGGGTAGCGCACAGAGATGTGGTGTAAGAGGCGGGGCATGCCCCGCCTCCGCCCTTTCTTGAAAGGGAGGGGACACCGCCTAGAATTCGTCGTTGGAGTAATGAAGGTGACGAATGGAAGGAAAGGCGATGCCCCAAGAAGAGAGTGTACTGCGCCTCGGCCGCGACGAGGCCCTCGAGGCGGCGAGGCTTTGGCAGGAGTGCGGCGACGCGCGCGAGTTCGCGTGCAGGGTGCTGGGCGGCGTGATGAACGCGCTGATGGACTCCGAGGCCCAGCAGATGTGCGGCGCGAGCCGCAATGAGCGCAGTGACGGCAGGGAGAACAGTCGCAACGGCTACCGCCCCAGGTCGCTCAAGACCGCCGTGGGCGACGTGGAGCTCGAGATACCCAAGCTCAGGCACGGCACCTACTACCCCGAGGGCATGCTCGCGCGATGGTCGCGCGTCGACACCTCGGTGGCCGCCATCGTGCAGGAGATGTACGTGTGCGGCGTATCCACCCGCAAGGTCGAGCGCGTGGCGTCCAGGCTGGGCATATCCTCGCTGTCGAGCTCGGAGGTCTCGAGCCTCTGCTCCGACCTCGACGCCGAGGTGGCGGAGTTCCGCCGCCGCGACCTGTCGGGCACGCCGTGCTGCTACCTGTGGCTCGACGCCACCTACATGAGCTGCAGGGTCGGCTCGTCGGTCGTCTCGCAGGGCGTCGTGACCGCGATCGGGCTGGGCGCCGACGGGCGCAAGCACTTCCTGGGCTGCGACGTGGTCGACACCGAGAGCGAGGACTCCTGGGCGGCATTCCTCGGCGGGCTGCGCGAGCGCGGGCTGGCCGGCGTTCGCCTCGTGGTCTCCGACAGCCACGCCGGGCTCGTGGCCGCCGTCTCGCGCCTGTTCCAGGGCTGCGCCTGGCAGCGCTGCGTGACGCACCTGCAGCGCAACCTCCAGAGCGCCTGCTCGGGCATGTTAGCGCTAATCTAAAATTAACCACTTTCGCAAACGCATCTCGCCGAATGCGCTAACGCGCTTTCGCCGACCCCGCTAACGTACTTTCACCAACTGCGCTAACGGAACTATGCTCCGATCGGGTATCCGACCCGGGAGGAGCGGGATATGGAGCGAAACGTAATGGGAGAGCTGAACGTCTACAGGGGGTCCGGCGCGAAGCCGAACTTCAGCGAGATCGCGAGGAGGCACGGCATGGACCGGCACACGGTCGCCAAGTACTGGCGGGAGGGCGAGGCCGCCGCCGACGGGAGGTCCGCGAGGGGCAGCGCCTTCGACCCGCTCGAGGAGGTGATCCGCGCGAAGGCCCAGCTGCCCGGGATGACCAAGATGGCCGTGTACGCGTTCCTGCGCGAGGGCCGCGGGGAGGGGCTGCCCGGGTACGGCGCCTTCACCGCATGGTGCCGGGGCCGCGACGTGCCCTTCGGGGGTGTGGGCGGCCGCGAGCCGCACCCGCGGTTCGAGACGCCCCCGGGCAGGCAGCTGCAGTTCGACTGGAAGGAGGGCATGAGGCTCGTCGACTCGGAGGGCGAGGTCTTCGAGTTCAGCGTGTTCACCGCGACGCTCGGCTATTCCCGGAAGCACCGCTTCATACCGGTCAGGAGCCGCACGCTCGACGACCTGCTGTCCTGCCTGCTCGCCACCTTCACCCGCCTCGGCGGCGTCCCGGAGGAGTGCATCACGGACAACATGTCGTGCCTGGTGACCGTCTCGGGCCGCAGGAGGACCAGGCAGGAGAGGGCGTGGCGGTTCGCGCGGGAGGCCGGCTTCGAGCTCAGGCTCTGCGCGCCGCGCTCGCCGCAGACCAAGGGCAAGGACGAGTCGGCCAACCGCTTCCTGAACCGCCTGCTCGCCTACGGCGGCGAGTTCACCGGGTGGAGCGGCCTCGCCGAGGCGGTGGCCCGGATCGAGGCCCAGGCAAACTCGGAGCCGAACCGCACCACCGGCCTGCCGCCTGACGCGCTGTTCATGCGGGAGAAGGAGAGCCTGCGACCCATCGGGAACCTCCGTCTCCTCGAGTCGATGGTGGGCGACGTGAGCGTCCAGACCGTCCCGCCGACCATGCTCGTCAGGGCCGCCGGCAGGGAGTGGTCCGTGCCCAGGCGCTGCATCGGCCGGCGCGTGAGCGTCATAGCGATGCCCGGCGGCCAGGTCGTGGTGAGGATGGCCGGCGAGGAGGTCGCCGTCCACGACGCCGCGTCCGGGCCGTCGAGGCCCATCAACTACGACCCCGACCACTATGGGCAGGCCCTCGAGGGGAAGCGCGGCCTGGCCGACGCGGACATCGCCGAGGCCGCGCGCGCCAACCTCGCGCTGCTCGACTCGCTCGGAGGGGCGTGATGGGCGCCGTCGCGGAGGGTAGCCCCTCGATCAGGGCGCAGGCGAACCTCTCCGCGCTCGGGCTGCACGAGATGGCGGCGTCCCTGCCCGACTACGTGAGGATGGTCGCCGCGGGCGAGCGGGGCTTCGCCTCCGCCCTCGAGGAGATGACGCGCGTCGAGGTCGCCGCCCGGGAGGTCAGGATTACCAGCCAGCGCATACGGTCGTCGGGGTTCCCCTACGTCAAGGGGCTGGCGGACTTCGACTGGGACTTCCAGCCGTCGGTCCCGCGCGCCGAGATCGAGGAGCTCGCGACCCTGAGGTTCGTCGAGCGGGCCGAGAACGTCCTGTTCGTGGGGAGCCCCGGCGTGGGCAAGACGCACCTCGCCGTCGCGCTGGGCATCGAGGCGGTCAGGGCGGGGCGCGAGGTCAGGTTCGTGGACTGCGCCCGGCTCGTCGAGGACCTGGAGGACGCCTCGTCGCGCGGCATCCTCAAGAAGAGGCTCAAGTACTACGCCCACTCGAGGCTGCTGATCATCGACGAGCTCGGCTACCTCGACGTCGGTAGCGCGGGCGCGGACCTGCTGTTCCAGCTGATATCGACGCGCTACGAGCAGCGCTCGACGATCATCACCACCAACGTGGGGATCAGCGGCTGGGGCAGGGTGTTCGGGGACGACGTGGCGGCGAGCGCGATCGCGGACAGGGTGTGCCACCACTGCCACCTGGTCAAGATAACGGGCAGGTCCTACAGGCTGAAGGACCTGCCGAGGGACGGTCCCGTCAAGCCGTGACCGGAATCGGTGAAAATACGTTAGCGCAACCGGTGAAACCGCCTTTGCGCGAACGGCACGCCTGTTTAGCGAAACTGGTGAAAAATAGATTGACGCTAACAGGGCAGGCCCGAGGACTCCAAGGCGGCCGTCAGGGACCTCGTGCACGCCGCGGTCTACCAGGACGACCCCGACCTCGCGCGCTGCGTGTGGGCCGAGGCGGCGCCCTGGGTGGCGTCGGTGTCCGCCAGGGCCGGCGAGGTCTTCGAGCAGGCCGAGGACTCCGCGCTGGCGTTCACGGCCTTCCCCAGGGCGCACTGGGCCAAGCTCCGCACCAACAACGTCCAGGAGCGCGCCAACCGCGAGATCAAGCGCCGCTACAGGGTCGTGCAGTCCTTCCCCTCGAGGGAGTCGATGCTGCGCCTGACGTGCGCGAGCCTCATGGAGACCGAGGGACAGTGGTCCCAGCAGCGCGTGTTCTCCGAGGCCTCGGCCGCCGAGGGCTTCGCCGAGCCCGCGGACAGGCCGGCCCCGACAGAGGGGAGGCGCCGCGCGCTCGGGCGGCGCGCCAGGGAGATAGTGGACGAGATAGTCGAGAGGCGCGGCCTCAAGAAGGAGTAATATCGGGACTTGCAGCGACGGACCTCAGGACGCTCTTACACCACGTCTGCGCGCGCCACCCCCCTCAGAGACGAAAAAGCAAAAAACAGCCCCCGTTTTAGCGTCGTCAGAGCCAAAACGGGGGCTGTTCCGTGCTTCAGCTAGCTGGTAAAAGCCTTTACCTTGCTGAATACTCTCAGTTTTGCACGGCGCAGGCGGGGGTACCTTTGTCCACGGCAGAATATGGAAGCCAATCACCAGCCTACCGGCAAGTTCGTGTCGGCAGTCCCGGCCTTTCCTTTGCCTAGCGCGACCCTCGCGAAGCGCGTGAGCGATAGGGAAAGGAAAGGCCGGGGCGAACAACTCGCAGCGCAGCCAGTGTTCGCGTTACGGCAGGATATGGAAACCGAGCGAGGCGATATCCTTGGCAAAGCCGCGGACGGTGTCGAGCGAGACCTCGTACGGATCACGGCCGATGTTCTTGCGCTTGGCCAGGATGCTGTTAGGCACCGTGATGATCTGGCAACCGCAGGCTTCGGCCTGGTAGATGTTGATGAGCTCGCGCGTGGATGCCCACAGGACCTCGCAGTTGGGCTTGACGGCGGCCTTCTTGACCGACTCCGTCACAAACGGAATGGGATCGACGCCGGTATCGGCGATACGGCCGGCAAAGAGCGAGATGATGGACGGCGTCTCGGCGTCAACGGCCTCGACCATCTCGTCGACCTGCTCGGGCGTAAAGATAGTGGTGACGTTGACCTTGATGCCATCGGCCGAAAGCTTGCGGACCAGCTCGGCGGTGGACTCGCCCTTGGTGGTCACGCACGGAATCTTGACGTAGACGTTGTCGGCCCAGGTAGCGATCTCGCGGGCCTCGACCTCCATGGTCTCGACGTCATCGGCAAAGACCTCAAACGAGACGGACACATCGGTGATGTGAGCCAGAACCTCCTTGGCAAACGCGCGGTAATCCGTCACGCCACCCTTCTTCATAAGGGACGGGTTGGTCGTGAAACCCTGAACGTTGCCGTTCTCGTACATGTCGAGCATGCCCTCGAGGTTTGCACCGTCAGCGAACACCTTGATTGCCATCTGCCTGATTCCTTTCGTTAGCATGCGGCCGATAAACTGCTAAACACTTTACCTATGTTTATCAAGGCGTGAACTGCGGGTTTTTATCTTCTCGGCGAACGGTATAAACGCTTTAGTGTTTGGTTTGATAAATCGATTGAGCATGCAAAAGCAAAGAGCCGCAGTTTAGGCAAACGTCAGAACGCGGGATTCATTAGATGAGGCCGAAATGCTGCATCGCTGTGACGGTACCGTCGTGCGCGACGTCGTCGGTCACGTAGTCGGCGACCGCCTTGACCTCAGGCATGGCGTTGCCCATGGCGACAGCCGTCTCGACCGCAGCGAGCATGCCCAGGTCGTTACCCGAATCGCCGAAGCCAAAGGTGCGCGCGTTGCCGGTGCGACCCAGGTATTCCAGCGCTCGCGCCACGCCCACGCCCTTGTCGATGCCCTTGGGGCTCAGCTCGCGATTCTGACCACCGGTGTTGCACAGCTCAAACTCGCGATCGATAAAGCCATCATCGTTGGCTACGCGAGCCAGGTCGCTCGCGACGATGCCTACCTTGCCCACGCGCAGACTGCCGTCGACGCGCATCTCCTCGGTGCTGTGCGCCACAGAAGTGCCGATCAGAGACGACTGCTCAACACCCGCGGGTTCCAGGGCAAAAGTAGCCACGTTGGTCTCGAAAAAGGCCTCAATCCCTGCCGCGGCCATACGGCGTGCAAGCTCCTCGATAACGTCCTCGCCAAAGCAGTCCTCATGCACCACGCGGCCCTCGACCTCGAGCGTGGCGCCCGCCATGGCAACGACACCCGCGGGGTCGAGCGCACGCAAGCTGTCCGCGATGAGCCACAGGGGGCGACCCGTGCAGATAAACGCCTTGTGCCCCGCGTCGCGCAGACGATGAAACGCCTCGACGACCATCTGCGAGGGGCGAACCGCCGAAAAGTCCTTATCGGTCATATCGTCGGGATCGAACGACGTCAGCGTGCCGTCCACGTCAAAAAAGAGCACGGCGGAATCGGGGCACGCATCAATCATATGGGTTCCTTTCGAGGATAAGGGCAAACGAAGCATCCATCATATAATGGAGCGACGCAACCAGAGAGGTCACCCATGGAATTTTACGCAAGCTGCCCCGAGGGCTTTGAGCCCGCACTCGCCGATGAGCTTAAACGCCTCGGACTTTCGCATGTCCGCCGCCTGAAAGGCCGCGCTACATTTGAGGGCGAGCTCGAAGAAGGCTACCGCGCCTGTCTGTGGTCGCGCCTGGCGAGCCGCGTGTTCGTGGTACTCGGGCGCTTTGAGGCGCAGGATGCCGATGGGCTGTACGACGGCGTTTACGACATCGCTTGGGAGACCATCATCCGCCCCGGCGCCACCATCGCCATTACCGCCCGCGGCGTGACCGAGCAGCTGCGCAACACGCGCTTCTCGGCCCTGCGCGCCAAGGACGCGCTGTGCGACCGTCTGGCCGAGACCACAGGACGTCGCGCCGATGTCGACGCCGCCGATCCCGACGTTCACCTGCTGCTTTCGCTGCGTCAGCGCCGCGCGAGCATAAGCCTGGGCCTTTCGGGCGATCCGTTATTCAAGCGCCTGCCGCCCGCAGCGACCCGCGCCGGCGAGGGTGCGCACGTGCTGCGCCCCGACTACGCCGCTCTGGTGCTGGCGCAGGTCGGCTGGACCACGCTGTGCGAGCGCGAGCTGACGGCCGATGATTACGAGAACGAGGCCCTGCCCACGCTGGTCGATGCCTCGTGCGCCGGCGGCGGCCTGCTGCTGGAGGCCGTGAACATTCTGACCGACCGCGCCCCGGGCGCCGCACGCGAGCGCTGGGGCTTTGAGGGCTGGCAGCTGCACGACGCCGCTCTGTGGGAGCAGCTGCTTGCCGAGGCGCGCGAGCGCGAGACCGCGGCGCGTGAGCGCCAGGCGCGCATCGTCGCCGTGGACATTGACCCCGCCGCCCGCAAGACTGCCGAGCGCATGGTCAAGTGCGCCGGCTACAAGCGTTTTGTCGACTTTTGCGCCGCCAAGTCCGCCGCCGTGCTGGACCATGCGGGCGCCGTCGCCGGTGCCGTCGTGGTCGCAGACACCACCGAAACCCCGCTTTCGCTCATGCACGACGCCATGACGCTGGTCGGTGAGCTGCGCCGCGCGCCCGAGCTTGCCTCGGCACCGGTCGCCGCGCTCACCCGCGATGGCCTTATGGCCCGCGCACTCCATGCCGAGCCCGCGCGCTCCATTGCCGTCATGCCCAATAACGAGGAGGCGGCTATTGAGGTTTGGCCCTCGCTCGACCATGCCGCCGCGGCATTTGAAGCTGCGACCAGTGCAGGTGCTGAGGAGCAGACCGCAGGTGCCCAAGACGAAGCCGCCGGCACCCCCATGCCCGAGCCTGCCGCCATGCTCGACCTGGGCGACGGCAAGCCGCTGCCCGTGCTCATCCCGGAGTCGGAGCAGTTCGCCAACCGCCTGCGCAAGAATGCCCGTCTGCGCCGCAAGTGGGCCAAGCGCGAGGGCGTGAGCTGCTACCGCGTCTACGATGCCGACCTACCCGACTACTCCGCCGCTATCGACCTGTACGAGGGCTGCCCGCAGACGCCGGGCCGCTGGCTCGTCATCGCCGAATACGCCGCGCCCAAGACCATCGACCCCGCACTGGCCCAGGCTCGTATGCTCGACATTCTGGCCATCGCGCCGCGCATCCTGGATGTCCCAGCCGAGCACGTGCACGCCAAGGCCCGCATGCGTTCGCGCGGCGGCTCGCAGTACGGCAAGCAGGGCGCCGGTAAGGGCGCATCAGGCGAGCGCGCCAACATCGCGCGCCGTCGCCTGCCGCTCATCGAAGAGGGCGGGCTCACCTTTGCCGTCAACTTTGACGACTATCTGGATGTGGGCATCTTCCTGGATCACCGCGTCACCCGCAACCTAGTGCGCGAGCACGCCAAGCAGGCGCGCCGCTTCCTCAACCTGTTTGCCTACACCGGCACCGCCACCTGCTATGCGGCAGACGGCGGCGTCGAGGAGACTGTGACGGTCGACCTTTCCAACACCTACCTGAACTGGGCCGAGCGTAATATGCGCCAGAACGGCTTTGTGGGTCCGCAGCATCACTTTGTGCGCGACGACGTGCTCGCCTGGATTCGTGACCAGCGCCAGACGCGCAACCGCTGGGACCTGATCTTTGTCGACCCGCCCACGTTTTCGAACTCGTCCAAGATGGGCCGCCGTACCTGGGATGTCCAGCGCGACCATGTTGAGCTTTTGGCCGGCGTATCGCGCCTGCTCGCGCAGGGCGGCCATGCCATCTTTAGCTGCAACCTGCGCGGCTTCCGCCCCGAGACGCGCAAGCTCGCGCGCGCGGGCGTCGTGCTGGAGGACATTACGGCACAGACCATCCCCGAGGACTTCGCACGCAACCAGAAGGTGCACCATTGCTATATCGTGCGCCGCCTGCCCATCGAGGACGCCATGGCCGAGGTCGGCTTTAGTGCCGAGGAGATTGCAGAGCGAACCGAGGAGCTGCGCAACCCCGAGGCCCGCAAGTCTCGTGCGGCAGTACCCGCGCACGCGCAGGCCAGCAACGGCAAGTCCAACCTTGCCGGCAAACCCTCCCCCGCCGGCAAGCCCAAAAAGAAGAAGTTCTACGCCAGCAAGCCCAAGGGCAAATAAACAAAGTTGCGGTGGAATAGTTCCTAAAATGCCTGGTAAAGGCACAAACAGGAACTATTTCACCGCAACTCATATTGGGATGGTGGCCGGCGATCTAGCCTTGGGTGACCAATCGGTAACCGATACCCACATGCGTCTGGATATAGCGCGGGTGCGCGGGGTCGGACTCGATCTTCTTGCGCAACGTGCCCATAAAGACGCGCAGGCTCGCCAGATCGCTCTTAGTTGCCGTGCCCCAAATCTCGTGCAGGATAAACTGGTGCGTCAGCACCTTGTCGGCGTTGTGCGCCAGCAGGCACAGGAGCTTGTACTCGATCGGCGTCAGATGCAGTTCCTCGCCATCCATCGTGGCGATGCCGGCATCAAAATCGATATGCAACTCGCCGGTATCGAACGAGCCCTCGGAGACAACGCCGCCCGTTTGTGCATACGAAAGGCGCCTGAGCGTCGTGCGAATGCGCGCGAGCAACTCCTCGACCGAAAACGGCTTGGTCAGGTAGTCGTCGGCGCCGGCATCGAGCGCGCGAATCTTGTCCGCATCCTCACTGCGCGCCGAGACCACGATGATCGGCATGCCCGACCATGCGCGCACCGACTCCACCACCTTGACGCCGTCCATATCGGGCAGACCAAGATCGAGCAGCACAATGCTCGGTGCCTGCGATGAGGCAGCGGCAATGGCGGCATGGGCGGTCTCCACGGCCATATGACGCAAGCCGTGCGCCTCGAGCGCGGCAACAATAAGATTGCGAACGGCGGGGTCGTCCTCAACGACCAAGATGAGCGGTTTTACGGCAGAGTTCGGCACAGCGCTACTCCTTATCAAACGAAACGTCGGCGACGGGAAGCTCAATCGTAAAGACCGAGCCGTGCGGGTCCGCCGCGGCAACCTCTATGCTACCGCCATGCGCCAATGCAATGGAGCGGCAGAGCGAAAGTCCCAGGCCCACGCTACGGTGGCTGTCGGCAAGACCGTGGTTGGCGGTGTAGAACGACTCAAAGATCCGCTCGCGGTCCTCGGGCGCAATGCCCGGGCCATCATCGGCCACTGAGCACGTCACGTGCCCACCGTCGACGCCAATCGAAATCACGATATGCGAGCCTGCGGGCGTATAGGTGACGGCGTTGTTCACCAGATTGACCACCAGCTGCACCATCAGGCGCGCATCGACATTGACGAGCGCCGGCTCATCGCACGGCACCACCTTAAGGTCGTGCTCGCGCACGGCAGGGTTCACGTGGCGCAGTGCCTCCTCGACGATATCGTCCATGAGCTCGAGCGTGGTCGACAGGCGCATGCCGCCACCCTCGAGCTTGGTGATGGCGAGCAGATTCTCGACGGTGGCGTTGAGCCACAGCGCATCCGAGCGAATGGATAGAAGCAGGCCGCGGCGCGTCTGGGCATCGAGCACGGCGGTGCCGGTCGAGCCCTGGTCGAGCAGCACGTCGGCATTACCCGAAATACTGGTAAGCGGTGTGCGCAGGTCGTGCGAGATGGAGCGCAGCAGGTTGGCGCGCAGCTGCTCATTTTTGGCAAGCACCGCCGCCTCCTCGCGGGCCTCCATGGCGCGGGCGCGATCGAGCGCCAGCTCGCCTTCGCTCACGATGGCATCGGCAAGTGTCCGTTCCTCGTGCGTCAGCACGTCGGGTTCGGCAACGATAGCCAGCACGCCCACCACCGAGGCGGGGTCGCTCGAGCGCACGAAGCCGTCGCCCGTGCGAACCGTCAGGTAGATGCCATAAAACGCCGAACCGCCAAACGTGGCGTCGAGCGGCGTTCCCACGTAGGCGGACGCCGAGAGCCTCGGCGGCATCTGCGGCGCCAGCTCGTGCACCGGGGCGGCATCGCCCACGGCCGTGTACGTCGCACGCGGCAGCAGGTCATCGCCCTCGGCGTCGGCGCTGTACCACACAACCGGACAGCCCGAAAGACGCGCCAGCTGCGTGGCCATGGCGTGAACGATCTGATGCTGATCGGCGCACCGCTGCAGCATGCGGTTGGTCTCGAGCACCATATGCGTGCGGCGGTCGCTGGCGGCAGCCTGTGCCAAGGCGCGGCGCAGGGCCAACGCAATCGAGCTCGACACAAGCGAAACCACGAACATGATGAAGAACATGCCGGGATAGCCGCGGTCGATAAGCGACAGCGAGTAGCGCGGGTCGACAAACAAAAAGTTGTAGAGCGCCACGGCGGCAGCCGAGCTCAGCAAGCAATACAGGCGACTCCAGGTAAAGAATGCGCACAGCTGAACGGCGAACACATAGACGATCATGATGCTCGGCGCGAGACCCGGATGGTCGAGCAGCGCGCCCATAATCGTCGCCGCGACCAGCAGCCCCACCGATACGCAGGCGTCATACAGAGGAGTGCGGCGCGTCAGCGTTGTGCGCCGCCACCAAAAGCTATCGGCAATATCGCCGTCCGTACGGACGTCCATCAGCGTCCCGCCCCTCTCTCAAAAACAAAAACCACCACAAAGGGGACAGGCACCCTTGTGGTGGTTTCCCCTTGTGGTGGTTCCAAGTGTAAAGCCTTTGCAACCTGCGGTCGTTAGACAAACAGCACGTGCGCGAGCAGTGCGCACACGCACGCCGCGACAAGCACCGTCACCACGATCGAAATCACGCGGTCGGCCATATCCATGTTGGCCCGATTCGTAAAGAACCGATCTTCGGCAGCATCGGCGCGTACCTCACGCACCAGCTCGGTCGCAAGATCGCAACCGTCAAGCACCTTTGCATCCATGGTTTCCTCCCAGGACTCAATCCCCGTCAATACAAACCCGCCCGTTCGCAGACAAACCTCGAGCGTCGACTACGGCCGCTCGTTGGGGGCCAGGCGCTGCATCTTGTTCACGGCCTTGAACTTGGTGAACAGCGGCACGTACTCAAAGCTCACGTTGGAGTTCTCCAGGCCATACCAACGCGCAGGCGTGCCGGCGGCGCGGCGGATGATGTACTTGAGCGTGATGGCCGTACGCTCGCTCGGCTCCACATCGCTTTCAGGCGCCAGAAGCTTACGAATCAGGACGAACTTGAACGTACCGATGTTGCCCGGATCCTTGTAGACCGAGTAGTCATGCATCTGCGCCGGTAGCTCGCCGGTGGCAGCCAGGTCCTGAACGACCTGACGCAGGTAGGCATTGACGCGCTGGTTGATCTTGTAGCCCAGGTACAGATGCACGCGGAACACGTAGTCGGTGCCGAACGTCTCGACCGAATAGGCAAAGGTGTGCGGCTCGTCCATGGTCTCGACATTCACAAACCACCAGGCGCGGGCGCGCTTGGGATGCTTGTCCAAGATCGAATAGACGATATCGCGGTCGATGTAGTCGGTATGGGTGTCCTTGGTCAGGTACACGACGTTGTCGCTCATGCGCTCGTAACGGTCGTCGTCGCGCAGGCGCTTGAGCTGCGGCAGGTAGCTGCGCAGCGGCAGCAGCGTAAACTGGCGCTGCTCGACCGCCGTGCCGTTGTACCAGCACACCATAATGCCCATGATGAGTGCGGCCATGAGGATGGTGAAGTAGCCGCCGTGGAAGAACTTGGTGAGCGAGCTCACGAAGAAAAAGCCCTCGAGCAAAAGGAAGAAGGCCGCGAAGATCCACGGAGCAACCTTGAGCTTGCGCTCCTCGTGCAGGTAGAAGAAGAGCAGCAGCGTGGTGCACATCATAGTCAGCGTGATGGCAAGGCCGTACGCGGCTTCCATATGCGCCGAGTTCTGGAACAGCAGCACCACAATGACGCAGCCGACAAGCATGACGTTGTTGACCATGGGGATGTAGAGCTGGCCCTTGGTCTCGGCAGGGTAGAAGACCTGCATGTGCGGCATGAGGTCCAGACGGCTGGCCTCGGACACCAGCGAGAATGCACCGGTGATGAGCGCCTGCGAGGCAATGATGGCCGCGACGGTGGAAAGGCCGACGGCAAACGGGCGCAGGCCCGGGGCGAGCATCTGGTAGAACGGGTTGAGATCGGCAATGCCCATGAGCTCGGGGTTGGCAGCGTTGTTCATAAGCCAAGCGCCCTGGCCCATATAGGACAGCAGCAGGCAGCACTTAACGAACGGCCAGGTAGCGTAGATATTGCCGCGGCCGACGTGGCCCATGTCGGAGTAGAGCGCCTCGGCACCGGTGGTGGCAAGGAAGCAGCTGCCCAGAATCATGATGCCCGCGTGGTTGTTGGGGCTCAACAAAAAGGCGATGCCGCGGAGCGGGTTGAGGCACAGCAGCACGGCGGGGTGCTGTAAGACAAAGAACAGACCCGTGCCGCCCAGGAATAGGAACCACAGCGTCATGATGGGGCCAAAGGCGTGACCGATCTTGGCCGTACCGATGCGTTGCACCAAAAAGAGCGCGATGATGATGGCGAGCGTAATGGCGACGACGCGGCCCTGGTCATCGCCCAGCACGGCATGGACCGCCGGGATGGTGCGCAGGCCCTCGATGGCCGTGGTAACGGTAACGGCCGGCGTCAGGATGCCGTCGGCGAGCAGCGCGGCGCCACCCAGCATGGCGGGGATGATAAGCCACTTGCCACAGCGCTTGACCAGGCTGTACAGGGCAAAGATGCCGCCCTCACCATGGTTATCGGCGCGCAGCGAGATGAGCACATACTTGATGGTGGTCAGCAGCGTGACCGTCCACACGACAAGGGAGAGCGCGCCAAGCACGAACTCCTCCGTCACGCTTCCGATGCCGCCGTTGCCGGCAACGAGCGCCTTGGTTACATACATAGGGCTGGTGCCGATATCGCCGTACACCACGCCCAGCGTGACGAGCATCGCCGAGATGCTCACGGGAATCGCAGCGTGCGAGGCTGCCTCCTTGGCCTTCTGTTCCATAAGCCGGTTTCCTCCCAACTTTAATGTTCGAAGGAATTATAGGTAATCGGCCTATGTTTGAATGGTACTGTTTTCCCAGCTAGATAAACATTTATACGGCCTTTAGGCCACCGCGGCGATATGGAATGTGACAAAGGGACTGTCCCCTTGTCACATTCGTCATTTTCCGAGCCAATTTTTGAACCACCACTCCATGGAGCGGCTCATCTCGGCCATAAAGGGGCTCGTGTGCTTGCGGGTGTAGATATCCATGACGCGCTCCCCCACCTCGCGGGCATGCGGACGGAACATCGCGTCCATCTCGGCCACCTGCGCGTCCATGGTCGCGGCATCCGCGCGGCAGTAGCGCTCCTCGTGCACCAGGTTCACCACGGGATGCGCAATGGCCGGACGCTCCTTGCGAGGCGTGCCGACGATGAGCATCGACAGCGGCATGGTATAGGGTGGCAGGTCGAGCAGCTCGGCAACTTCCTCGGCGTTCTCCACGATGTCGCCAATGTAGCAGCTTCCCAGCCCCAGGGCCTCGGCGGCAACCACGGCGTTTTGCGCGGCGATCACGGCGTCCTGGGCCGCGATGGCAAAGTCGCCCAAACCCGGCGCGCGGCGGGGCGCCTTGCCCGTACGCTCGACAAACTCGGGTTCAAAGCAGCCCACGTGCTCAAACAGATCGATCCACTTGGCATAATCGACCACAAATATAAGTGCCCAGGGCGCCTTGGCGATCATGGGCTGGTGGTCGCACAGGTCGGCCAGGCGGTCGAGCGTGGCATGCTCGCGGATGCTCACGATGGAATACATCATCATGGCGCCTGCCGACGGCGCACGGCTCGCCGCATGCAAAATCGCCGCCCGCTGCTCGTCGGTCACCGCCACGGGACGGTCGTTGTCGTCACGCGCGAAGGCACGCGTGGAGGAACGGTGCTCCAACGTGTCCAGCACCGCATTGCCCGTAGTCTCGACCGGATAGCCGTTCGTATCCACGCCCTTAGCTCCGCCGCAGTACTCGGCACCCGTCATACAAACCTGCTCGCCCATAGCTCTATCCTCGCCAATTCTTTAAGAAGCCTTTACGTTTCCGTGTAATTCCCGTCCATTATCGCGCAGGTCGCCACTACATTGCGCCACACCGCCGCACATGCGCGTTAATATGGCTGGTTGTTGTGCGCAGCCCGCAAATGCAGTGCATATTTAGGTAACAATCGGGTAAACCCCCGCTTTCGTAGGTTTTAAGTTTGTGAGGAGTCTCAGCATGTTCGCTGCCGCCATCTCGCTCGTCGGTCTTGCGGCGACCGTCTACCTTGTTTTGCGCGAGGCCAAGGCCATTCGCGCTCAGTCGGGCACCGTCACCAAGGGCGCCTTCGCCTGGAGCGTCGCCTTTGGCCTGTTCCAGCTCTTTTTGACAGTCTGGGGCGCTATTGGCCTCGTGGCACAGAACGAGCCGCTCGCCTTTGTGATGCTCATCCTGACCAACGCCATTCTCACCAGCTGCGCCTGGGCAAGCATCGCCCGCGATCGCATCGCACCGCGCGTCTTTGCATTCGCCTCGGCCGACGCCCCCGCCCCCACGGGCAAGCTCGCCCGCCTGCGCGGCGCCTTTGTGGGCAAGCCGCTTGTCGCCGCCGTGCTGTGCCTGCTGCTTGCCGGCGTCTTTGCGCTGCTGGGCATGGAGGTCTCGTCCAACCACGACTTTACCTGGGTCTACCCCCTGTGCATCCTGCTCGAGTTGGCCATCATCACCACGCTCATGGCCGGCCTATTCTTCCTGTTCCAGCGCCACGGCGCAGCTCCGGCCGTCCTGGCCTTCGCCCTCTTTGTCCTGGGCATTGCCGAGTTCTTCGTCATCACGTTTAAATCCATGCCCATCCAGCCGGGCGACCTCTCGGCCATCTCCACCGCCGCCGCGGTCGCCGGCAACGGCTACACCTTCTCGATCTCGCTGTTCTGCGTGCTATCCATGGGCTTTACCGCCATCTCGATGCTGCTGTGCGAGTACGCCGGCATCGTGGCGCCGCACCGCCAGAAGGGTGCCGCCAACGCCAAGCGCATGCTGCTCATCAACCTGCTCGTTGCCGTGCTGTGCCTGGGCGGCGTGACCGCACACGTCACACTCATCGACTACTACAACACCCTCGGCATCACCGTCTACACCTGGCGCCCGCTCGAGAGCTACTGGCGCGAGGGCTACCTGCCCGCTTTCATTAGCGCAGCGCAGTCCATCAAGCCGCCCAAACCCGCCGACTACTCCGTCGACGATGCCAAGGCCACGCTCAAAAAGTACGCCAAGGCCTACGACAAGTCCGACGCGGCCAAGAGCGACGAGCGCGCCGCCGCAAAGGAGCAGTTCGACAGCGAGAAGCCCACGGTCATCGCCATCATGAACGAGACCTTCTCGGATCTGTCGATCTACCAGAACATGCGCGCCGGCTACGAAGGCCCGCAGTACTTTAAGAACCTGTCCAACTGCCTCAGCCGCGGCAAGCTCTACGTGAGCGCCTACGGCGGCGGCACCGCCAATACCGAGTTTGAGTTTATGACCGGCAACTCCATGGCCAACCTGGGCTCGGGCGTGTATCCGTACACCATCTACAACATGGAGACGACCGGGAACCTGGCAGAGCAGTTCAAGTCGCTCGGATATTCCACCACGGCCATGCACCCCAACCACGCCACCAACTGGAACCGCGAAAACGTCTATAAGGACTTTGGCTTTGACCAGTTCCTGTCCATCAACGATTTCCAGGGCGCCGATACCCTGCGCGGGATGGTGACCGACCAGGCTACCTACGACAAGATTCTTGAGCTGCTCGACCAGAACGCCGATCCTCAGTTTATCTTCGACGTGACCATGCAGAACCACTCGGGCTACGACACGGGCCTGCTGCCGGTCGATAAGCAGATGCATCTGAATATCGACACGACCGACCTGGACGCCAAGACCGTCGAGGACGGCACGCTGTCCGATGTCGACGAGTATGTCTCGTGCATCGAGCAGTCCGATCAGGCGCTGCGCTACTTCCTCAACGCCTTGAGCAAGCTCGACCGCAAGGTAGTCGTGGTGTTCTGGGGCGATCACCAGCCGTTCTTCCCGTCCAAGTTCAATGACAAGTGGTTTACCGGCGAGGACGACGCCACCCACCAGGAGCGCTTGTGGCAGACCGACTACATCATCTGGGCCAACTACGACGTTGCCGGCTGCGACCAGACGAGCGAGACCGACGACCTGTCCACCAACTACCTGTCCACCCAACTTATGCAGCTGATCGGCGCACCCCTCTCCGACTACCAGAAGGCGCACATGACGCTGCGCGAGTCGCTGCCCGCCATCAACTCGGTGGGCTACGAGGACGCCAGCCTGCGCTGGGCGCTCTCCTCCAACGTCACCGGTGACGACGACGCCGCAGCAGCCGCCACCAAGGCGCGCGAGGATTACGCCAAAATGCAGTATTACGAGATGTTCCGCGACGGCAAGAACGTGTACACCGAGCACTTCCAGACCGAGGCCAACGAGACCGACCCCAACTTGGCACCGGGTACGACCAAGATCAAGTAGCGACTAGCTGCGAGTTCATAACTGAAACGTCTGTCCGGGCGGAGGTATGTAAGGTTCCCTGCTCGGACAGTCCTGCGCAAGACGGAGGCCACATTAAGTGGCCTCCTTTGCGTGCGGAACTCGCGATGAACCTTACATACCTCCGCCCGGACAGACGCCCTGTTGTTGGAGCGTGGCTTGTCTTGGGTGTATCGCCGAACATATATAAGTTGAAGGCCACGTTATGTGGCCTTCTTTGTTTGCGGAAAGTGTGTCCCGGAATTCTTGTCTGGAATGGGATGCAGTTTCCGCTTGGGACCCGATTGGGAAAGTGTGTCCCACTATTCAGCTGGATTCCGGGATGTATTTTCCGGTTGAGGCTCGTTGGGAAAGTGCGTCCCACTTTGGGGGCTGATTCTGGGACGTGGTTTCCGGTTGGCTCTCATTGGGAAAGTTCATCCCATTTCTCGGCCTAATTATGGGACGCAGTTTCCCGTTGAGGACCCTTTGGGAAAGTGCGATCCGGTCTGGGCGCTCAAACTGGGATGGTTTTTCCGGATGAGGGCTTGACGGAAAATGTGTCCCGTTCCGGGCGCTAATTGTGGGATGCAGTTTCCGCTTGCGGAGTCTCCACTCAACAGAAAACCCGGGTGGCCTGTTTTTTGGCTACCCGGGTTTTTGGGTTGTCGATATGTTCGACTGGCTACTAGTGGGTCTTGCGGCGCTTGATCAGCATGATGAGGGCTATCACTACGAGCGTTGCTCCCGCTGCTGCTGCGGTGGCGACTAGGGCGAATGTTTGGTCGCCGGTACTTGCGAGGTTCTTCGCTGTGGTCGTAGTCTTAACCTTGGTGTCGGTCTTAGCTCCGTTGTCGGACTTGGGCTTGTCCGGGTTCGTCGGGGTCTCAGGAGTCTCGGGGCCCTTTGAGCCTTCGGAATCGGTTGGGCCGGCGGTGTTTACCAGCGTATGGTCCAGGAACTTCTTGGCGCCCGCACTTGCCTGTGAGAACAGGCGGCGCGTGCGGATCGGGGTGGCGTTCACCGTTGTGGGCGCCGTCTCCTCGGCCTCGATATTCACGAGCGTCGTGCCGGTGTCGAGGCCCACGTCGTTGTATCCCACGTGGCAGTAATACTGCGCACCGTCATCGTCTGCGATCAGGTCAATCTCGAGCTTTGAGGCCGTTCCAGCCGCGAGGTTGCCATCGGCACCCACGAGCTTAAACTCTGTCTCGCCGCGGCCCTTGCGGTACCACATATAGGTCGGTGCCAGCCCTGTTTCGCTATCGTCGGCACCGAGTTGCTTCACATGGCCAATCGCCGAGAGCGTCAGGTGGCTTCCCGCCGTGCGCTCAACCGAAGAGTCGTATCCAAGATCCGACCCCTCCGCAGCATCCGCCGCAGGTCCGCTCACGGTCATCGTCATGCCATCGGGCATGGTCTTGACCGTGATAATTGCCGAACGAATACCTGTTTCAGTCGTGGATCCGTTCTTAACGGCGGCGATAGCGAATCGATACTCCGTATTGGGCTGCAACCCGTCCCAGGCAAGCGACGTCTGCGTGTTGTCGGCAATCTTCCAGCTGTTCACGACGGCGTCCGCCGCATTGCTCTGCAGCATACCCACGCCGTAGCTAAAGCCACTCTTGTTTGCGAGTACATCGTCCCAGCTAAACGTAACGCTGGTCGAATCGACAGCGTTTGCCGTAAAGCCCGTCACGGCCGGCGCGTCGGGCATCTCGACGTCCTTAACGTCATAGCCCACGATCCAGAACTGGTCGGTGTCCTTGGTGCCGAGCTTGTCGCCCGAGTCTGCCTCGAACTTGTCGACATCCACCGCGTTGACGCCCAGACGCCACACAAAACCGTACTTGCCCTGCGCGGCCTCGGGCAGGTTGTCGACGGTGCCGCCGTATTCGGTCGATTCACTCGAGGAGTTACCCGTAGTAAAGCCGGCGTTGGCACCAAAGCACAGGCCGCCAAACAACTCGTGCTTTGCGAGCTTCGCGCCCATGACAACGCTGCCGTTCAGCGTCAAGCCGAGCTCGAGCTCCTGCTCCTTGCCCTCCTCGACTTCGATGGTCTGCTCAATGCTCGCCCCCGACTGCGCGGCGGCGCCGTTAAACCCATCGTGCGTGTAGGCGCGCGTTACGCCAGGCTTGCCCAGGCCAAAGGAATCCCCAACGGGAGTCTCGCCGTTGAGCGTCGTTTGATAGGTTCCGGGTTCTCCCGACCGGTTGGTCAAAAAGTAGCTGAGCGGCGTCATATTGTGCTGTTTGGCAATGCGGTCATAGGCCTCGACATTAACGACCGAGGTCTGCGCGCCGAGCGACACGGGCGCCGCCATCACGCCCTTGCCACCAGTTTCCTCATTTTCGATCTCATACTCGTAATAGACCATCGGAATCGTGTAGAGCACGGCCTTGTCACCCTCGCCGGCATGCGACTCATAGCTTACGCTTGCGCTGACCGTGCGCTCGCTCCGGTAGTCATAGCATCCCTCGGCGGCAAAATCGACTGAAGCATTCATCGCGACCAGGGGCGGACCGGTCTGCACCTCGACGGCAACGCCCAACTCGGCGCCAATGGTATAGCCCTGGGATGTCCCCGTGCCCTTTTCCTCTCCGTATGACGTGCCGCCCAACACCAGATAGCCGTATGCCTGCTCCAGATCCTCAACATAGGGCGCATCCTGCAGCACGGCAAGCACGCGCGGGTTGGTATAGACCTTGTAGCGGTCCTTGTACGTGATCTTGACGCTGTCGTTGTCGACATCGGGCAGCGCGAGCGAGATAAATGTGCCGTAGGTAGTGCCGCGACGGTTGCTCTCGCTAATCACCTGCTCCTCGCCGCGGCGCACCTTTCCGTTCTCGTCGAGCGAAAAATGCGAGGCGGTCATCCAATAGTAGTCATCGTTCTTGCGCAGGTCCTCGTCGAGGTGCTTGCCCACCACGGCGATAAAGCTCTCGTTATAGCGGTCCGAACCCGAGACGCTGCCCGCCTTGACGTCGCTGATCCACACCTGCTCTATACCCTTGTGGTCATGCTTGTTGCCGCTGTTGTATTGCTGACCGCTCATGCTCATGGTTCCGACCATGGACCCCAAGCCCTGAGCCCCGCTCTGTGCCGTGTTGCAGGCAAAGTCGCGGAACACATCGCCGCCCACGAGCACCTCGTCGACCGCCAGCTGCTCGGACAGGCCGTCAAGGTTGGCAGTGGCAAGGGCAATAGGCGCCAAGGTGCACGGATAGCGCTTATCCTGAGCGCTATCCTTCCATGCGCTGTTGGGCACATGCATCAGCCCATAGGAGGCGAGGAGCCCGTCTCTGTGTTCCTTGCAATCGGAAAGCTTGAACTCGCCAGACTCCGAGTCAAAATACGCGTAGCGGTACAGCGCGCCGTACAGCCCCTTGCTGCCGTCAGAAGCGCCGTAATCAAAAGCGCTGCGTTGCCAGTCATAGCCCGCAAGAATAAGGCCCGTGACGGTTTCACCCGTCTTCTTTCCTTCTTCATCGTAGGCGGCAAACGTGCCGAACGTCGCATTCGCAGCGACCATGGTCTTGCCGTTCGCGGAGAGGGAGATTGCGCCCGCGTCGCCCAGAGCATCGACATGGACGAGCGCACCCTTGGATGCATCCCACGAAAACAGCTCGCAATGCGTCGACTTATCAATATTCTTCTTGCCGTAGGGTGCCGAGACCACGATGGCGAGGTCATCGCAAAAATCGCGATCGAGGTCGCCGGCCGCTAGCGAAACGACAGGAGCTGACTGAAGCTGCGTCCAGGAGTCGTTCCCGCCCTTGTTGTGCGTGGTGTAGTCCGCGGCGTTACCGGCATCGATCTTGACGACGCTTTGCTTCCAGTTGCCGCCCTCCAAGTCATACATGCCGACTACAGCCTTGCGCACGCCGTTCTCGTCGACATAGCAGCCCGCGTAGACAAAAAGCTCGTCGACGCCGTCGCCATCGACATCGCCCGCCTCGACATCAAAGACGGCGTCGTGCTCTTGCAGGTAACCGGCATCCAGGTACTTAAAACGGCCTTCGTACATCATATTAGTGTTGACCGTCACCGGCAGGCGTGTGTCGAGAGTGCGCGTACGCCCGTTGCTAAACGAGTAGAGGACCAGCTCAACCTTTCCGGCGTATGACTTGCCGTCAATCGTCGTGGAGGAACTGTCGCCGTAGGCACGGAGCTCGGCAACGCGGCTCTTTTTGCCCGTGCTGGCGTCGCTGCAGAACTCAACACTCGTGGCGTGAATGCCCGAGAAACCGTTGTTGTCGTTGGCGAGTACTGTTGAGGACTCATTGTTGCTTAGGTACGACCAGGTGCCGCCACCGTAGTCGCTATGCTTGTAGAGATCGCTGTTCGTATCGAATTTGTTGACGTTTTGCCAGAACTTTGCGGCGCCCCACACACTTCCATAGCCATCGGTGAGTTTGCTGCTGCCGCCAATGTCACCGCGCTCGACGTTCTCGAGCTTGTCGCGCAGAGTGTAGCGATTGCCATGGCTACCGTTAGCTGCCATATAGACCTCGCTGCGCGTGGCAAACGTCGTGGGGGTATCAGTGGAATAGGGGCCAACGGTATCGGCCGGAATGTCCTCGCTCGTGCCCAGACCCAGGGCTTGATAATCCTGCTCGGTCATATCGGTGATTGCGGGCGCGTCTGCCGCCTGGGCAACCTGGGGCGTGGCCGTGAAGCAGGCGACGCTCGTGGCGATCAACGCAGCAAGCGCCGCCGTCCCAACAAGCGGGATTTTCGACAGCCTACGGATACGGGGGTGTGGAACGTACATGAGGGACCTCGCTTTATTCGAGTGGAGTTGACTCATTTTTGCAAATGATACGTCCGATGCCCGATATCACGTGTCTCATTTTCGCCAACGGCGTGTCTCATTTTTGAGAATCCGAGATGCCGCGGAAATCTTATCCCAGCTCAAAGGCCATTTCTGGGATGTATTTTCCGTCGAGTGCCTCATCGGGAAACTGCATCCCATTTCAAGCGTCGATTCTGGGACGCACTTTCCCCTTAGACCCTCAACCGGAAACCGCATCCCACTTTGAGCGCAAATTCCGGGATGCATTTTCCGGTTTTGCTCTCATTGGGAAAATGCATCCCGTTTCTTGACCGAATAATGGGACGCAATTTCCCGTTGGAGCGCCTTTGGGAAAGTGTGTCCCACTTCGACCGCCCAGAGTGGGATGCACTTTCCGCAAAGCACCTCAACGGGAAACTACGTCCCATTCCAAAGGCAAATTCCGGGACGCATTTTTCGAAAGCCTGCCCATCCGGAAAGCCCGTCCCACTTTGGACGCATCCGGGCACGGAACCATCGACCTATCAGGCCTCCCATCAATAAAGAGGCGTCCTCCCGGACGGCGGGGCACGAAGTTCATCGCGAGTTCCGCACGCAAAGAAGGCCACTTAATGTGGCCTTCGTCTTGCGCAGGACTGTAGAGCAGGGAACTTCGTGCCCCGACGCCCGGGAGGACGTTTCATTTAGAAAGATGGACCGACCGCCGTCGGCGATGGGAGCTACTCCCCCAGCACGGCCTTTTTGGCGGCTGCAGCCATGTTGTCCAGATCTTCCTTGGTGGGGTGATCCTTTGCGGCAACCCAGTTGTCGAGCAGCATCTTAAATCGGGCGTTGTCGGGATCTTGCTCGAGCATGGCCTCGTAGCGCTGCTTGACCGCGGGGCCCATCTTGCCCTGGCACATCGCCCAACCCGCAAGCTCGGCATCCACAGCCAAATTGGAGGTCACACGATCGATAATCTGCTGATAATAGCTCTGGTCGGCCCCAAAACCGCAGGTGCCAAACAGGAACACGCGCTTGCCGTGCAAGGCGGAGAGCAACGCCGCGACCGAAGGCGTGCACGCGCCCTTGTCGCACCAAAAACCGACGAGCACCGTGTCGGCCGCGCAGGCGCCCTGCGCCTCGAGCGCAACTTGATCCGCATCCGCATCGTCGCTCAACGCCGCGGCGTGGATAAACTCAACGCCCGCAGCCTGCAGAGCGCGCTTGATCGCGCCCGAAACCATCCTGGTATTACCGCTCTTGCTGTTAACCACCAAAGAGCATGTCATAGTCACGTTGCTCGTTTCCCCCAAAACTAAAGCCACTAATGCAATTTATTAGATGAATATCTTAGTACTAACGCGACAGATGTAAACCACCGTCTGTCGATTGGCGACGCAGACGACACCTTGGGTGGATTTTGGACCGCGTGTACTTGGATTAATGCCGCCGCAGAGTGTTTCACGGAATACCGTCAAATTGTGTCACGGAGTATCGTCAAAATGTATCACGCGCTGGTAGAACGCTATATAACAAGATGGCTCTATGGGGCAAATTAACCTGATTCATTTGTCCCGCGTCTTGCTTACTGGGCGAATTGGCTGCGGTAGAGTTCGGCGTAGAAGCCGCCTGCCGCTAGCAGCTCGTCGTGCGTGCCACGCTCGATAATCTGCCCGTCGCGCATCACCAGAATGCAGTCGGCGTTACGAATCGTGCTCAGGCGGTGCGCCACGACAAAGCTTGTGCGGCCAGCCATGAGCTCGTCGAATGCCGCCTGCACCTGCAGCTCGGTACGCGTATCGATGCTCGAGGTCGCCTCGTCCAGCAGCAAGATAGCCGGGTCGGTGAGCATGACGCGCGCGATGCACAGCAGCTGTTTTTGACCCTGGCTAAACGTGCCGCCGTCCTCGCCGATGACCGTATCGTAGCCGCCTGGCAGCTGCACGATAAACTTGTGCGCGTGCGCGCGCTTGGCCGCCTCGACAACCTGTTCGCGCGTGGCATCGGGACAGCCGTAAGCGATGTTTTCCGCCACCGTGCCCTCGAACAGCCAAGTGTCCTGCAGCACCATGCCAAAGGCGCGGCGCAGGCTTGCGCGCGTGTAGTCACGCGAGGAACGGCCATCGACCGCGATGCGCCCAGCATCGATATCGTAAAAGCGCAGTAGCAGGTTGATGAGCGTCGTCTTGCCACAGCCCGTGGGACCGACGAGGGCATAGCGCATACCGGGCTTGGCATCGATGCAGATATCCTGCAGCAGTTTGCGGTCGGGCACATAGCTAAAGTCCACATGCTCAAACGAAACCTCGCCCTTCGGGGCGGCGAGCTCAATGGCATCCACAGCGTCGGGTTCCTGCTCGCGCGCATCGAGCAACGCGAACATGCGGCGCGCCGAGGCGTACGCCGTCTGGATCTGCGTGATGACGTTCGTAACCTCGTTGAACGGCTTAGTGTACTGGTTGGCGTAGGACAGAAAGATCTGCACGCCGCCCACCGTAAGCGCCGCGGGCACGCCCGTGATCACGCCCACGCAGCCGATCACGGCGACCACGGCGTAGATGATGTTGTTGATAAAGCGCGTGCCGGGGTTGGAAAGCGAGCCCATAAACTGCGCGCGCTCGCCCGCAGTGTAGAGCTCGGCGTTGAGGGCGTCGAAACGCTGCTGCGCGTTCGGTCCATAGGCGAAGGCGTCCACGAGCTTTTGCTCACCCACATACTCCTCGATATGGCCGCCCAGCTGGCCCTGAATGCGCTGCTGCGCTGTAAAGCTCTTGTTGGAGAGCTTGGCGATGGCGCCCGCCGCAAAGATGGAAAGAGGTGTGACAAGCACCACCACGAGCGTCATGGTCAGGTTGATGGAGAGCATAAACGCGAGCGTGCCCACGATGGTGATGACGCCGGTAAAGAGCTGCGTAAAGCCCTGCAGCAGACCGTCGCCCACCTGGTCGACGTCGTTGACCACGCGGCTCATAAGGTCGCCGTGGGCATGGCCGTCGATAAAGCTGAGCGGCATGCGGCTGAGCTTGTCGCTTGCCTCGACACGCATGTCGCGCACCGTCTCGTAGGACAGGCGGTTGACGCAGTAGCCCTGCAGCCACTGGAACGCCGCAGCGCCAACCACGACCAGCGCGAGTTTGGTGACGAGCGGTAGCAGTGCATCGAAGTCCACCTGTCCGGCGGCAACGATGAGGTCGATGCCCTCGCCGATGAGGATGGGCGTATAGAGCTGCAGGATCACCGAGATGGCGGCGCTCACAAACGACGCCGTAAACGAAATGCGGTGCGGACGCACGTAGCCCATCAGGCGACGGGTCACCGTGCTCACGGGATAGCGCTCGGAATCGCCGGGCTGGCGCGGGCCGTCACCCAGATCGTTGAGGTTATCGCTACCGGACACATTGGCCGTCATCGTGGCGACCGAACCGGAAGAAGTATACGGATTCATTTAGCGGCCCTCCTTTGCGCGGGTGGATGCAGGGGCGGAGTCCGAAGCGGGCGTCGCACTCCCCTGCTGGCCCTCGAGCTCCTCACGGCGGAGCTGCGACTGGCAAATCTCGCGGTAGAGCTGGCAGCTTGCGTACAGCTCGTCGTGCGTACCCAGGCCCGCAACCGAACCGTGATCGAGCACACAGATCATGTCGGCATCGCGCACGGTCGAGACGCGCTGGCTCACGATGACGGTCGTCAGCGGCAACCCGCCCTCGGCGGCGCCGCGCACGCTGCGCTCGCGGATGGCATGGCGAAGCGCCGCGTCGGTCTTAAAATCGAGTGCCGAGGCGGAGTCGTCCATGATCAGAATCTGCGGCGAACCCACCAAGGCACGCGCGATGGTCAGGCGCTGGCGCTGACCACCGCTGAAGTTCTTGCCGCCCGCCTCGACCGAGGCGTCGAGCCCCTGCGGCTTGTTGCGCACGAGCTCGCTGGCCTGCGCCATATCGAGCGCCGCCCAGAGCTCCTCGTCGGTCGCCGACTCGTCGCGCCAGGTCAGGTTGCTACGAATGGTGCCGCTCACCAGCGACGCGCGCTGCGGGACGGTCGCGACCACGTGGCGCAGCTGGTCGAGCGGCCAGGTGCGCACGTCGGCACCCATTACGCTCACGCTGCCGGTACCCGCATCGTACAGGCGCGGAATGAGCGAGACGAGCGTGGACTTACCACTGCCCGTGCCGCCGATAATGCCGAGCGTTTTGCCCAGCGGCAAATCCAGAGTCACGTCGTTGACGGCATTGGCGGCGCCCGCGCCAAAGGAGAAGCTCGCGTGGCTCAAGCTCAGCGCGGGGACCGGGGCAGCTGCGCCCGCCGCGTTCGGCTCGGGCAGGGCGACCGGCTCGTTGCCCTCGTCGGTAATGCTCGGCACGCAATTGAGCACCTCGTTGATGCGCGACGCGCTGGCGCTCGCCTTGGTAAAGACCACGACCAGGTTGGCGACGTACACGATGGAGGTGAGCGTCTGCGTCATGTAGTTGACAAACGCCATGACCTGGCCCTGCGTGAGCTCGCCCACATTCACCTGGATGCCGCCCACCCACAGGATGGCGCACACGCCCAGGTTCATCACCAAAAACGTGACGGGGTTGAGAATCGACGAGAGCTTGCCCACCGCGATGGCGACATGCGCCTGATCGTCAGCCGCCTGGGCAAAACGCTCGCGCTCGTGATCCTCGCGCACAAACGCGCGGACCACACGAGCGCCCGAAAGCCCCTCGCGGCAAATGAGCGCAATGCGGTCGAGCTTTGCCTGCAGCTGCTTGTAGTACGGAATGCAGCGCGCCATGACAAACCAAAACACCAGGCCGATGGCGGGCGTGCAGATTAAAAAGATAATGCCGAGCTTAAGGTCGATGGCGAGGGCCGCAACCATGGAGCCCACCGCCAGGAAAGGCCAGCGGATAAGCATGCGCACGCCCAGCGCCACGGCGAGCTGCACCTGATTGACGTCGTTGGTGATGCGCGTGATGAGCGACGGCGTGCCAAAGCGATCGAGCTCGGCATAGCTCAGCTTGTTGATATGCTCATAGAGTGCGCCGCGAATATCGGTGCCCATGCCCTGTGAGGTCAGCGCCGCCATCTTTTGGCAAACGAGCGTAAACGAGATGCCGATCACAGCCATGGCGCCAAGCAGCATACCGTAGTGGACGACGGCGCTGACGTCGTGCGCGCCGATGCCCTTGTCGATCATCTGGGCAATCACGAGCGGCGTCAGCAGGTCAAAGATCACTTCGATCAGCTTGCACGCAGGACCAATCACCATATACCGGCGAAACTTACCACCAAAACGCCTGAGCAGCTCAATCATGTATAGGCGCTCCTTATCATCATCTCTCTTCAATCTGATTCATGATAGTACGGAGAGCCCTGGAGATATGAAATCAACTCGTCACAGAACAAGCCCCCGAAACAATCAGGAAACTAGGCACAGAGACAAAGCACCCGAACATGTTTTGGCAAAGCCAACGAGCAGCACTAGACAAGGGATTAATTGTTCAGATTAACGCGCCTCTACGGGCGCATTTTGGACGATGTGGTCCCGGTGCCGGCGGGCTGTTTGGTAGTCGAGCGATTCCGCAGGCAAAGCCGAGGACCAGCGAGACACCAAACAGCCCGCCGGCACCGGGACCACATCGCGGCACCAAAAAGCGCCCGTGCGCTCGATGGATTCGGATGCCCGACAGAGGCTCCTTATGGCTGCTTCCTTCCGGACCTGACCAGATTCGGAACATGTCGTCATCCGAACCCATCGAACGCGCTAGGCGCTCGGTATATCTTACCCGCTCCCGCCCTCCACGGCAAGGCAGCTAATTTAGGACGGGGCCAAAAGACCACTTTTGAGTTGCGGTGGAATAGTTCCTGTTTTTGCCGCCTGAGCCGCCAAACAGGAACTATTCCACCGCAACTTATAGGGAGTTGGATTTTAGAGGCGGGCGAGGTCGTAGGATCGGGCGGCGGCTTCACCGGCGCAGATGAGGTTGGTTGTGGCTTCCTGGGGGTCGAGCGCTTGGTCAAGGGGCATGGGTCTGCGACAGACCGGCAGAACTAAGTCGACACCCTGCCCATACACCGCATCCAGGTTGTCGGCACGACCGCCCACGACGGCAACAACCGGCTTGCCATATCGCTTCGCACGACGAGCCACGCCCACCGGTGCCTTGCCGGCAGCGGATTGCTCGTCCATATTGCCCTCGCCCGTTATGACCAGGTCGGCATCGCGCACGCACTCGTCAAACCCAATCAGATCGAGCACCGTCTCCACGCCCGAACGCAGCTCCGCACCGAGCGCTAGCAACGCGGCGCCCAGGCCGCCGGCGGCGCCGGCACCGGGCACACCGAGCACCGAGCCAAATGTCCGTGCACCCTCGGGCACGCGCAACAACCCCTGAGCCCGCGCCCCGGTAATCGCCGCATCGAGCAGGCGACCATAGCCGACCATCCAGCTGTCGTACCTGCGCAGCGCCTCGGCATCATCCGTCGGCAGACCCTTCTGCCCGCCAAACACCGCCAGTGCGCCTCGACGCCCCACGAGCGGATTCTCGACATCGGAAAGCACCACGACACGCGTGCCATTCAGTACCCGAAGCGCTGGTGCCAAATCGATACCCGCCACGTGTTCAAGGCCCGCCAGGCCGGGGGCGATATTGCGGCCACGCTCATCGACAAGGCGGGCGCCCAGCGCCTGCAGCATGCCGGCGCCACCGTCGTTGGTGGCGCTGCCGCCCAAACCAATATAGATCGTCTTTGCACCCGCGCGAACCGCACGAAGCATCAGTTCGCCCACGCCATAAGTTGTGGCCGCCAACGCCGCCGACTCCGTGCAGGGCGAATACCCAATACCCGCCGCCTCGGCCATCTCAATTACAGCCGACTCGTGCTCGCCGTCCACCAGCATCCGGGCAGACACGCGGTCGCCCAAGGGGCCTGCAGCCTCACAGGTCGAGAGCTCGCCACCGCGCGCGGCGATGGCGTCGAGCGTTCCCTCGCCACCATCTGCCAGCGGCAAAGCGCCCAGCTCGGCATCGGGCCACACACGGCGCACGCCTTCGGCAACGGCTTTCTCCGCCTGCGCGCTCGAAACGCTACCCTTAAAGGAATCAATCGCCAGCAGCACGCGGCGGGGCCGGCGCTGCACGGGGCCAAAGTCAACCGCTGCGCCAGCATCCTCTTCGGCACACGCGAGCGCCTCGGCATGAGCGGTATGTGCCCCAAGATCGGCCCCACAACCGCAGCCAGCACAATCGGTGCCACGCAGCCCACTAAAATAGCTGCTCAACACCTCACGACACTCATCCGCCAGCACGCCGGCACGTACGTTAAACCGATGGTTCAGGCGCGAATCGGCATTGAGGTCGTACAGCGAGCCCAGTGCACCCGCCTTGGCATCGGCCGCGCCGTACACGCAGCGCCCCACGCGCGCGTTAACCATAAGCCCCGCGCACATGCAGCAGGGCTCGAGCGTCACGTAGACCGTACAGTCGGAAAGGCGCCAACGACCGAGCGACTGCGCGGCGGCGCACAGGGCCGAAAACTCGGCATGAGCCGAAGGATCCTGGTCGAGCTCGCGGCGATTATGCGCCCTCGCGACGATCTCACCCGCGCGCACCACTACGGCACCGATCGGCACCTCGCCCACCGCCGCGGCGGCACGCGCCTCCGCCAGCGCCTCGCTCATGAACTTCTCATCGATTCCGGTGCTCGTCATCGTTCGCCTTCCCTGTTGCAAATCCAAAACGATGCTATCATTACGACTCACGGAGAGATGGCAGAGCGGTTGAATGCGGCGGTCTTGAAAACCGTTGAGCGCGAGAGCGTTCCGGGGGTTCGAATCCCCCTCTCTCCGCCACCTTAGTGATTCACCGGCGTCATGGTGCGCTCGAACAGCGCATCGACCACGTCGGCTATCTCGGGTCGACGCTCAAGATCGTGACCCGACTCCCACCAATTTGTGAACAGTCGAATAATGCCACCGGCGATAAACTCCGATGTCGTCTCGAGCGAAACGGGCGCCAGGGCATCTTCGGCAAGCGAGCTCATCACACGCTCGCGGATGGAACGCGCAATGCGGTCGCAAATCATGCCGGTCAGCATGCCCGACATGCTGCTGGCCAAAAGGTTATCCATGAGCTGCTCATGCGCCAGAATCATATTCATGGCATCGTCAAAGACCTCATGGCGAAGCGCCCGTACGTCATCAAGCGGCTCCGCGTCCGCTGCATCGGTCCGGTTTTGCGGCAAGCCCGTCATAAGCTCATCGATATAGAAGGCAAAGTAATCGTTTTTATCGCGAAAATGCTTATAGAACGTCGTGCGGCGAATCAGGGCCCGGTCGCAAAGCATGGCAACCGTCAAATCCTCAAACCGATGCTCTTCCAAGAGCTCGGTAAAAGCATCGAACAGGGCACGATAGGTTTTCTTGATGCGAAGGTCCATCCATATCGCCATCCTCAAGGTGTAGACAGCATTCCTTAATTTGTCGCATATCTTACACCTGTACCACCCGTTCCATGTTGGCGCCCCCCTCCTTGGCGGAAACATAACGCTTACCGGAAAGTTCGGTATCGCCAAAGGTTGCGGGTATACTAGTAGCGTTACACCAACGGCAGCCGGCGCAAAACGCCGCTGCCATTCGAAACGGAGACATCATGCTTCCCGTCATCATCGGTATCGTTGTTGTCGTTGTGATCGCCAGCGCCATCGCCGGCATCTACAACAACATGGTCACCAAGCGCAATCGCATCGATAATGCCTGGCAGAACATCGACACGCAGCTGCAGCGCCGCAACGACCTGATCCCTAACCTGGTCGAGACCGTCAAGGGCTACGCCAAGCACGAGCAGGACACGCTCGCCGCCGTAGTCAACGCGCGCAACGCCGCCGTGAGCGCCACCACCCCCGAGGCCAAGATGGAAGCGGACAACGTGCTGACCGGTGCGCTGCGCCAGCTCTTTGCCGTCGCCGAGGCCTACCCCGACCTTAAGGCAAATACCAACTTTACGCAGCTCCAGTCCACGCTCGAGGACACCGAGAACAAGGTGAGCTACGCGCGCCAGAGCTACAACGATTGCGTGCTCAGCTACAACAACGCCATCCAGACGTTCCCGGCCGTTATCTTTGCCGGCATCTTCCAGTTTAAGGAGCGCCAGGGCTTCGAGGCCGCCGAGGCCGCCCGCCAGGCACCGACCGTCAAGTTCTAACAATCACGGCCGAGTCTTAAGCCAGCTCATCAACCCTTTGGGGTCCAAGGCACAAACCTTGGGCCCTTTTCTTATCCACGCACAACGCGCCCACGCACAACGCGCGGCCAATAGGCCGCGCACCATCTTTACTTCAGATCTATATTGCCCGTAACGGCAGCACCGAGGTAACGCAGGCCCGAGGGCAACCTTCCTTTCCGGCGCACTCCGCAGGACGAAAGAACCTCCGCCGCACGAAGTGCGCAGCGGAGGTTCTTTCATGTCCGAGGACGCGCCGGAAAGGAAGGTTGCCCTCGGGCCGGACAGCTAAGACAGCTTACGCGACGGTGTAAACCCAGTTGTGCTTGTCCTCGACAGCACCGGACTGGATACCAGTCAGGGTCTCGCGAAGCTTCTTCATCACAGGGCCGATCTCGGTGTATCCAGCCGGGAAGGTCACGGTCTCGTCGGCGCCGTAAACCTTGTTGTCGATTTCGCCAACCGGAGAGATGACGGCAGCGGTGCCGCACAGGCCGCACTCCACAAAGGTGCCGGCCTTGACCACGGCCCACTCGACGGGGCGCTGGTCAACGGTCATGCCCAGGTCCTGAGCAACCTGAACGAGCGAACGACGGGTGATAGAGGGCAGGATGGAGTCGGTGTGCGACTGCGGAACGACGAGCGTGCCATCCTCTTTCACGAACAGGACGTTGGCGCCACCGGTCTCCTCGACATAGGTGCGGGACTCGGAGTCGAGATACAGGTTCTCGGCATAGCCCTCGCGATGGGCCTCCATCGTGGGCTTAAGGGACATGGCGTAGTTCAGGCCGGCCTTGATGTTGCCAGTGCCGTGCGGTGCGGCGCGGTCGTACTCGGAAACGCGCAGCTTGACGGGCTTGAGGCCACCCTTAAAGTACGGACCGACCGGGGTCACGAGGATGCGGAACGTGTACTCAGGAGCGGGAGCCACGCCGATCACGTCACCGGAACCGATCATAAACGGACGCACGTACAGGGTCGCGCCGGAGCCGAAGGGCGGAACCCAGGCGGCGTTGGCAGAAACGACCTGCTTGACGGCCTCAACGAACTTGTCCTTGGGGAACGGGGGCATCTCGAGGCGCTGGGCAGAGTTATACATGCGCTCGGCGTTCATGTCGGGACGGAAGCAGACGATGCTGCCGTCCTCGGCGGTGTAGGCCTTCAGGCCCTCAAAGACCTCCTGGCAGTAATGGAAGATGCCGCCGCACTCGGAGACATGCAGGGTGTGGTCGGTGGTCAGGCCGCCCTCGTCCCACTCGCCATCCTTCCAATGAGCCTCGTAGCTGTAATCGGTCTTCATGTAGCCAAAGCCGAGGCTACCCCAATCGATATCCTTCTTCTCGACAGTCATATGTCGCTCCTTACATACACAGTTGCAAACTCGCGAACCCGCACGCAAGGACCGAGGCCGGCCGCGTCGCAACGTCGCACGCCCGGAGCGTAAAGCCGGACGGGACACGCAAACAGCATCAAAGCCGATGGCACGTCGATTCGCATGCACGAGATTGTACTCCGCACGCGCGTCGGATAAAACGTTTTTCTTTAACTAACTAAAGTATTTTCATTTGACCGAAGCAAAGAGGCCCGCCACCGCAAGCGGTGACGGGCCTTGACTGCACGGTTTGCGCGCTGGCTCGAGTTACGCGCTCTTTTTGCCCAGCTTAGCCTTAACCAGACCGACCACAGTCGGAATGATCGACACAGCAACGATGCCAACAATCAGCAACTCAAAGTGCTCCTGCACAAAGGGAATGCCACCAAAGAAGTAGCCCAGCAGTGTAAAGAGCGTTGACCAGGTAATACCACCCAGTACGTTGTAGATGACAAAGTTGCGCCAGTGCATGCCGCCCATGCCCGCGATAAAGGGCACAAAGGTGCGAATAAACGGGAAGAAGCGGCCCAGGAAAATAGCCAGGTGACCCCACTTGTCCAAGAAATCCTCGGACTTTTTGATGCGCTCGGGCGTCATGGCCTTGACCTTGCCCGAAGCGATGATCTTTTTGCCAAAGAAGTGACCGATCATAAAGTTGCACTGGTCACCCAGGATGGCAGCAGCCCATGCGACGACCAGCAGTGCCACGATGTTAAAACCACCGTTGTGGGCAAAGAAGCCCGAAGCAAACAGCAGTGAATCGCCAGGAAGGAACGGGAAGAACACCACGCCTGTCTCAATGAAGATAATCAGGAACACGCAGCCGTAGGCCATAAGCGGACCGGCGGCGATCCAGCTGGCAATCGCGGTGCGCGGGTCTTTGAGCAGCTCGGCGATAAAATTGATGAAACCCATGAAGTAAAACCTCTCAGTTGTGGGCGCGGATACGTCCAAATTGACCAGTATACGGTTGCGGCGCCCCCTCGTGCGCAACCCCACAAAAGCATGACTCCATTACCAGCAAGTTTGCATAACTCATAACTGACACTTGTCGTGCAAAGCCGCCAAGATTGTTCTTCCTAATCCCTAGCGAATCGCTATACTTTATTGAATCGCATTGCCATGGCGCTAAGGGAGGGCGGCCGGTGAGCTTTATCAATACCATTCGCGAGGACATCAAGACCGTCCAGGCGCAAGACCCCGCTGCGCAAAACGGTCTGGTCATCTTCCTTTCCTATCCTGGCCTGCACGCCAAGTGGAATCACGTGCCCGAGCACTGGCTCTGGGAGCATGGACATCGCTCGCTCGCCCGTGTGCTCTCGCAAATCACCCGCCACATCACCGGCGTCGAGATTCATCCCGCCGCGCAGATCGGCAAGCACTTCTTTATCGACCACGCCATGGGCGTCGTCATCGGCGAAACCACCGTCGTGGGCGACAACTGTGTGCTTTACCAGGGCGTTACGCTCGGCGGCACCGGCAACGAGACCGGCAAACGCCACCCAACGCTCGGCGATAACGTCACCGTGGGCACGGGTGCCAAGGTGCTCGGCAACATTCACATCGGCAACAACGTCAAGATCGGCGGCAACTCGGTCGTCGTTAAGGACGTGCCCGACAACTGCACCGTCGTGGGCGTGCCGGGACGCATCATCAAGCGCAACGGCTGCCGCGTGTTCGAGGAGAGCTTCGATGCCAAGCAGCATCGCGAGTACATGCCCGACGACGCCGCCGAGCAGAGTGCCCTCAACCGCCAAGGCATCACCGAGAACGCCCGCCGCGTTAAAGAGCTCGAGCGAGAGGTGGCCGAGCTCAAGGCCCTCGTCGCCAAGCTCGTGGACGAGCGCTAGGAACGCAAGCGGCACAAAACGACATCGGCATCAACGCAAGAAGGCGCGCCAGGGAATTCATCCCCGGCGCGCCTTTGCGTTGATGCGACATGTGGGACTGTCCCTTTGTCACATTATGCGAACTGGCTCAGATAGAGGTCGGCGTAGGCACCCTCGGCAGCCAGCAGCTCCTTATGCGTGCCCTGCTCGATAATGTTGCCGTGATCCATGACCAAGATCAGGTCGGCATCCACAATCGTCGACAGGCGGTGCGCGATCACAAAACTCGTACGCCCGCGCATGAGCGCGTCCATGGCACGACCGATGGCAAGCTCGGTACGCGTATCCACGCTTGAGGTCGCCTCGTCCAGGATGAGAATCGCCGGGTTGTTGAGCAGCACGCGTGCGATGGTCAGCAGCTGACGCTGGCCCTGGCTGATGCTCTCGGCATCGTTGGCCACGCGCGTGTCGTAGCCCTGCGGCATGGTGCGCACAAAGAAGTCGACCTGCGCGGCACGAGCGGCGGCCACGATCTCGTCGCGCGTCGCCTCGGGACAGCCGTAGGCGATGTTTTCGGCAATCGTGCCATCGAACAGCCAGGCGTCTTGCAGCACCATGCCAAACTGCTGACGTAGCTCGCCGCGATCCATGCGGCTCGTATCCACGCCGTCGAGCGTAATACGCCCGCCGTCAATCTCGTAGAAGCGCATGAGCAGGTTGATGAGCGTCGTCTTGCCTGCGCCCGTGGTTCCCACCACGGCAATCTTCTGGCCCGGCTCGGCGGTAAACGACACGTCGCGCATAAGCGGCTTGTCGGGCGAATAACCAAAGCGCACGTGCTCAAAGGAGACGCGGCCCTCCACGCGACCCGGCAGCTTGGCGGCCTTGTCCGGCAGCGGATCGGCCTCCATCTCGGGCTCATCGAGCAGGTCGAACACGCGCTCCGCACTCGCCAACGCGCTCTGCAGCGAGTTGAAGGTAAACGACAGCTGCGTCATGGGTTCGGACGCCTCGTAGATAAACTGGAAGAACGCCTGGAACACGCCGACGGTCATGTGACCGGCAACCAGCATGCTGCAGCCCACCAGCGCAATAACGATCTGCGCCAAACGGCCGATAAAGCGCACCGCGGGGCCGACAGCATTGATCATAAAGTCGGCCTTGGTGCTCACACGAGCCAGCTCGCCCGAGGCCTCGTGCACCTCAGCGGAGCTCTGGCGCTCGCGGTTAAACGCGCGGATCACCAGACGGCCCGAGTAGCCCTCCTCGACCGCACTCGTAATCTTGGACACCCACTCCTGGCGCTCGCCCGTCACATCGTGTGTGCGGCGCGAGACGACCTTCGTCACCAGCAGCGACAGTGCCGTAAAGAACAGAAAGACGAGCGTAAGCTGCACGCTGAACACGAACATCACGCTCACAGCACCAACAACCGTGCCGATCGACACGAGCAGCTGCAGCAATCCGCGCTGCATGCTCTCGGACATCTTGTCCAGGTCATTGGTCGCGCGGCTGACGACCTCACCGGGACGATGCGCGTCAAAGAAGGCAAGCGGCAGACGGTTGAGCTTTTGCGCGATGCGGTTGCGCAGGCGTAGATTGAGGCGTTCGGCCACGCTCGACATCAAAAAGCTCTGGAGCGCGTAGAACGAGGCGGCGGCCGTCCAAATCATAAAGTAGATGAAGATGGTCCTGCCGCAGTTCTCCCAGGTGATGTTGAAGGTGGCGTTGTTGGCAAACGCCACCTGAATGTGGCCCCACAGCTCATCGATCACACGGGCGCTATATGCCGGCGCAGCGGTGTTAAAGATGGCATAGAACACAATGCTCGCGAACACGATATAGAAGCGCCAATGGTCGCCGGCAGCCTCGCTCCACAGGCGGCGCACCGTCGCCCAGGTGTCGCGGGGTTTCTCGTCCTCGTCCTCGTCGTCCACATCGCGCATGCGCTCCGCCTCAGCGCGGGCGCGCTCGTCCTCGGCGCGCTCATTTTCCTCGTAGAGCGCTTGGCGGCGAGCCTCGCGCTCGGCTGCAGCCTTGGCGGCGTCATCCAGCTCGGTCGACGCGGCAGCCTGGTCGACCGTTTTATCGGCAGCGTCCGCAGCGGCGGCATCGACAAGGCCGCCCTGCTTCTTGAGCTCCTCGGTCATGCTACTCACCTCCCTTCATTTGCGATTCCGCGATGGCGCGGTACACCTCGCAGGTTTCCATAAGCTCGCTATGCGTGCCCAAGCCCACAATCTCGCCGTCCTTGAGCACGACAATCTGGTCGGCGTGCAAGATCGTAGAGATGCGCTGCGCGATGATGAGCACCGCAGCGTCACGCGTCTCATCTTGCAACGCATGACGCAGGGCGGCATCGGTCTTAAAGTCCAGGGCCGAGAAACTGTCGTCGAAGATATATAGATCGGCATGCTTCATGAGCGCGCGAGCAATGGCTAGGCGCTGGCGCTGACCACCCGAGAAGTTCGTACCGCCTTGGGCAACCGGGGTATCGAGCCCCTGCGGCTGATCGAGCACAAAGGTGCTCTGGGCAACCCGCAGCGCATGAAGCATGTCCGCCTCGGTCGCGTCCTCGTTGCCAAAGCGCAGATTGCTTGCCACGGTGCCCGAGAACAGCCACGCCTTCTGCGGCACATAGGCGATGTGCCCGCGAATCTCACCTTGCGAAAGCTCGCGCAGGTCCACACCATTCAGGCGAATGGAGCCCTTGGTGGCATCGTGGAAGCGCAGCAGAAGCTTTGCCACCGTCGATTTGCCCGAGCCTGTCGAGCCAACGATTGCAGTCGTCTGACCGCGACGGCAGGCAAAGCTCAGGTCGCACAGGGTGTCCTCGTCGGCATCGTCAAAGCGAAACGACATGTGGTCGAACACGGCCACCGCATCGGCTTCGTCTTGGGGCTCGCGCGCCCCGTCATCCAGCGTGCGCTCGCCATCGACGATGCTCGGCTCAATCTCCAACACCTGCTGCGCACGGTTCAGGCACGCGGCAGCACGCGGAAGCGTCAGCACCACCATCTGGGCCATCATCACAAAGAACAGGATCAGAATTGCATACTCCAGCACCGCCGAGATACTCGCAATCTGCATGGCGTGGGCGCCTACGCGGTTGCCGCCCACCCACAACACCGCCACCTCGGCGATGTTCATCAAAAAGAAGCTTGAACTGTCGAGGCCCACAAACAGGTGGTTGACTTTGATGGCGTTGGCGGCGTAGTCGCTAAACACCTCGTCCAGACGCCGTTCCTCGTGGCGCTCCTTGTTAAACGCACGGATGACGCGCGCGCCCACAATATTCTCGCGCAGCACCACGTTCATGCGGTCGATAAAGCCCTGTAGGCGCATAAAAATCGGCGCCGCGTTGGCAACCGTAAAGACCGCCGCCACCAGCACAATAGCAACGACTACGCCCAGAAGCGTGCCCATGGCGGGATCGATAAACCAGGCGAAGATGATGCCCGCCACAGCCAAAAACGGCACGGGCAGCACCAGCTGAATCGTCTGCAGAATCGCCTGCTGAATCACGTTGATGTCGTTGAGCGAGCGCGTGATCATCGATCCGGTGCCAAAGCGCTCAAAATCGCTGGCCGCGAGCTCGAGCGATTTGTCGTACACGGCATTGCGGATATCGCAAGCCACGTTGGCGGCCAGGCGCGCCGAAAGATAGCAGCCCAGCACCGTGCCGCCGCTAGCCATGCTGGTCGCGATAAACATGTATAGGCCGTTGCGTAAAATGTAGTCGACATCGCCCGTGGTAATACCGGTGTTGACCATGTTCGCCAGCATCGTGGGAACCAGCAACGTACCGACGTTATCCACCAGCAGCACCAGCAGCGTCACTGCGACAAGCCCTCGATAGGGCTTCAAAAACCTCATTAACAGTCGCACGACTCCCCCTCACCTTGATTCTCGGCTTGGCTCTCGGCAGCGATATGCCGCTTAAATGTCTCGCACTCCTCGCCGAGCACCTGAGAGAATTTGCCGATCAAGCGCATAATCTCGCGCTGCTCACACGGCTCAAGCGCGCCAAAGGCTCGCTGCTCGGCCTTGAGTGCCGGCAGCGCATAACGCTCGGCAAATCGCCTGCCCTCTTCGGTCAGGCTCACAACCTTGTTCTTACGACTGCCTTCGGCAAACTCCAACGTTGCGAAGCCCCGCGCCGTCAAGGTTTTAATTGCCGAGTTGATGGTCTGCTTGCTGTAGAACCATTCGCTTGTCAGACGGCTTACGGCAATACTGCCGCCCGCCGTGCTGGTATCAACGAGCATCCAGTAAGCGCAGTCCGAAAGGCCGCAGGCGCGCGAGAACTCCGAATAGATATGGTCGAGTCCATTGAGCAACCGGTCGAAGTCGACCAGTGTAACCGCACTATTCATCTATCCCACCATTCGATTGTCCGAGTTTTGACCAATTTTGTGTCTCTAGATTAGTCCGAGTTTTGACTATCGTCAACAGGCTCTCCGCAAATGCGTGCACTTTTATGGCCTATCGGCAGAAAAAGACCGCCGGCGCGGGGGCGGCGCCAGCGGTCACGTGAAAATCGAGTTTTATTGCCTGTTAAGCGGCGACGGCCTCATAGACCGTAGCGCCCGAGAAGCTGTCATGCAGGCTCTTGCCGGCAATCCACGGCAGCTCGACGACCTCGCAGACCGTGTTGACCAGCTCGGAGCAGTCAGTAAAGTGGCCCTTGTCGTTGAGGGCCTCGCAATCCTGAACACGCCAATAGCCATCGGTGTGCGTGATGTAGTACTCGTGATCGTTGATCGACACGAAAGCGCGCGTCTTGGAACGCAGCAGCTTCAGAAATCCTTCGAAGTCGGTCTCGACGACATCTCCAGCCTGGAACATGATGTTACCTCCTGGCCCGGCGCCACCACGGCGCATTGATAAACGTTGGTCCTCCTTTAGTAAAACCTTTATCAGAGGTTATGCGTTCGTCATTTAGGCAAGTGGTAAAAAACCGCAGGGTAGACGGGATAAAACGTTTAACCATCCCATTTGTTTGTCACATTCTGAAGGTACTTTTATGCAAACCTACTTTCCCAATTGGAATCTATCCTTTTGGCCGGGCAATTGACCGTCTATCGTTTGAGCCCGACGGGTATGAACGGGGCATCTGCAACGCCACCGCAAGGAGACACCATGGAGACTATCGAAGCACTCATTCACCGCCGCAGCTGCCGCAACTACAGCGATCGTCCCGTCGAGGCCGAAAAGCTTGCACGCATTATCGAAGCCGGCCAATATGCACCGAGCGGCATGGGCCGCCAGCCGGTGACGTTTGTCGCCGTCACCGACCCCGCGACCGTCGAGCGTCTCTCGCAGCTCAACGCGCAAGTCATGGGCAGCAACAGCGACCCCTTCTATGGCGCCAAGACCGTTGTGGTGGTGCTGGTTGACCGCAGCGTGCCCACACATCTGGAAGACGGCTCGCTCGCCATGGGCAACTTGCTCAACGCCGCTTATGCGCTGGGCGTTGATTCGTGCTGGATTCACCGCGCGCATGAGGTCTTTGACTCGCCCGAGGGCCTGGAGCTGCTGGCCAGCTGGGGCCTGCCCGCCGACGGCAGCCTGCGCGGTGTCGGTAACTGCATTCTTGGCTACGCCGAGGACACGCTACCCGAGCCCAAACCCCGCCGCGACAACATCATCTACGTAAGGTAATTAGTTCCGCCGTTCTACCGAACGGCGGGCTCGTTGACGCTGCGCGGGCCGCATTCACGCCAATCTGACGTTCAATTTCGAGGGCGCGACCAGAAGGTCAGCGCCCTCTCATTTCACGTCACCTTGGCGCAAATGCGGCTCGCTCGCTTTTGGCGGCTGACATCGAATGAGCCACTGTCTTGGGCAGCTAAAAAAGCCCCGTCCCAAATTAGCTGCCCCACTCGCAACTTATCCCGCCGATGGAGTTGTCGTCGTTTCGTTCGTCTGGGCCGTTTCGGCGCCATCGCCCTGTTCGTCCTCGTCCTTTTGCGCATCGGCGATGGTGGAGGCCGCCGCAACGATACCGCGCTGGGGCGCAACGCCCGTCTGGGTCTGTGCGCCCTCGACAACTTCTGTGCCTGCATGCGCGAGCTCGGGCGATTTAAACATTGCGTCCAAGTTGGCGCCACCGCCGGCATATCCGCGCGCAGCGAGCGCGATGACGATCACTGCAACGGCGGCCACGATCGGAACATAACGATGCCAACCAGCAGGATTGAGCCCGCTGCGGCGAGCCGCCCCGCGGCTGATGTAACCAAGCGTTCCGTCGTGCTTGAGCTTTGAGCCCACCACGCGTTTGCGGCCCAACAGCGAGGACTCTGCCTGCATTGCCAAGCGGGCGCTTGCCGAAGGATAGCCGTATTTAGTGCGCTTGAACGAGCCATCAAACCCCGAGGCGTGTTTGCCCCACGTCACCGATGTCGTGCGTCGGTTAACCGGCGCGGCGCTCCGCCTTCTGCGGCTCGGTTTTGAAGTCTCAGCCATATGCCCTCGCACGCCGTAACCAAATCGAAACAATAACGCTTTGGACTGTAGCACACGCGTCGCGCGCGGTCACGGGCGCCTCGCTCAACGGTCATCGTCCTTCAGCAAGCGCCACAGCGTTGTACGGCTTATGCCCAGCACCTCCGCCGCACGGGTTCGGTTACCGTGGAGATGGTCTACAACCAAATGCGCGATATCTCGCTCGGTATCGGCCAGCGGTCGCAGAATATACAGGTCGCTTTCGAGTGTCGGGGCGCCAAAGGTTGCGGTCTTAATCACGTCCTCTTGGGCGAGCACTTCCTCCGCCACAGCGCGGTCCACCGTGCCCGCCCCCACCAATATATACAGTCGTTCCGAGACCTCGCGGAGCTGCAGATAATTGCGCGGCCAGCGGTAAGCATCGAGCGTCTTCGTCGCCGTGGCAGACAGCGTGGGCGCTGCCGTCCCAAATGCATCAGCGAGATATTCCAAATAGCGCGCGACCTTCGTCGACGCGGCTCCCTGCTCGGCGATTGCCGGCGCCACGCTCACCGCACAGGCGAAGCGCTCGGTCACAAAGGCGGCTTGATCACTTTCGCTGCCGCCCGGCATGTCATTCGCCGTCAGCACCACATGACAGCGCGTCGCCAACGCGGTGTCGGCCATCGTGGAAACGAGTTCGCGAAGGCGCTGGGGACCAACCGCATTCCAGCCCTCAATGCAAAGTGTCAGCCCCGTTTGGAACAGCGGCGATTCGGAGCTTTTGAGCACATGGCGCCAACCGCGATCGGTGAGTTCATCGAGCGCGACGGAAACAAAGGGCTGATCGGCAAAAGGACCGTCCAGATAGAGGCGCTTGGCGATCTCGATCTGGCCCGCGCCCAGCTCGCCCTCGAGCATAAGGGGCACGCCGCGCGCATAGCTCTCGGAAACCGGTGCAGCTACCGCAGCGGCACCCTCAACGATGCCGTACGCGCTCGATTCATAGCGGGCCTCAACTTCGTCGGCGTTGAGCCACTCGATGCCCGCATGCGCCGCGGCACCGCGCACCTCGCGGACCACGACGACCCAAAGTCCCCCGCCCTCTTTGTCGGTGGGGCGAACGGTCAGGCTCAGGCGCGTACCCGCACGCCCCATAACCAGACGCGCGCCGTCTCCTATACGGTCGAGGCGCTCGGCGACAAAAGCCGCCACATCCCGCTCAAGCGCCGCGTCATTCACGGTCGAGATCGCGACGTCCCCACGCGCATCGATTGCCAATGCCGAGGCCCCGGCAGCAGCCAGGGCCTCGGTCAAGATGTTCAGCTTGGCATCGCTATCCATTATTTGCCCCTGTCCGCAGCGACGTGCAACCGTCGACGGTCGCACGACCGAGTGTTTCAAAATTGAACGATATTGCTCACCAAACACTATAGGGCAGAAAGCGTCATCCTGCGAGTATAGGTGTTGCCCCGCATCGCCATCCTGGCGGGGCGATAAGAGCTCTTCGGGACTTATAAACCTGCGGACAAGCCATACCCGCAAGAGCTCCTATCGCTCCACTGCAGGCTTGCGCTCACCAGCAACCAACACGCAGCACGCAAACAAGCTACTTCTCTACCAGATTCCCAGCACGTGCTGCATTCCCAAACTCATGCACGCAATGCCAATCCAGCAGCAAAAGCCCAGCGCGATGGGCTTGCCGCCCTTTTTGACCAGCTCGACGATATCGGTATTAAAACCAATAGCCGCCATGGCCATCACAATAAAGAACTTCGACAGCTCCTTGATGGGCGCCGTGATGGACACAGGAAGCTGAAACACCGTGGTGATCACGCTCGCCAGCACAAAGAACAGCACAAACATGGGAAACGCGCGTTTAAGCGAGAACGTGCTCTTAGCGTCGCCACCGGCCTTGCGTGCCGGATGCATCTGCCAGCATGCGAGGACCAACGTGATGGGAATAATGGCCAGCGTCCTGGTGAGCTTGACCACTGTGGCGCTCTCGAGCACATTGGCGCCGGGATGCATGCTGTCCCAAGCGCTCGCCGCAGCCGTTACGGACGAGGTGTCGTTGATGGCGGTACCGGCAAACAGGCCAAAGCCCTCGTTGGTCAGCCCGAGCATGCCGCCGAGCGTTGGAAACACGAGCGCCGCGATAACGTTAAACAGGAAGATGACCGAAATAGCCTGGGCAATCTCGCGATCGTCGGCATCGATGACGGGCGCGGTCGCGGCGATGGCAGAACCGCCGCAAATCGACGAACCCACACCCACAAGCGTCGCGATCTTGCCCGGCACGTTCATAACGCGGCAGAGCACAAAGGCGATGACAAGCGAGGTCGAGATTGTTGCCACGATAATCGGTAGCGACTGGGCGCCCTTGGACAGAATCTGGGAGAGGTTCATGCCAAAGCCAAGCAGGATAACCGCGTACTGCAAGACTTTTTTGGACGTATAGGTAACGCCGGCGGTGAGCTGTTCGCGACGATTCTTGGGAAAGACGAGCGCCAGGACCATGCCAAAGAGGATGGCAAATACCGGACCGCCGACCACCTCAATTTGTTTGCCGAGCAACGTCGCGGGAATGGCGATGATCAGGCAGAACAAGACGCCTTTCCAGCGCTCGCGTACGATGTTTGCCAGTTGCATATGGGATTCCTTCTTTCTATTTCACGTTTGCGACGGCTTATGATACGGCAACATTGAGCGCAGCCTTGCGCAAACACAGACTAAGATGCCGCAATAGTTCTCAGGCAACAGCCGAATTACCCACCGCGGAGAGCTGATTCGCGGCATAATTAACAACTGACATATGAGTTTGATAGAACAGTTGCGAGGCGCTATGGAAGAATCGATGCACGTCGGCGAGCAGGAAACGAGCCTACAGGACCAGTCCTATCACACCATTCGACGCAAAATCGTCTACCTGGACTACAAGCCGGGCGAAAAGCTGGGCGTCAAGCAGCTTTGCGACGACCTAGATATGGGTCGCACGCCCGTGCGCGAGGCACTGGTGCGTCTGGCGCAAGAGGGCCTGGTGCGCACCGTGCCCCAGAGCGGCACCTACGTCTCACCCATCAACCTCACCCTTGCCGAGAGTGCCTGTTACATCCGCGAGCATCTGGAAAAGCAGGTGATCGTGGAGTGCTGTGCGCGAGCCACGTCGGCCGGCATCGAGCAGCTCGACCGCGCCATCGTGCTGCAGGAAAAAGCCATGGCCGAAGAGGATCGCATCGGCTTCTTTTTGAGCGACAACCTCATGCATCACATGATTTTTAGCATCGCATGTCGCAGCACCGTGTGGTCGTGGCTCGAAGAGACCAATGCCGACCTGGAGCGCTTCCGCTGGCTGCGCGCCGCCACGCAGGTTCTCGACAATCAGGACATCGTGAACGAGCACAAGCAGATTCGCCGCGCCATCGCCGGTCGCGACCCCATCGAAGCGAGCTTTTTGGTCAGCAAGCACCTGCACATGATGTTCCGCAACCAAACCGAGGTTCTGGACCAGTTCCCCGAGTACTTCGAGACCAGCAAGCTCCGCTAACCTGCCAAAAAGGGACAGGTTCATTTTGGCAGGTTTTATCTGGTCAAATGCAAAAAAGGGCCCGGCTCCGTCTAATGACGCGGAGCCGGGCCTTAGTCGCTAGAACGGCGGAACCAACTACTCTACCGTGACGCTCTTGGCCAGGTTACGGGGCTGGTCGACGTCGCAGCCGCGCAGGATGGCGACCTCGCGGGCGAGCAGCTGCAGCGGGACACTCGCCGTGATGGGGCTGAACACGTCGCGGACTGCCGGCACGCGGATGATGCAGTCGGCAATCTTGTTGATCTCCTCGTCGCCCTCGGTGGCAACGACGATGACCTTGGCACCGCGCGCCTTGCACTCCATAAGGTTCGACACGGTCTTGTCGTAGGTGGCACTCTTGGTGGCCACAGCGATGACAGGGAAGCCCGGGTCGATCAGGGCAATGGGGCCGTGCTTCATCTCGCCGGCGGCGTAGGCCTCGGCGTGCAGGTAGCTGACCTCCTTGAGCTTGAGCGCACCCTCGTAGGAAATAGCGGCACCCATGCCGCGGCCCACGAACAGCGCCGACTGCGCATCCTTGCACAGCAGGGCAGCCTCATGAACGGCCTCGGTCTGGGTATCCAAAATCCACTGGATCTGCTCGGCCGTATCGGAAAGCTCGCGGAACAGCATGCGCGCCTGCTTGGTGGTCAGGCGGTACTTGACCTGCGCTAGCAGCAGAGCCAGCAGCGTCAGGCTCACGACCTGGCCGATGAAGCTCTTGGTCGAGGCGACCGCGATCTCCTTGTTGGCCTTGGTGTAGATGACGCCGTCGCTCTCACGCGCCACGGGGCTGCCCACCACGTTGGTGATGCCGAAGACCTTGGCACCCTTGATGCGCGCGTCGCGAATGGCGGCGAGAGTGTCGGCCGTCTCGCCCGACTGGGACACGGCAACGACAAGCGTCGTCGGCGTAATGATGGGGTTGCGATAACGGAACTCGCTGGCCGCCTCCACCTCGGTGGGGATGCGAGCCCAGCCCTCAATGAGATTCTTGGCAATGAGGCCGGCGTGATAGCTGGTGCCGCAAGCGATCACGTAGACGCGGTCGATGTCGTTGAGTTCCTCGAGCGAAAGGCCCAGCTCGTCGATGTCGAGCTCGCCGGCCGGCGTCATACGGCCCACCAGCGTGTCGCGCACCACGCGCGGCTGCTCGTGAATCTCCTTGAGCATAAAGTCGGGATAACCGCCCTTTTCTGCCATGTCCAGGTCCCAGTCGATGTGGGTGACCTTGGGCTCAATCACGTTGCCGGCCTCGTCGGTATACTCGACGCCTGCGGGCGTGAGCTTGGCAAACTGACCGTCCTCGAGCACCACGACGTCGCGGGTTGCGTCGATGAGCGCGATGACGTCGGAGGCGACATAGGCGCCGGTCTCGCCCGCGCCGACCACGATCGGGGAATCCTTGCGGGCCACGGCGATCACGCCGGGCTCGTCAGCGCACACGGCGGCCAGACCATAGGCACCGACCACGTGGGTGCACGCCTCGCGCACGGAGGCCATCAGGTCGTGCGCCTCGGCATAAGCCTCTTCGATCAGATGCGCGAAGACCTCGGTATCGGTCTCGCTCTTAAAGTGATGGCCGCGGCCCTCCAGCTCTTCGCGCAGCTCGGCGAAGTTCTCGATGATGCCGTTGTGGACGATGGCGATACGACCGTCGCAGCTGGTGTGGGGGTGAGCGTTAACGACGGAGGGCTTGCCGTGGGTGGCCCAACGGGTGTGGCCGATACCGCAGGTAGCGTCGCTGTCGATGTTGGAAAGCTCGCTCTCCAAGCCCGCGACCTTGCCCACGCGGCGGATGACGTCGAGGTGCGCCGCGGCGCCCTCGCCCACCTCGAGCGCGACGCCCGAGGAGTCATAGCCGCGATACTCCATACGCTTGAGGCCCGTGACCAGGATGTTCTTTGCAATATCAGAGCCGGTGTAGCCGACGATTCCGCACATAAGATAAATCCCTTCGTTCGCGTGACTGCAAGACGTCCACGCACAAGGGGCGCTGAGACGTATAACGTTCGAGTATTGTACTCACGCAAACGCAAGCTGATATACCAGAAGTGGTATCTCAACTTAGATACCACTCGATGCACACACGTCCAGCCGGTCCAAACCACCACAAAGGTGCCTGCCCCCTTCGTGGTGGTCGCGCTGGCAATAGCGTTTGCCCAGATAAAACCTGCCAAAATAAACCTGTCCCTTTTTGGAAGGTTTGGGATGCTACAATCTGGCTTGTACTTGAAACGCATCAAAGGGGCCGCTATGGCAAAGGTAAAAATCAGCGACGTCGCACGCGAGGCCGGGGTTTCGTTGGGCACGGTTTCCAACGCGCTCAACCACCCCGAAAAGCTGCGCCCCGAGACCCTCAAGCTCATCAACGAGACCATTAATCGCCTTGGCTACCTGCCCAACCAAAGCGCCCGTCAGCTCGCGGGCGGCGCCACCAAGTCCTTTGGCCTGGTGCTCCCCCGTCTCGATCACGGCTTTTCGCTCCAAATCGCCAGCGGCGCCCACAACGAGGCCCGCAAGCACGGCTACGACTTGCTCATCGCCAACGCCGATAACGACGATATTCTCGAGGACCATTACCTGCGCTACTTTATGGGCACCCAGATGTCCGGCGTCATGGTTCAGCCCATGGCATTCCCCGACTGGCACCCCGCCATGACCAAGATGCCCGTGCCGATCGTCCATCTGGACATCCATTGCTCCGAGCCCGGCTACTACGTAGCGGCCGACAACGAGGCCCAGGGTCGCATCATTGCCGAACTTGCTATCGCCCGCGGCGCGCACCATATTGTCGTCGTCGGCCGAGCAGCATTTATGCAACTCACCCTGCGCGTCCTTGGCATTCATAAGGCGCTCGCCCTGCACCCCGATATCAAGATCGAAGTCATCGACGCCGGCGAGTGGAACACGGCGGCCGACGGCTATGGTATCGGCAACCAAATCGCCGAGCGCCCCGCGGACGAACGTCCCGATTTTGTCGTCGGCCTGACCGATGTGTTGGCCTCGGGCGTCGTTTCGGCACTGGTCGACAAGGGCATCTCTGTCCCCGGGCAAGTACGAGTGGCCGGATGCGACGGCAACCCGCTCGCTTGGAGCGGATCGGTCCCGCTCACTACGGTAGCGCCCCCGGGCTACGAGATTGGCCGCAAGGGTATCCAACTGCTGATGGAGCAAATCGAGAACAAGGCCCCGACAAAGACCAAGCATATCCACGTCAGCTCTGCCGCGCGCACCGTCACCGCGGTCACGGCCATCGAGGACATCAACCGCCAAGAACTCGTGCGGCCGTTCCTGCTGGAACGCGCCAGCACCCAGGCAAGCAGCCAGACCGACGCCACGGCCATCAACCTCGGTGCGTATCTATAGCACGCCCGCAAGTATGCTAAGTCGCCGCTCAAGCAAAAGGGGCCCGACCATTGCCGGACCCCTTTTGTTTAAGCGCAAACGTAAGCAATTGCTCGTTTCAACGCCGCAATTGTCTAGCGCACGGCCTTGACCGCCGCCGCCAGGTCGAACAACGTATCGAGCACGGCCTCGCAGCCATCCACCACGTCCTGCGGCAGCGGCACGATATCGGGGACGGCAAAGACATGGCAGCCGGCCGTAATGCCCGAGACGCAACCGTTGCGCGAATCTTCGACCACGGCACATTCCTCGGGAGCAAAGCCCGCGCGCTCGCAGGCGAGCAGATACATCTCGGGGTCGGGCTTGCCGTGCACGACGTCCTCGCCACACGTTACCGTTTCAAACTTGTCAAAGAGGCCAACCATCTTAAGGTTGCGCTCGGCCGTAACGAGGCGCGACGACGTCGCTAGACCAACGTGATAGCCTGCAGCCAGCAGCTCGTCTAGGCACTCGGCGGCGCCGGCCTTAAGTTCCAGTTCGGTCTTGACCATCTCGTCGCGAATCTCCTTGTGGCGGACATAGACCGCCTCGGTGGTTTCGTGGCTGCCGTAATGCTCATCAAGGATGTCCATGACATCGGGCAGCGTGCGGCCGATAAACTGATGGATCAGCGCTTCATCAATCGCGAGCCCCAGCTCAGCGGCGCCTGCCTTCCAGGCCTTAATCCCCAAACGCTCGGTATCGACCAGCGTTCCATCCATGTCAAAAATAACAGCCTTGATCATATCGGTCCCCCATCGACTCTCGCTGTCGCGTTGCTGCAACTCTACCGCATTTGGCAACTTGTATATAACGTATATGCCATATTGCACTTTCGTTACACAGATAGAAGTCTTATGGCAAGTAACGCATTAGGATTATAGTTTTCGATCGAGTACTCAACGATAAGGAACGTTTCATGATTTTAGACACCACGGCACCCGCAGAGGAGCTTCAAGACAAGCTATCGGCGCTCGAACAGCTGCTTTTGGCATACGGGCGCGTGGCTATCGGGTTTTCCGGCGGCGTTGACAGCAGCTTTTTGGCCGCCGTATGCGCCCGCATCATGCCTACCAATACCCTCCTCGTCCATCTCACCACGCCGCTCATCGGCACGCCCGAGCAGGCTTCGTTTGAGCAGTCCGTTGATGGACAAGCCAATGAAGGGGCGCATTTTAAGCTCCCCGTGCTCAATCTTTCGGTCGATCAGCTGCAGCTCCCCCAAGTAGCCTGCAACGATGCTAATCGCTGCTACCACTGCAAGCACGCCGGCTTTACCGCCATCGTCAACCACGCCAAGTCGCTCGGCTTTCCCACCGTCATCGATGGCAGTAATGCAAGCGATCGCGGTGACTACCGCCCCGGCATGCGTGCGGCAGAAGAGCTCGGCGTACGCTCACCCCTTATGGAGGTCGGCTTTACCAAGGACGAAGAGCGCGAGCTGCTGCGCGCATGGGGCTATCCCGTTTGGAACCTGCCGGCGGGAGCATGTCTTGCCACCCGCGTCCCCACGGGCGAGGAGCTTACGCGCGAGAAGGTCGATTTAATCCGCGCCTGCGAGGATTACCTGCACGATCTTGATCTGGCACAGGTACGCGCGCGCTTGATCGGCGGCTGCATGCATATCGAGGCCGCACCCGCAGATGTCGCCAAGATTGCTGCCCTCGGTGGCAACGCCGTCGATGCCGAGGGCAAAACCCCGCTGCCCGCCGTTATCGAGTCCGCGCTGCGCGAACTGGGCTGCGACCATATCTCCCCTGAGGTCACCCCCTACATCCACGGCAACATGAACCTTTAGGTTACGCCGTTTTACAAACGGCGTAACTGCTCGGCGCTGCGCAGGCCCCGGGCACGGCAATCTGACGTTCAACTTCACGGGCGCGACCAAAAGGTCAGCGCCCGCTTGTTTCACGTCACCTTACCGCACCCGGAGCCTGCTCGCTCGCATATGCTCAACCTGGACTGCGTTAACTGACCTACCAAAAAGGGACAGGTTTATTTTGGCAGGTTTTATCTGGGGAAATATCGCGAGACAATCGCCCCTCCAGCACCCATCTGGCCTCGAGAGACACTAGAGAGGCGACCCGGCTGCATCTACTTCTTCCGATATCGGCGGTTACGACTCGTCGATGAACCCATTACTTCGATGAGCCCTTTATCCGTCATTTTTGGCAGATGGTAGCTGACGGACGAATTTTGGCATTCCGTCTCTCTAAAACAAGGCGCTCATCTCTCTAACTTTAGAGAGATGAGCGCCTTGTTTTAGAGAGACATTAAGAGAGATGTATCGAATTCGCTGCTAGATTGCCTAATGCTATCTCTCTAACCAACCTTCTCTTTAGAGAGACATTTAGCGAGATGAGCGCGACCTCTCTAATCATGGGCTCCACTCTTTAAGGTGCACACTTCCTAACCGTGCCCTAAGTTGCGGTGAAATAGTCCCCGATTAACCTGCCAAAAAGGGACAGGTTTATTTCGGCAGGTTTTATCTTGGGAAACGCGAACAGGGCCGTGACACCCATACGGCGTCGCGGCCCTTTTCCTTGGAGAAGGATCAATTGATTGAACGGGATGACCGTTCTAGTCTTCGAGTCCGCTATTGATGAGCTCCGCAATCTCAACGGGATCGGTGCTCGCGCGCACCTTGTCACGGAAGCCGGCGTCCATCAGCATCACGGCAGCCTTGGAGAGCAAGCGCAGGTGCGTGGTTCCTGCCTCGCCGGCAGGCACGTACAGCGCGAGCGCAACATCGACGGGCACACCATCGAAGCTCGGCCATTCAACGGGCTCGACCAGCTTAAGCACGGCAACGCCCGGCGTGTGGATAACATCGCTTTTGGCATGTGGAACGGCAAAACCGGCGACAAGGCCAGTCTCGGCCTCGTTCTCGCGAGCCATGAAGGCAGTCTCTACGGCAGATGCGTCGTCAGCAAAGCCGAGCTCGACGGCCTGATCGGACAAATAATGCAGGGCATCCTCGCGCGAGGCGGCGGTATACCCTATCGTCACTTGGTTGGCAGATACAAATCCCATGGAAACCTTCCTTACAACACAGACCTGACCGCAGCTTCGATGCCGTCGGCGTCCAAACCGTACTTGTGCAGCAAATCGACCGCAGGGCCGGACTCGCCATACACATCGCGCACGCCGACGCGACGCATCGGCACCGGATACTGCTCCGCTAGCACCGAGGCAACGGCCTCGCCAAGACCGCCGATAATCGAATGCTCCTCGGCAGTGACCACGCGACCGGTCTTCTTGGCGCTGGCTACAACCAGGCGTTCGTCGAGCGGCTTGATCGTATGCATGTTGATGACCTCGGCATCGATGCCATCGGCAGCGAGCGCCTCGGCAGCCTCAAGCGCCTCGGCGACCATAAGGCCACAAGCGATGATGGTCACATCGGACCCCTCGCGCACGACCACGCCGCGACCAATCTTGAACTCATAGTCCTCGCAGTCGTTGATGACCGGTGTTGCCAGGCGGCCGAAGCGCATGTAAACCGGGCCCTCAAACTCATAGGCGGCGCGCACACAGGCACGAGCCTCGACGTCGTCGGCGGGAACGACCACCGTCATACCCGGAATCGTGCGCATGAGTGCGATATCCTCGCAGCACTGGTGCGTGGCGCCGTCCTCGCCCACCGAAATGCCGGCATGAGTAGCGCCAATCTTGACGTTGAGGTGCGGGTAGCCGATGGAATTGCGGACCTGCTCGTAGGCGCGACCGGCGGCAAACATCGCAAAGGTGCTCGCAAAAGCAACGCGGCCCGTGGTCGCGATGCCGGCGGCAAGACCCATCAGGTTGCTCTCGGCAATGCCGGCGTCGTAGAAGCGCTCAGGGTGCGCAGCCTTAAACTTACCGGTCTGCGTGGCGGCGGCCAGGTCGGCATCGAGAACCACAAAGTCATCGCGCTCATTGCCCAGCTCGACAAGTGCCTCGCCATAGCTAACGCGCGTGGCGACTTTCTTGACGTCTGCCATTAGAGCTCCTCCCCTGCTGCTGCGAGCTCGGCCATGGCCTGCTCAAACTGTTCATCGTTGGGTGCCTTGCCGTGCCAGCCCACCTGGTTTTCCATAAAGGAGACGCCCTTGCCCTTCACCGTCTCGGCGATAATGGCCACGGGCGAGTCGCTCACTTTGCGGGCCTCGGCAAAGACGGCGGCAATCTGCGCCATGTCGTTACCGTCGGCGAGCTCGATCACATGCCACTTAAAGGCGCGGAACTTGTCAGCGAGCGGCATGGCCGAGTTGACTTCATCGATCGTGCCGTCAATCTGCAAGCCGTTGTGGTCGACGACGGCAACAAGATTGTCGAGCGCATGGTTGCCGGCGAACATGGCCGCCTCCCACACCTGGCCTTCCTCGCACTCACCGTCGCCCAGCAACGTGTAGACACGGTAGCCGTCGCCCCAGTGCTTAGCGGCAAGCGCCATTCCAACTGCAGCAGAGATGCCCTGACCGAGCGATCCGGTGGACATATCGATGCCAGGGGCGTCGTTCATGTTGGGATGGCCCTGCAGTCGGCTGCCAATATGACGGAGCGTCTCGAGCTCTTCGACGGGAAAATAGCCGCGATTTGCCAACACCGAATACAGGCCCGGCGCCGCGTGACCCTTGGAGAGCACAAAGCGATCGCGATCGGCCTTGTGAGGGTCGGCAGGATCGATATTCATTTCCTCAAAGTACAGATACGTCATGATGTCGGCAGCACCGAGCGATCCACCCGGGTGTCCCGACTTGGCCGCGTGAACCGCAGTCACGACACCCTTCCTGACCTCATTGGCGACCTTCGCCAGCTCCTGGTTGGTCATACGAATTCCTCTCTTGAGAACAACCCCGGCACCGGATGACGCGATGCCGGGGCAATCCACTCGTTAAGCCTGAGCGACGACCTTCTGCCAGTCAGCCTCAAAAGAGGCGAGGCCCTGGTCGGTCAGCGGATGATGCAGGCACTTCTTGAGAGCGGCCATGGGCACGGTCGCAATATCGGCACCGAGTAGCGCGGCCTGGGTCACGTGGTTGGGCGTACGAACCGAGGCGGTGATGATCTCGACGGTGTCGTCGACGTTCTTGCCCGTCCAGTCGTAGTTCTTAATGCAGGTCACGACGTTGTCGAGCTGCGAGATACCGTCCTCGGCGATGTCATCGAAACGACCGACAAACGGGCTGATGTAGCGAGCACCGGCATTGGCGGCCATAAGGGCCTGCGTCGGCGAGAAGACGAGCGTCATGTTGACGCGCACGCCAGCATCGGCCAGTGCACGGCAGGCGGCAAGGCCGGCCTCGCACACGGGAAGCTTGACCACGATGTTGGGGGCGAGGGCGGCAAGGCGCTTGCCCTCCTCGATCATACCCTCGGCAGTGGTAGCGGTAGACTCGGCGGAAACGGGCAGGCCCTCGCAGAGCTCGGCAATCTTGAGCATATGCGGCTCAAAGTCGGCAAGCTTGCCGCCGGTCTTGGCGTACAGGGACGGGTTGGTGGTAACACCGGCCAGGCAGCCCCAGCTCTTGGCCTCGGCGATCTCGTCCAGATTGGCAGTATCGATAAAGAACTTCATGGTGCAAACTCCTTCGAAGGAATCCAAAACTCAAAAAATAGGACAAAGGGGATGTCCCTTTGTCCTATGTGCCGGGCCTGCGGCTGGGACATGCCCCAGGCCCGGCGTCGTGTAGGAAAAGCTACTTAGTCCTCGAGAGCCTTCTCGATGCGGCTCGTGACGCCCTTGAGGTTAAGACCGACGACGTACTGCTTGATCGGGCGCTTGATGTGCTCGATCACAAAGCGCTTGCCGTCGATGTCCTGGGCAGCGAGGTTGCGATAGAGCTTCTCGACCTGCTCCTTGACCTCGGGATCGTTGAACGCATAGTGGCCGGAGACATCCAGGATCTTCAGGCTGAGCTCATCGTCGGCAAGGATGTCATCGACCTGCAGGTTGACGTCGTCGCCAGTCATCCACTTGCGCCAGCGCTCGGTCTTGATAGCCTTGACCAGCAGCGTGTGATACAGGTCGGAGGGGTCATCGCACAGACCGTTGTCGACCAGGATCTGCTCGGTGGCGCAGAGCTTGAGGTAGGCGCGGGTCTCCTCGGTGCCATACTGCGGAGCGACGTTGGAGGCGGTCACGTGTGCCGGGATGTGCTCGAGCAGCGTCGCGTCGTCCAGATAGTCGGCGTTGTGCTCCTTCAGGCCCACGCCATAGCGCTTGGCCATATCGGCAAGCTCGCGGGCGTTCTTGAAGTTGTAGTGACCGACCTGCTCCGTCCAGCGGGTAAGGGTGCCGGTCTGGCCGACGATAAAGGTGGGCATGGGGCAGCCGCGCTTCTCGAGCTCGGGCTGCAGCTGAGAAATGAACTCCTCGTACTTATCGGTAGAGGTCAAGCCGCCATTGGTCTCCTCGGTACCGACCTCATAGGCGACCTCGGGCAGGTTATGCTCGCGACGGTACTGCTCAAGGTAGTCGATAAGATCGATCGTGCGGCGAAGCACCACGTCGAGCGGAATAACCTTGCCGATCTGATAGGGGTCCTTGGTGGGGTCGACCATCAGCAGGTCAAAGCCCGCCTCCATGTCGGCGACGAAGGACTTGCGGGCGAGCTCCATGGCCTCGTCCTCGGGCAGGTGGGCGTTACGCTCCTCGTCGCGCTGCCACGGACCGCCGTGATCGCGGCACAGGTAGTACGGACCGGTGTAACCCACCTCGTCGGCAACCTTCTTGATGTCGGCGGCAAAGCGCGTCTGGTCCCAACCGTTGACGTAGCCGGCGCCCATCTCGTCCATATCGACCTGGTTGCGGCTGGCGATAAACATGGGCGGGAAATCCTCGTCCTTGGCAAGCTCGAACACGGCCTGAATCAGGTTGGGGCTCATGGGGCCAATGCCGACCATGGTTGCGTGATCGCCGCTATCCTGCAGCTTGAGCATGCCCTGAACGGCCTGACGGATGGTGAGGTTGGACATTTTGTTCTCCTTCTCCAGAGGATTTTTGACAAAAGTTCCCTGGGACCCAGATGTGGGCCCTATCAGTACGGATGGATTTTGTTGTGTAGGGGCGGTTGTGCGGAGTCAAATCCATCCCTCCGCACAACCGGAGTCCTTAAAGGTTTACTTGGCCTGCTTATCGAGCGTGGGCTTCATGGCAATCAGGATTGCAGCGGCGACCACGGCGCCAATCACGATGTCCAGGCAGAACAGCGCGACGTTGTTGGTGGCAAGGGCGACGATAAAGCCACCGTGCGGGACGTAGCAGTCGATGCCCTGGAAGGCGGCAAGTGCCGCACCCACGGCAGAGCCGATGCAAATGCCGGGCAGGGTGTGACCGAGGTCCTTGACCGCGAAGGGGATAGCGCCCTCGGTAATACCGATGCAGCCCATGAACAGCGCGGAGATGCCCATCTGGCGGTCAGCGTCATCGAACTTGTTCTTGGCGATGAGCGCAGCGAGGCCACAGGCGATCGGGGGAACGGCGACGGCGACGCGGAACATACCGTTAGGACCGTAGATACCGGAGGCCATGATGGCCATGGTGAAGGTCGAGGCGGTCTTGTTGATGGGGCCACCCATATCGAAGGCGGTCATAACGCCAATGACCAGACCCAGGACAACTGCGGAACCGCCCTGCAGGCTGCCGAGCACGCCGGTGAGCCAGTCCATCACAAAGCCAAGCGGCGTGGCCAGGATGTAGATATAGGCCATGCCCAGGACAAGCGAGGTCAGAATCGGGATGATCAGGATGGGCATGATGGTCTGGATGGTGTTGTTGACCTTCCAGGTCTTCATCCAGCGGACAAAGTAGCCGCAGATGACCGCCATGATCATGGCGCCCAAGAAGCCGGTCGAAACGCTGTTGCCGTTAGGGGTAACGACTGCGTTATTGACCAGGTAGCCCAGGACAAAACCGGGGGCGAGCGCGGGCTTGCCGGCCATCGAGTAGGAGATGTATGCCGCAAGCACCGGGATCATCATGGAGATGCCGGCCATGCCGATGGTGTTAAGGCTCACCATCAGCGGGTTCGTAACCTCCATGCCGTTGGCGCCGGCGGTACCGGATGCCAGCGAGAAGGCAAGAAACACGCCGCCGATAACGACGATGGGGATAAAATAGGAAACGCCGGTATTGAATGCATTGAGCAGCGTCTTGCCAGGATCGGCAAAGATAGACTGCTTGGACGCCGGTGTCGGGGCCTGCGGGGCAGCGGAGACGGCCTTCTTCTCTGCCTTGGCCTCGGCCTTGGGCGCGTCAACGGCGCCACCCGTCGCCTTGATGATCTCAATGGCCTGGTCGATGATCTTTACCGGATCGGCGATTACATCAGAGGTGCCGACCTTCAGGAACTTGCCCTCGGCCATCTTCTGCTCAAAACGGTCCTCGTTCTCGACACCCACGTCGACGGACTCCAGGACCAGGTCGGCGGAGTCCACGTCTTCCTGCGTGAGCTCATTCTCGATACCCAGGCCACCCTGAGCCTCGACCTTGCACTCGATGCCACGGGCGGCGCATTCATCCTGAATCGCCTTCTGGGCCATATACGTGTGGGCGATACCCACAGTACAGGCGGCAACGCCTACGATCTTCATTGCTTCCCTCTTTTCATAGAGTTGCGTGCGCAAGACACCGTTTGCGGAGGCCTCCGGAGCATCCCCTGCCGTTTGGACTTGCTGTCTTTTCGACAAGAACAATATAGGTGCTCGTTTTTCTTAATGCCAGCTTATTTCGGTAAACGCGCAGGTCAGAGCGTTGGTTATGCGATTTAGTTATGCGTTTAACCAAAAATGAATCCTGCGATTTTGCCCTCGATTTCAAAAGTCAAGAAGTATTTGATTTTCTCGGTAGACGGCAGATGCGCATGCCGGTCACAAATTTCGACCCCACCCGTATGCCGCATTTGTTGCATACTCATATGAAAGGAAAAAGCCGCTCACCGAAGCGTATCCTTCACCAAGACTCAAAGTCATCATGTTGGAAAATGCTCATCTGTCGGAAGGAGTCGCTGTGGCAAAACAGCGCGTTACGATCGCAGACGTCGCTCGAGAGGCGGGAACCTCGACGGCAAGCGTCTCGTATTACCTCAACGACAAACGAGAAAAGCTTAGCGAGAAGACGCAGAACAAAATCGCGCGCGTCATTAAGGAACTCGGATACGTTCCCAACGCCCAAGCGCAGACGCTCACCGGCAAGCAAACCCACGTCATTGCCATCATCATTTTGGATAACACCAACAAATGGGCGGGGCTCGTTCTCAATGGCATGGAGCAGGTCATGCTCCCCGCGGGCTACCAGACGGTCGTTTGCACGAGCAACTTTAACCCCGAGACCGAGCTCATGTACGTCGACAAGATGCTCTCGCTGGGCGTCGATGGCTTTATCATCCAGCCCACGGCAAACTTCAAAGCCGTGCATGACCGCATTAGACGCGCCGGCAAGCCGGTCGTCTTTTTCGATGCGGCCATCTATAGCCCAGGTACCAGCTGGATCAAAACCAACCTTTACGACGGCGTGTACAACGCCACACAGGCACTCCTCGACGCCGGCTACGAAGATTTCTTTTCCATTGCCGCCAACATGACCGAAATGCGCACCCGCATGGAGCGTTTTCAGGGGTATGCCGAGGCGCTGGCAGCGAACGGGCAGCTCTACAAAGCGATTCCCATCGATCACAACAAGCCGTCAATCAACGAGCTCACTGAATACTTTAAATTCAAGTTCAACCCCGCCAAGCGAACCCTTATCTTCGTGCAAAATCAGTGGGCACTTCCCCGTGTCTACAAGGCCCTCCAGCCAATGGCCCATCTGCTTCCGCAGCAAATCGGCCTTTTGGGACTCAACTGCGAAGACTGGACTAATCTCACCACACCGACCGTCTCCACCATCATCGAGCCCGTCGACCAAGAAGGTCGCGAAGCAGCCGAGATGCTGCTCGCCCTACTTGACGGAAGCAGCGAACCCGGCGAGCAGCGCATTCTCGAGTGCAAGCTCAACTGGCTCGACTCCACCTCGATCTAGACCGCGGGACAAATGAATCAGTAGCGTTTGTCTCAAATCTTAAGTATTTGTTCGACAGAACGGCCCTTGCCGGCTCCTGCTAGACTGGTAGATTCCCAACCGTCCATCCAGGAGCCTCCATGTCGCGCAAGTCCGCCTACAAGCAAGTACTTTCCATCGGCACCGCCGTGGTGCTCGGGTTTGCGCTGTTTACGGGATCGCTCGACGGAGCGCCCAAGTTACTGTCGCCGCAAAGCGATGAGCAGGCGGCGGCTCTGGCCGAAAAACAAAACGAGAGTCCCAGCCGCACCGACGACGAGGCAGACCTGGTCGCTCGGCTCGAATCGGGAACGGCGAGCTCCCCGGACCCTCAAAACAGCCAGGACTCTGGCGATGGCTCCGATTCCGCCGCACCCGACACCGATGACGACGCTTCCGCGGACAGCGCCGCCGCCCCCATCGACGAGGTCGAAAACCCCGATCTTGACCGCGCCCGCGGCGTATACCTCAGCAGCATTCCCGACTACGCCGGCAACCCCTACGTTGCCCTTCGCGCCGACAGCATGCACCCGCTCGGCACGCCATCATTCACACTCGATGAATACGATCGCGCCACCGAAGAGGGCTGCTTTAAGAAATTCTCCAAGCTCGACAGCCTGGGCCGCACTCGCAAGGCGCTCGCCTGCGTGGGCCCCGAGTCACTCGGTCAATGCAAGCGCGGCGATATCTCGCGTATCCATCCTGCCGGTTGGCACCAGCAGCGCTACGACTTTATTCCGGGCCAGAGCCTCTACAACCGCTGCCACCTTATCGCCTGGTCACTCTGCGGCGAGAACGCCAATCGCAAGAATCTCCTCACCGGCACGCGTTATCTCAACGAGACGGGTATGCTGCCGTTTGAAGAGCAGATTCTCAACTATATTCGCGATACGGGCAACCACGTGCTCTATCGCGTCACGCCCATGTATAACGAAGAGGAGCTTGTCTGCCGCGGCGTGCGCCTTGAGGCGCAATCGGTCGAGGACCACGGCAAGACCCTCTGCTTCCACGTGTACTGCTACAACCTGCAGCCGCACGTGCAGATCGACTACGCCACCGGCCGCAACCAGGCATCCGGAGACTAGTGCCGACCGCACCGCCCGTAACCCAAAAATGATTCGTTTTCCTCCGTCCCCATGGGATCAAAAAAGGCCGCCCTGGATTACCCAGGGCGGCCTTTTCGTCAGCGTCCACATTGCAGGCAACGCCACACGCTACTTGGCGCGGCCCTCCTCATAGCGCTCGACCAGCTTGGCCTGAACGTCATAGGGAACCTGCTCATAGCCAGCGGGCTTCATGGTAAAGTCACCCGTGCCGCGCGTGATAGAGCGCAGGCGCGTCGAGTAATCCGTCAGCTCGGCGAGAGGTGCCTGGGCGATGACCACGGTGTCGCCGCGTTCATCGGTCTCCATGCCCGTCACGCGACCGCGCGATGCCGAGATGTCACCCATCACGGCGCCGGCGTAGCTCTCGGGAATAGTCACCGTGATTTCCTCGATGGGCTCCAGCACCACCGGGTCGGCATCGGCGCATGCCTTGCGCAGGCCGATGCGAGCCGCCGCGCGGAACGCCATCTCGTTGGAGTCGACGCTGTGATACGAGCCGTCGTACACAGCCACGCGAATGCCCGTGAGCGGGTAGCCGGCAATGATGCCGTCCTTCATGGTCTCCTGGACACCCTTGTCCACGGCGGGGATCAGCGAGCGCGGAATGCGGCCGCCCACGACCTCATCCACAAACTCGTAGCCGTCGCTCGTGCCGTCGGGCCCAATAAGCGGCTCCACGCGCAGCCAGCAGTCGCCGTACTGACCGGCGCCACCGGTCTGCTTCTTGTGGCGACCCTGGGCGCTCGCCGTGCGGCGGATGGTCTCGCGATACGGAATGCGGATCGGCACGCTCTTGGCCACGACCTTGGTGCGATCCTCCAAACGGTTGAGCAGCACCGAAACCTGCGCCTCACCAACGGCGGAGATGATAGTCTGGCCCGTCTCCTCGTCACGATCGATGCTCATGGTCGGATCAGCCTTGCACGCCTTCTCGATAAACGTATAGAGCTTCTCTTCGTCGCCACGGTTCTCGGCCTCGATGGCAATGCGGTACTGCGAGTTGGGGAACTTAAACGCCGCAGCCTCGACCTTGCCGGTAATCGAGAGCGTATCGCCCGTCTCGGCCGCCAGCTTGGGCGCCACGATGATGTCGCCGGCATAGGCGTGACCGACCTCGGTCATGTCGCGGCCGCACATCACATACAGGTGGGCCAGACGATCGCTCTTGCGGGTACGCGCGTTGATCAGCTCAAGACCCGGCTCAAGCGTACCCGTCAGCACCTTGATAAAGCTGATGCGACCCTGCTGCGGATCGGCCAGCGTCTTAAACACAAACGCCACCGGACGGTCATCGTCGCTCGAAATCTTGAGCGAATCACCGTCGATGAGCGGCATCTCGCCGTAGTCCGTCGGCGCCGGGAAGTACGTGGCGATGTCGTCCATCAGCGAGTTGACGCCCTGCTCCTTAATGCAATCGCCCGCAAAGACCGGCACAAAGATGCGCTCGGCAATCGCCTTCGACAGCAAGCCCTCAAGCTCCTCCTGCGTCAGCGTCTCCTCGCCTTCCAAGTACTTCATCATCAGTTCGTCGTCAGCCTCGGCCACCAGCTCGCACAGATGGTCATGGGCCTCCTCGGCCTGGGCACGATACTCCTCGGGAATCTCCGACTCAACGGCTTCGGCGCCGTTGCAATGGCGCGCCTTCATGCGCACCAGGTCGATGATGCCATCAAAGTCCTCGCCCTCGCCCCAGGGAAGGGTCACGGCGCCCAGTCGCGTGCCAAAGCGCTCCTGCAGCAGGTCCATCGTGGTCGCAAAGCTGGCCTCGGAGCGCGACAGGCGGTTTACGAACACCGCACGCGCCAAGCGCAGGTCCTCGGCGGCATACCAGAGCTTAACCGTCGTAGGCTGCGGGCCGGCCTCGGCGTCGACCACAAACAGGGCCGTCTCGCAGACGCTCATCGCGGCAAAGGCGTCGCCGATAAAATCGGGGTAACACGGGGCATCGAGCACATTGATGCGCGCGCCCTTCCAGTCGATCGGTGCAATGGTCGTCGAGATGGAAAATGCACGCTTGACCTCTTCGGGGTCATAGTCGAGCGTGGGCTTGGTGCCGTCGTGGCCGCCCAGGCGGGCGGTCTTGCCAGAAAGGTGGAGCATGGCCTCGGCGAGTGAAGTCTTGCCCACCCCGCCTTGGCCTACGAGCACCACGTTCCTTACATTGCCGGTCTTGGGAGCACCCATGATGACCTCCTTGCAGGGCCGCGCGCATTGCGCGACGCCAACGGGGAGAGTTCGCGGTCGGTGCCATCCCGGGAGCAGCATGGTCGGCAGCCGAGCCGACTCACCCTCCAAATGTCCTATGCCACCACCCTACCCTCACGGGCGACCGTCCATGCACACCTTTCGGCACACGTATGAATACAGGCGGCGAGAGGAAGAGACAAGCTTGTGAGGCGATTATTGAACCCCGCCGATGCAAACAAAAAGCCGCCACAGACCGTAAGACCTGCGGCGGCTTCGCCTCAATTAATAGTTGAGCAAATACCTGAGCCTATCCCTCGATACGGCTCAAAAACTCACGCGTGCGCTGCTCGCGCGGATGGTCGATAACCTGCTCGGCCGGACCCTCCTCGACAATGCGGCCGCCATCCATAAAGACCACGCGATCGGCAACATCGCGCGCAAACTGCATCGCGTGGGTCACGATCACCATCGTCATATTCTGCGCGGCAAGGTCTTTAATGACACGCAGCACCTCGGCCGTTAGCTCGGGATCGAGCGCCGAGGTCGGCTCGTCAAAGAACAAGATTTCCGGGTCGAGCACCAAGGCGCGGGCGATACTCACGCGCTGTTGCTGACCGCCCGAAAGCTCACACGGAACCTTGTTCTCGTTGCCCACAAGCCCCATCTGAGCAATCAATTCATGCGCACGAGCTTCCGCCTGCTCGCGCGGGCGCTTAAGAACGCGGATCGGCGCATCGGTGATGTTTTTCATCACGGTATAGTGCGGGAACAGATTGTAGTTCTGAAACACCAGGCCAAATCGCGAGCGCGCCTGCCTGGGCACATCGCCCTTCGCATAGACCGCGCCCGAACCCGCATCCGTCGCAACGGCAAGGTCGCCAAACAAGAGCGAGCCTCCGTCGAGCGTCTCGAGCAGCGTGGCACACCGCAGCAGCGTGGACTTGCCGCCACCCGAAGGCCCGATAATCGCCACGACCTCTCCACGCTTTACCTCGAGCGAGATATCCTTGAGCACCTCATTGCCGCCAAACGCCTTGCGAGCGTTCGATATATTCATTACCGAATTAATCATGGTAGTAATCCAATTTTTTCTCGGCGGCGCCCAGCAGCATCTCGACAACGAAATTAAAGACCCAGTAAATCAGCGCCGCAATCGCAAACGGCACCATGCTCACCTGCGAGGCGACCAGCGCCTTGGCCGTCGAGAACATCTCACCCACGCCAATGGCAAACGCCAGCGACGTGTCCTTGACCAGCGTGATGATCTCGTTGCCCATCGCCGGCAGAATACGCTTGGCGACCTGCGGCATCACGATATACAGAAACGTCTGCACGCGCGAATAGCCCAGCACCTCGGCAGCCTCGTATTGACCGCGCGGAATGGACTGCAAGCCCGAGCGATAGATCTCGGCAAAGTAACCGGCGTAGTTGATGATGAACGCCACGACGCACGCCGTCCACTTGGAATCGGGCGTGAGCGAAATGCCAAACACGTAATACGGGGCAAAGTAGATGGCAAACATCTGCAGCATGAGCGGCGTGCCGCGCATGACCGAGATATAGATGCGCGCAATCCAGCGAAGCGGCGCGATTTTGCTCATGCGCATAAACGCCACGGGAATTCCCAGCGGAATCGACCCGAGCAGCGTCAACACAAACAGCTGCAAACTGACCAAGAACCCCTGGCCAAGCATCTGCATCATGACCTGAATAGACATTACTTGAGCACCCAATTATCGAAAGACAAACCATAGCTTGAATATTTATCGCAGAGGTCCTTGACCGTGCCGTCCTCGTAGAGCGCCTTGAGCGACTCGGCTACAGCATCGGCCGACTTGGTGTCGCCCTTCTTAAAGCCAACGGCGTAGTGCTCGCTGGACAGCGGCTCATCAAGCTGCGTATAGGCATCGGGCTTGGCGGCAAGCTGATACTGGGCAATCGAAAGGTCGCACGCCACGGCATCGACCGCGCCGCTCTCGAGCTGCATAAAGGCCGTGTTGTACTCGCCGATCGTGTCGAGCGTGGCAAACGTCGCTGCCAGATCCTTCTGGTCACCCTCAAGCACGTCCTGCGCAGCGGAATCAGTCTGGGTAATCACAGTCTTGCCGGCAAGATCGTCCCAGCCCTTGATGCCCGCATCCTTCTTGACCACCAGCACCTGCTCGTTGAGCATGTACGGCTCGGAGAACGTGTAGTCGTCCTCACGGCCCTCCATGGTAAAGCCGTTCCAGATACAGTTGATGGCGCCCGAGTTGAGCAGCGTATCCTTGGCATCCCAGTCGATGGCCTCGTATTTGACCTCCCAGCCCTGCTTATCGGCAACAGCCTTGGCCAGATCGAGATCAAAGCCGGTGTACTCGCCATCGTCGCCCACAAAGCCGTACGGAGGATAGGACTTATCAAAGCCCACCACGAGCTTCTTGGACTCCGCAGCGCCCTTCACATCCTTGGCCGCGGCAGAGCCAGCAGCGGAGCCCTTGCCGGCACCACCGCCGCAACCGACAAGACCAAGGCCAAGCACCGTAGCGAGCGAGCCGGCTAGACCAACAAACTGACGACGAGACATATCGGTGTTCATGGTATCCCCCCTTGATGGCACTTTAGTTAAGTAAAGTGATTCGTGTAACGTCCAGAATCATACACTTTAGTGAGATGGAGTACAAGGGAGGGTTTGCCCGGCGTGGGCGGGGAGCGGCGCGTAATTAAGTTTCCTGCTCTACAGTCCTGCGCAAGACGGAAAGCACATTAAGTGCTTTCCTTTGCGTGCGGAACTCGCGATAAACTTAATTACGCGCCGCTCCCCGCCCACGCCGGGCAAACATCGTTGGACTTATCACTGACATGAAATAGGCGCTTGTATATCGTCCGCTAGCTTGGCACGGTACAATGCTTTCAGCTTTCAATTTGTAAATTAGTGGGGTTAATTCATGGCAGAATCTCGTGCGAAGCGTAAGGCTCGTCGTGCTTTGATCGAGGCGGCTGAGGGGTCAGAGGAGAAAAAATCTTCTCAGAAATCCAAGTCGTCTCAGGACGCGAAGGGTAAGTCGGCCAAGGGCAAGGCTAAGGCCAAGCGTCCCGGCTCTCGTCGGAACGAGGATAAGGCATCTCAGACTCGCTCCAAGCGCCCGTATAAGAATCCGGCTCCGTCTGCGCGCAAGGCCGTTGATCCCAAGTCTCCTTGTTCCATCATGAAAGCTTGCGGTGGGTGTACAGCGCTCAATCGTCCTTATAAGAAGCAGCTCGCCGCCAAGCAGGCTGCTATGGAGGAGCTTTTTGCTTCGCTTTGTGAGCGTGAAGACATTGCTGTAGATCCTATTCGCGGTATGGGAGTCACCCTGGGCGACCCGGGCAAATATCCTGCGCCGCGCGGTTTTCGCCATAAGGCCGCCACTCCCTTTGCTCCCGGTAAGGAGGGCGCTGTCCGTTGCGGTTTCTTTGAGCGCGGCACGCACAAGATCGTTGCCGTACCCGAATGCCCCGTCGAGGCACCGGGCGCCCGTCAGATTCTCAACGGCATCGCACGCGAAGCTGAGCGGCTGCATATTCCCGCCTTTAATGAGGACAAGCATCTTGGTTTGCTTCGCTATGCCGTCGTCCGCTGCGGTTGGCGTACCGACCAGGTCATGGTTACGCTCGTGACCGCTCAGCGCGACTTGCCGCATGCGCAGGAGTTCTTTGAGGCTGTCGCCGCACTCAATCCGCACATCGTCACCGTCGCCCAAAACATCAACGGACGTCCCGGCAACGCCATCCTCGGCGAGGAAACCCGCATTGTATATGGCGCCGAGTGCATGCGCGACCAGCTGCTCGGCTGCGAGTTCGATATCTCCCCCACCGCGTTCTACCAGACCAACCCGCAGCAGACCGAGCTGCTCTATCAGCTCGCGATTGACGGCATGGACCTGCAGCAGGGCGACGTACTCATGGATGCCTATTGCGGTAGTGGAACTATCGGCCTGTGCGCAGCCAAAGCCGCCCAGGACAAGGGCGTCGGTATTATGCTGCTTGGCGTGGAGCGCAACCACGCCGGCATTGCCGACGCACGTCGTAATGCCGAGCTCAACGGCCTCACCCGCAGCGCTTGGTTTATGGCCGACGATGCCACCGATTACATCCTGGATGCCGCCGATAACAACGAGCGGGTCGATGTCCTTTCCATCGATCCGCCGCGCGCCGGCTCTACCCCCGAGTTCCTCGAAGCTGCCTGCGCGCTTAAGCCGCGCCGCATCACCTATATCAGCTGCAACCCCGTGACTCAAGAGCGCGACCTGCATCAGCTCCTCGACGGAGGCTATCGCCTGCTCAAGATCACGCCCGTCGACATGTTCCCTCACACCGACCACACCGAAACCGTAGCGGTCCTCGAACGCCGCTAATCCACCGGCACAAGAAAGGGGGCGACCCGCCTGGGCCGCCCCCTTCGCTTGGTTTATAAACTCCGCTACATCCCATTGCGCAGATCGCACACGCCGGCTGCCGCCATCTCGCGCAGCAGCGTCTCGCGATCGCGCGTCACGATCAGATCCAACGGGAAGTGAATCTCGTCGAGCATCTTGCGAGCGTAATCGAGCTTACCAATTGCCATGCCAATGTGCGCATCGGTCGAAACGCCAATGCCCACGCCCAGCTCGGCGCAGCGCTCGGCGATCTTGCGGCATACGGCCCAATGCTCAGTGTCGACACCGTGTTCAAGACTATGGTTGTTGATCTCAATAATCTTGTGCTTGGCCTTAGCTGCCAACAGCACCTCGTCGATATCGAACGGCACGCCCGAACGCCCCGTGTGGCCCAGCATGAACACCTTGGGGTGCTCCAGGGCATTGATATACATCTCGGTCGTCTGGGCCAGCGTCGCGCCCTCGGCAATCTGCGGATTATGCACGCTTGCAACCAAATAATCCAAATTACGCGTAACCAAATCGAACAGCGAATGCTGACGGCTGTACGAATCGCCGGCAATATCGAGCGTGACAAGAGTGTCCTCGCCAAACAGGCTTCCGTCCAGCGAAACGATATCGGCCTCGGCACCACGCAGCACCAGCACGCCGCTCCAAATGCGCGGCCAGATATCCTGGTTGATAAAGAACTGGTAACTGCGCAGGTCATTGGGGCAAGCCGTAACCATAGAGCTCAAATGGTCGGCAGATCCGAGCACCTGCAGACCACGCTCTGCCGCCCAGTACACATTCTCCTCAATGGTCGAATATGCATGCGCAGAGAACATCGTATGGGTATGAATGTCACAAGAAAGCAGGTAGGGCATCAGGTCTCCTTATCTGGCACGGCCGTCGCTTATATTCATTGTACGCATAGCCTTCGATAGTCGTAAAACCACTCCATCCCAAAGACACAACGTCCATGACAACGGGGTCCGGCTTAACACCAAACCCCGTTTCACGTAAAACATTGTAGGCAGAGCGCTTTACTTTTAACGATACTCGTCCGCCAACTGTTTCCAAGCGGGTAGCGAATTGACAATCGTTTCGTAGCTCACGCAATAGCCCAGGCGGAACCAACCCGGCATACCAAAGCTGTCCGAGGGAACCGCAAGCAACTCATACTTCTTTGCGCGCTCACAGAACGCATTCGCATCGGGCTCCAACGCTTTCACCCATAGGTAGAACGCGCCATCCGGCTCAACATAGGTGTAGCCATACTCCGCTAGTGCGTCGGTAAGCGCGGTGCGGTTGCGCGCATAGGCCTCGACATCGCTCGGCTCATCGATGCAATCGATGATTACGCGCTGGAAGAGTGCCGGTGCGCATACAAAACCCAGCGTACGGGCAGCACCCGCAACAGCCGGCATCAGACGGGCAGCCTGCGGATTGGTGTTGGGAACCAAGATCCACCCCACGCGCTCACCCGGCAGCGACAGCGACTTGGAATACGAGTAGCACACGATGGTGTGCTCGTAGATCGAGGGCACCCAAGGCACCTCGGCACCGTACACGATCTCGCGGTACGGCTCATCCGAGATGAGCATAATCGGATTCTCGGGATCGCGCTGAGCGTTGGCCTCGCGCAGAACATTGGCCAGTCGCGTCAGCGTGTCGCGCGTATACACGGCGCCGGTCGGGTTATTCGGCGAGTCGATGATGACGGCAGTCGTCTTATCGGTAATCGCCTTGAGCGCGTTGTCCACACTCAGCTGGAACGTATCTTCATTGGCGAGCGCCTCAACACACGTACAGCCGGCTTTCTCAATCCACACGCGATACTCCGGGAAGTACGGTGCAATGACGATAACCTCATCGCCCGGGTTCGTAACGGCGTTGAGCGTGCAGGTGAGCGAAGCCGCGGCGCCCACGGTCATAAAGACATCCTTGCCCTCATAACTCGTACCAAAGCGGCGGTTGAGCGACTCAGCCACGGCGGTACGGCACTGCGGCAGGCCCGGTGCGGGCGTGTATCCGTGCAGCTGGTCACTCGGCAGCTCCAAGGCCTTCTTAATGGACTCCGCCACGGCAGCGGGCGCCGGAACGCTCGGGTTACCCAGCGAAAAATCGAATACATTTTCCGCACCAATCTGCGCCTTGCGCTCAAGGCCATAGCTAAAAATCTCGCGGATGATGGAGCTTTCCGCACCGCGAGCATACATAGTTTCGTTGATCATCTGTTCCCCTTTCACATAGGCGCTATTGTACGCTTTAGCCGAGCAAAGCGCCGCAGCAATGTTGATTGGGGACAGACTTAAATGCGTGAAAACGCTCATTTAAGTCTGCTCCCAATCAACAAAAAGAAAAAGCCTCCGCAGGTTTCCCCGCAGAGGCTTTCGCCACAAAGGCTATTTGTCGGCGTCGGCGTCGGCACCGGCATTGACGGCACAGTCATCGCCGGCATCATCGGATGCGGCTTCGGCATCCTCCTGCATGGCCGCCTGCGCAAATGCCGCGGCATCGGCCGCCAGCTCCTCCTCGCTCATACGAGGCGCACGCTTCTTGGTCGGCATGCCGGCCGCCTTGGCATTGCGCTCCTCCTTGGCCGCCAGGATATCGCCCTCGCGCTCAAGGTAGGCGTCCCACTCGTTGTCGAGCAGGGCATTCACGGCGTCGCCTTCGACGGTCTCGCGCTCAAGCAGCACCTTGGCCATCAAATCGAGCTGGTCGCGACGGGCATCCAAAATCTCGACCGCACGACGATGGGCCTCACGCATAATGCGCTGGACCTCGATGTCGATGCGGCGCGCCGTCTCCTCGGAGTAATCCTGGTGATCGGCGTAGTCGCGGCCCAGGAATACCTGATGCTGCGCCTCACCAAACACCTGCGTTCCAAGCTCCTCGCTCATGCCCAGGCGCGTGACCATCTCGCGCGCCATCTTGGTCGCGCGCTCCAGATCGTTGCTCGCGCCCGACGTGATGTCGTCGCACATGAGTTCCTCGGCAACGCGACCGCCCAAGAACACGGCAAGCTCGTCGAGCATCTCGTTCTTGGTCTTGAGGAAGTGGTCCTCCTGCGGAAGCTGCAGCGTGTAGCCCAGCGCCTGGCCGCGGCTGACGATCGAGATCTTGTGAACCGGATCGGAGTGCTCCAGGATGTGACCCACCAGGGCATGGCCGCTCTCGTGGTAGGCGATCGTGGTGCGCTCGGCCTCGGTCATCACGCGACCCTTGCGCTGCGGACCGGCAATCACGCGCTCCATCGATTCCTCGACCTCGTCCATCGAGATCACGGAACGATGGCGGCGGGCAGCCAGCAGCGCAGACTCGTTGAGCAGATTTGCCAGATCGGCGCCGGTGAAGCCAACGGTCATCTGGGCGAGCTTCTCAAACTTCACGTCCTCGTCCATCGGCTTGTTCTCGGCATGCACGCGCAAGATCTGCTCGCGGCCCTTCACATCCGGACGGTCAACCGTAACCTGACGGTCAAAACGACCGGGGCGCAGCAACGCCGGATCCAGGATGTCAGGACGGTTGGTTGCAGCGATCAGGATGACCGACTCGCTCTCCTCAAAACCGTCCATCTCGACCAGCAGCTGGTTGAGCGTCTGCTCGCGCTCGTCGTGACCGCCGCCCAAGCCAGCTCCGCGCTGACGTCCCACAGCATCGATCTCATCGATGAAGATGATCGACGGAGCCTGGGACTTGGCCTCCTTAAAGAGGTCACGCACGCGGCTGGCGCCGACACCCACGAACATCTCGACAAAGTCGGAACCCGAGATGCTAAAGAACGGCACGCCCGCCTCGCCGGCTACAGCCTTGGCCAGCAGCGTTTTACCGGTGCCCGGAGGGCCCACCAGCAACACGCCGCGCGGAATCTTGGCGCCCAGCTTGCGATAGCGGTCCGGATCGCTCAAAAAGTCACGGATCTCCTCGAGTTCCTCGACTGCCTCGTCCACGCCGGCAACGTCTTCAAACTTGACCTTGGGGCGCGTGGCCTCGTTGGTCTTGGCGTTGGTCTTGCCAAACTGCATGTTCCTGTTGTTGGCGCCCATCATCTGGCGCATAAAGTAGAACATGATGGCGATAAGGGCGATCGTCGGAAGCGCACTCATCGCCAAGTCGCCCCAAAAATCGGGATCGTTGGTGTTGACGATGTACTTGGTATCGGGGTGCTCCGCCATGAGCTCGGCAAGCGAATCGGAGCCGACATAGGTCGAGGAGAAGCTCTTGAGCTCGCTCGTATCGCCCTTGTCCTTCTTCGTCTTCCAGTAATGACCCGTCACGCTTCCGTCTTGAACCGTATAGGTCAGATCTTCGACGCGATCCTGCTTGATGGCGCTCACCATCTCGCTCGTCGCGAGCTTAACGGTATTGCTGGAATTGGCAAAGCCGGAGCCCATGTTAAAGAAGGCGTAGCCCAGAAGCGCGCAAGCCAAAATAAAATACAGCCAGCCCGTACGCGTGGGCTTCTTGCCTCCGGGCATCCCCGGGATCTTAGGCTCCCGGGGAGTCTGGGAATTGTTATCGTTATGGTCGTCGGGCATCTTACGAATAAACCTCCGGTTTCAAAATGCCCAGATACGGAAGGTTACGATAGCGCTCGGCATAGTCGAGGCCGTAGCCCACCACAAAGGCATCGGGGCAATGGGTTCCAACATACTTGGGCGTGATGGCCGAGGTGCGGTCCTCAACGTCCTTCCACAGGAAGGCAGCGACCTCCAGCGAAGCGGGCTTGCGGCTCTCGAGGTTCTTCATCAGGTACTTGAGGGTCAGGCCCGAGTCCAGAATGTCCTCGACGATCAGCACGTCGCGACCACGGATGTCGATATCCAGATCCTTAATGATACGCACGATGCCCGAAGACTTCACACCGTCGCCATAGCTCGAAACAGCCATGAAATCGATGTTGGTCGGTAGCTCAATCTTGCGCATCAGGTCGCCCATAAAGACAACGGCACCGCGCAGAACCGCGATCAGCACCAGATCCTTACCCGCGTAGTCGCGAGTGATCTCCTCGCCCAGGCGAGAAACGATGCCGTCGATATCCTCCTGCGTAAACAGAACCTTCTCGATATCCGGATGTTGAGAAGCCATGACAACCCTTTCTTGTGCTTAATCGCCCACACACCGCCGTATGGACGCGAACTACACATTCTAGCAGCGCACGGGGTATATTTTCCAGCCCGCGCACCATCAGCGCGGGAATACCGTCAACGCCGCACAGAACAGCTGGTGCGAGGGGCTAATCCGCGTCAACCACGCGAAGCAGATAAGCCACACGCGTCGCCGCCGTGCATTTAAAACGTTCGTCCGCGCGAACTCCGGCGACCCACACCACGGCACCTCCCGGCGCCGTCCTCACCACGGGCACGCCGGCGCGCTCGGAAACGGGAATGCGAGCCTCGCCTAGCAAGTCGGATACCTTCTTGCTTCGGCCACTCATTCCTAACGGGCACATCACGTCTCCCGGTGCGGGACCGTCCACCCACAGGCGCGCCAATCGCGCCTCTGCAGGGATCTCGCCACGTGAGCCCGCCAGGATCCGCTCACTATCGCTGTCGGCAAAACCCAGGGCAGCCGCGTCTACCAAAGCTGTCACTTCCCCGGCAGCCGCAAGCTCACGGGCGCGGCGCACGATATCGCATCCCGGCTCAACGGCCATCGGCTCTGCGACCAGCATGCGCCCCCCGCCCAACGGCAAACGACCGGGTATGGTAATCCAGTCCGCAACCAGCCCCTCACGAGCCGCCGGCGCCTTAAACGCTAGCATGCCAAACTCGACGCGCGCGTCAATTCCCGCCGGAAGCGTGACCGAGCCTGTGCCTTCGGCAACGCAGGAAAGGACTCGCTCCACATGTCGCATCTCTGGACGAGCGCCCGGATCGATGCGTTTGATCGCCAGTCGCACGATGCGCCGCGCGATTACCACCTCGGCCGCAGCAAGGCGTCTGGCATCGAGCACTAGCGCGCCCGCCGCCTCCTTGCGCAGGCAGCTTCGAAACGCCTGTGCCGACAGCTGGGATAGAAACGCATCTTCGTCACCCAAGATCTCACAGGCGGCGCCAATCGTCTTGCACACGCTCGCATTACGCTGTGCCACCACTGGCATTACCCGATGGCGCACGTAGTTTCGCAGATACGAGATATCCTCATTGCTCTCGTCTTCACGCCACGGCTGACCATGTACCTGTAGATAGCCCACGAGCTCGCCATGAGTTAGGTCGAGCAAGGGACGCACCACGATATTCCTCCGGCGAGGAATGCTCGATAGACCAGCGGGCCCCGAACCCTTAATCGCGTTCATCAAAAACGTTTCCGCGCGATCCGAAGACGTGTGCGCGGTGCAGATACGAGCCGCCGTTCGCGGTGCCCCCGTCTGGGCGCAGAGTTCGCGAACATACCTCCGCGCCGCGGCATAGCGCACCTCGCGGGCCGCGGCCTCAATATTGCCCGACTCCCCATCAAAATAAGCGTGCTCCACACACAGCGGTAAACCATATTGCGCGCAGAGCTCACGCACAAAGGCCTCGTCGCCATCGGACGCCTTGCCGCGCAGATGATGGTTTACATGCAGCACATGCAGGCGCTCGCGAGCAATGGGGGCAACACCGCGTCCGTCTTGGATATCCAGCTTTGATGTGCACGCCATAAGAAGCAGTGCCGTCGAGTCCGCGCCGCCTGATACCATGAGCACGACAGGAGCTGCCTGCTGCCTCGTCCGGGTCTCATCGACTGCCCCAGGCACGGCATGGTGTCCGTAATGCTGTGATACCGTTGGCATTCGCTTCCTCCTTTATTCGTCCGCACCCATTGTATCCTTTGGAATCTTATGTCTTGCCTGCACCTTCATATCCTCGGCAGTGGCTCTAAAGGCAACTGCGCACTCATCGAGGGCCCGCAGGGGCTCATTATGGTCGATGACGGACTGTCTCGCCGCGAGACATTAAAGCGCATGGCAGAACTGGGGCTCTCGGCAGACAACGTCTCGGCTCTTCTCATTACTCATGAGCATAGCGATCACATCAAGGGCCTCGATGTCTGGTGCAAGCACTGGCACGGCCCCCTCTTTGCCAGCAGGGGCACTCTTTCGAGCAAAGAAAATCTTTCGCATCTGCCTGTCGAGGAATTCGATCCCGGTGACACCCTATCCATTGCCGGCATCCACGTGCAAACCTACTCAACGTCACACGATGTCATCAATCCAGTCGGCTATCGATTCGACACCCTCGATGATTCCATCGGTTTTGCCACCGACACCGGAGAGCTATCGAGCCAAGCCATGAACACCCTCGAAGATTGTCGAGTCCTCGCACTCGAAAGCAACCACGATGTGACCATGCTGCGCGAGGGAGAATATCCCCGCTTTCTTCAGGAGCGCATCCTGTCTGCAAGGGGACACCTCTCCAATGGCCAAGCCGCCGAAGCCGCGCGCGAACTTGTTACCGAACGCACCGAACAGCTCATTGCCATGCATATCAGCCAAGATAACAATCGTCCGAGCCTTACCGTCAAAAGCTATGCCAAAGCTCTGACCGCAACCCTGGATGACGAGGTCGGCAGCTCCGCAACCCTTCTCCAAGGATCGCGAAAACTCTCGATACGCCCCGCAAGCCAGCATCGGCCAGTAACCATTCAATAGACTGTCCTAGACAGCAAAAGGGGCCGAGAATCGCTTCCCAGCCCCTTTTGCTGTCTTTTAATAGCGCAGAACACCAACGAAGTTAGTCGATGGAGATCTTCGTAACGTTCTTCTTCTCGACGATCTTGGGGACCGTAACGGTCAGGATGCCGTCAGCGTACTTAGCCGAGAGGCCCTCGCTCGAAGCGTCCTTTAGATACACGCCACGCGTCGCGCTGTACGAGCTGAACTCCTTCTGCAGGAAGTTCTTGCCCTCGTTCTCCTCGTCTTCCTCGACATTCACGCTAATGGACAGACGACCCTCGTTAAGCTCGACATCGATATCGTCCTTGGCGACGCCGGTCAGATAAGCCTTGACCTCATAGCCGTCGCCCTTATCCTCAACGTCAACGGGAAACGCCTTGGAAGCAATCGAGTTGTTTGCAAGGTCAGTCATATCATCAAACAGATCGAACAGCGAGCTAGCAGAAGGACGAACGCCAAAAACCGAACGATAAGGAACCATGCTTGCCATGTTTACCACTCCTTTTAAGGACTGCCGAGTCATCTTCTAGGTGACTGGGACTTCTTTTGACGCTCTTATATATGCCCACCCAGTGCTCATATATACATCGACTATAAAGTTTTTTGAGTCTAGTACTATAAGCATATCTAAGTGTGTTTGACTCAGGTTTTAATAAGGTTAAGGTTCTTTGAACCAGAGCTTAAATAACAAGTATGTTCACAGCTACAAATAGCAAGGGGCTTACAATGAGCGCGTACACGTTGTTGGTAACGAGCTAAAGGGCATCATGGACGACCAAAACCAGAACAAAATGTTTATGCCGACGCAGGGGGAAGATACTTCCACGCAGCCGCCGCGGTTCCATCGCCCCCACATCTCGCAAGAGCCCATTAATGATCCGGAGCCCGAGTATGTGACGAGAAATCGATATCAAACGCTCGAGGATGCCCAAACGGGACGTAAACATATGGGCGTCGCCTCGGGAGACCCTGTATATCTGAAAGACGCACCATTATCTAAAAACAGCGCAGCTAGTGATGAGCCGATGAAAGCATCCGCCACTCATCGACAAAGAGGTCCTCGACCAAAGCAAACCTTGACGCATTCGGCTCGCTATCTCGAAACGCCAAAACAGGGAAAATCAATCTTCGTTTCGACAAGTAAACGACGCAAGCAGCATCGACTGACAATCCTGCTTTTGATCATTGCGGTCATAGCAGTTGCCCTTGTTATTCGATTTATTTTCTTTAAATAAAAGCTCAATACCAAAAACGATAAGATCGTCTGGTGTAAATGAGTCATTTACGCCCGGTAAACGCAAAAAAGGGGGAGGCCGCGAGGCCTCCCCCTTCTCAGTTCAAGCGTACGGCTCGGTGCCGTCCACCGGTCAGCGGCGCCCTGGCCTCCCACGGGCCGACCCCGCAGTACTCTCGGCGCGATGGGGCTTAGCTTCCGGGTTCGGAACGGGACCGGGCGTGCCCCCCATGCTCTGGCCGCTGACCGGTGGGCGGCGCCCACCGTTACGGTGTCCTGGGTCTCACTCTACACGTGCCCTGGGGGCCGCATGGCGCATAGGGGAGGTGACTCGGGGGCATCCTCGTGCCCGGACCGCGCATGAGCGCATGTCCCGCGGGCCGCGAGGTGCGGTTCCGGAAGAGCTCGGGCGATTAGTGCGGCTCGGCTGAGGCTGTCGCCAGCCTTGCACCTGCCGTCTATCGACCAGGTAGTCTACCTGGGCCCTTACCGGAAGGAGAACTAATCCCTGGAACGGCTTCCCGCTTAGATGCCTTCAGCGGTTATCCGCGCCGCACGCGGCTACCCGGCCGTGCCGTTGGTCGACAACCGGTTCACCGGAGGTGCGTCCACCCCGGTCCTCTCGTACTGGGGGCAGCCTCCATCGATTCTCCTGCGCCCACGGAGGATAGGGACCGAACTGTCTCACGACGTTCTGAACCCAGCTCGCGTACCGCTTTAAACGGCGAACAGCCGTACCCTTGGGACCTGCTCCAGCCCCAGGATGCGATGAGCCGACATCGAGGTGCCAAACCTTGCCGTCGATGTGGACTCTTGGGCAAGATCAGCCTGTTATCCCCGGAGTACCTTTTATCCGTTGAGCGACGGCCCACCCACTCGGGGCCGCCGGATCACTAGAGCCTGCTTTCGCACCTGCTCGGCTTGTGGGCCTCGCAGTCAAGCCCGCTTGTACTCTTGCATTCAAAAGGACGGTTGCCGACCGTCCCGAGCGGACCTTCGCGCGCCTCCGTTACCCTTTAGGAGGCGACCGCCCCAGTCAAACTGCCCGCCTGGCACGGTCCCCGAGCCGGTTGACGGCCTCGGGTTAGGACGCCGGTCGCGCGAGGGCAGTATTCCAAGGGCGGCTCCCCGGGGGCTGGCGCCTCCGGATCGATGCCTCCTGCCTATCCTCTACACGCGGGACCAGCGGCCAATGCCAAGCTGCAGTGAAGGTTCACGGGGTCTTTCCGTCCTTCCGCGGGTAAGTCGCATCTTCACGACCAGTGCAATTTCACCGGGTCCATGGTCGAGACAGCGCCCAAGTCGTTGCGCCTTTCGTGCAGGTCGGAACTTACCCGACAAGGAATTTCGCTACCTTAGGACCGTTATAGTTACGGCCGCCGTTTACCGGGGCTTGGCTTCGGGGCTTCGCCGAAATGGCTAACTCCTCCGCGTGACCTTCCGGCACCGGGCAGGCGTCAGACCCTATACGTCGCCTTGCGGCTTCTGCAGAGTCCTGTGTTTTTGGTAAACAGTCGCTTGGGCCTCTCCACTGCGGCCCGCCTCCGCTCCCGGAGCAAGTCCGTTCACGTACGCGCGGGCACCCCTTCTCCCGAAGTTACGGGGCCATTGTGCCGAGTTCCTTGACCATGGTTGACCCGATCGCCTCGGTATGTTCTACCCACCCACCTGTGTCGGTTTGCGGTACGGGCGCGCACGCGCCTGCCTAGGGGTTTTTCTAGGGACCTCGGGCTCACTCGCTTCGCTCAGTCGCTTCGTCCGGAGCCTCGCCCTTCGTGCGGACCGGATTTCCCTGGTCCGCGGGCCGCGCTCCATCACGGGGACGTCCAGAACCCCGCCGAGCCACCCCCATCCGTCGCCCCGTCGGTCGTAGCGCCGCGTGCGCGGTGCAGGAATGTCTGCCTGCTGCGCGTCGGCTACGCCTACCGGCCTCGCCTTAGCCCCCGACTGACCCTGGGAGGATTAGCCTTGCCCAGGAAACCTCGGGTTCACGGCGGACGAGTTACTCTCTCGTCTCTCGCTACTCATGCCAGCATTCTCACTCCCATGCGCTCCACCGTCGGTCGCCCTCCGGCTTCTCCGCCCATGGGAAGCTCCCCTACCGATTCTGAAAATCAAAATCCCGCCGCTTCGGTGTCCAGCTTAGCCCCGTGTATTGTCGGCGCATGTCCACTCGACCAGTGAGCTGTTACGCACTCTTTGAATGGATGGCTGCTTCTAAGCCAACATCCTGGTTGTCTGGGCGGACGCACATCCTTTGCCACTCGGCTGGAACTTGGGGACCTTAGCGGGCGGTCCGGGCTGTTTCCCTCTCGAGCACACAGCTTAGCCCACATGCTCTGACTGCCGCGCTCTGGGCCGCCGGCATTCGGAGTTCGGTTGGATTCGGTAGGCGGCGAAGCCCCCTCGTCCATCCGGTGCTCTACCTCCGGCGGTGAACGCGCGACGCTAGCCCTAAAGCTATTTCGGGGAGAACGAGATATCTCCGGGTTTGATTGGCCTTTCACCCCTATCCGCAGGTCATCGCCGCCGTTTTCAACCGACGTGCGTTCGGCCCTCCACGGGGTCTTACCCCCGCTTCAGCCTGCCCACGGATAGCTCACCCGGCTTCGCGTCCGCGGCGCGGGACTCAAGTCGCCCTGTTAAGGCTCGCTTTCGCTCCGGCTCCCTTTCGGTTAACCTCGCCCCGCGCCAGCGACTCGCTGGCTCATTCTACAAAAGGCACGCCGTCACAACTAAAAGTTGCTCCGACTGCTCGTGGGCGCACGGTTTCAGGTACTGTTTCACTCCCCTCCCGGGGTGCTTTTCACCTTTCCCTCACGGTACTGGTGCGCTATCGGTCACAGGGTAGTACTCAGGCTTGGATGGTGGTCCACCCAGGTTCGGACCGGGTTTCACGTGCCCGGCCCTACTCAGGGACCGCGTCGCGCCGTCCGGTCTGGGTTCGCGTACGGGGCTGTCACCCGCTGCGGCCGGCCCTCCCATGCCGTTCCGCTCCCCAGCCGGACCTGCGCCCGGGGGCGGCAGCCCCCGGATGCGCGGCCCTGCAACCCCGTCGGCGGAACCCCTGCCGGGTATGCCCGCTCGACGGTTTGGCCATCGGTCCCCTTTCGCTCGCCGCTACTCGGGGAGTCTCGAGATTGATTTCCTCTCCTCCGGGTACTTAGATGTTTCAGTTCCCCGGGTTGTCCTCCCCACCCCTATGTGTTCGGGGTGGGGATATGCACACTGCTGTGCATGGGTTCGCCCATTCGGAGACCCCCGGGTCGAAGGATGTGTGCTCCTCGCCGGGGATTATCGCAGCTTGCCGCGTCCTTCATCGGCTCCCTGTGCCAAGGCATCCGCCGTGCGCCCGTGGTATCTTGCGGGACCGCATCGGGCCCGCGGGATATCCACGTGTCGCTAAAGTTAATTAATCGATATCATGAATAGCGCTCGTATGTCGCAATTCGGGTATCTCATACCGCGGCACAGTCTGTTTCACTGTGCTCGCGATCAGATGCTCCTCACTCATAAATAAGTGAATTCTTCTTGTTTGGATCGGATGAATGATTGCTATCATTCTGTCTGATAAATCGCAGAAAAGAATCGAGTCTGGAAGAATTGGATCTTCCATCTCTCTCCTATCGCTATGCGGCTCTCAAGGTACGCGGGTGCGACCCCGGGGACCGGGTGCTGCGGGGAATCATCCGTGGCGGGACATCTACCGGACGGGCTCCTGCCCTCTATTCGAGTTAAAGTTTGTCTCTCTAAGAACGTATCTCCCTAGAAAGGAGGTGATCCAGCCGCACCTTCCGGTACGGCTACCTTGTTACGACTTCACCCCCCTCACCCTCCACACCTTCGGCGCCTCCCCCCTCTCGGTTGGGCCGGCGACTTCGGGTGCAGACGACTCGGGTGGTGTGACGGGCGGTGTGTACAAGGCCCGGGAACGCATTCACCGCGGCATGCTGATCCGCGATTACTAGCAACTCCGACTTCATGGGGGCGGGTTGCAGCCCCCAATCCGAACTGGGGCCGGCTTTCCGGGATCCGCTCCCCCTCGCGGGGTGGCATCCCTCTGTACCGGCCATTGTAGCACGTGTGCAGCCCAGGGCATAAGGGGCATGATGACTTGACGTCGTCCCCGCCCTCCTCCGCCTTGACGGCGGCGGTCCCGCGTGGGTTCCCGGCATCACCCGATGGCAACACGCGGCGGGGGTTGCGCTCGTTGCGGGACTTAACCCAACATCTCACGACACGAGCTGACGACAGCCATGCACCACCTGTATGGGCTCCTCTCGGCCACGGGGTCTCCCCCGCTTCACCCATATGTCAAGCCCTGGTAAGGTTCTTCGCGTTGCTTCGAATTAAGCCACATGCTCCGCTGCTTGTGCGGGCCCCCGTCAATTCCTTTGAGTTTTAGCCTTGCGGCCGTACTCCCCAGGCGGGACGCTTAATGCGTTGGCTGCGGCACGGGGGGATCGTCCCCCCACACCTAGCGTCCATCGTTTACGGCTGGGACTACCAGGGTATCTAATCCTGTTCGCTCCCCCAGCTTTCGCGCCTCAGCGTCGGTCTCGGCCCAGAGGGCCGCCTTCGCCACCGGTGTTCCACCCGATATCTGCGCATTCCACCGCTACACCGGGTGTTCCACCCTCCCCTACCGGACCCAAGCCGCGGAGGTTCCGGGGGCTTCGGGGGGTTGAGCCCCCCGCTTCGACCCCCGGCCTGCCGGGCCGCCTACGCGCGCTTTACGCCCAATGAATCCGGATAACGCTCGCCCCCTACGTATTACCGCGGCTGCTGGCACGTAGTTAGCCGGGGCTTCTTCTGCAGGTACAGTCTTGACTCTTCCCTGCTGAAAGCGGTTTACGACCCGAAGGCCTCCGTCCCGCACGCGGCGTCGCTGCGTCAGGGTTCCCCCCATTGCGCAAGATTCCCCACTGCTGCCTCCCGTAGGAGTCTGGGCCGTGTCTCAGTCCCAATCTGGCCGGTCGGTCTCTCAACCCGGCTACCCGTTGTCGGCACGGTGGGCCGTCACCCCGCCGTCTACCTGATGGGCCGCGGAGCCATCCCCTCCCGTCGGGGCTTTAGCCGGGGCGCCATGCGGCACCCCGGGGTATCCGGTATTACCCGTCCTTTCGGGCGGCTATCCCGGGGGAGGGGGCAGGTTCTCCACGTGTTACTCAGCCGTTCGCCACTCGCTTCCCTCCGGAGAGGGGTGCCGTTCGACTTGCATGTGTTAGGCGCGCCGCCAGCGTTCATCCTGAGCCAGGATCGAACTCTCCGTCCAAAATGTATGGGCTTCGAGCCCGTCCGGTCCTCTCAGTCATTCGCTGATCGGTTCCGTTCGATTCATATGGTTCTAGTATAGGAAAAGGAATTTCTCGGGGCCGCCTCTCGGCGGCCTTGCGAAAAACAAATCCAAGTTAGACCATTTCAAATGGTTCGATGTCTGCCCGGATGCGACACTTGAAGTGTCCATCCTCGCAGTATCCGGTTCTCAAGGTGCACGCCTGCGCTGGTTCCCGGTTCGACCGGGCCGCGCGGCAAGGAGATATATTGCCAGACCGGAGGGGCCCCGGGGGCGGGAATCTGGGCGTACACATTTCCTACACATATAAGTACTCTCGGCTGGCTGGTTAAAAACAGGAGGGGACCTCGCATCCGAGATCCCCTCTTTAGCCCATCTATAGCTATAGACTCTTAAATACCTTATGCCAGCAGCTTGCGACCAGACTCCTCAATCGCGTCAAGTGCGGCATCAGCCTCGGCGGCATCCGCGCCCTTAGCGAAGATGTACAGCTTAATCTTGGGCTCGGTGCCGGAAGGACGAACAATACCCTTGTTGCCGCCCTCAAGATCGAACTCAATGACGTTAGCCTTCGGCAGGCCGTTCACGCAGGTGTTGTAATCCACGACAGCCTCAATCTTGGAACCGGCGAGCTCCGCGGGCGGGTTCTCGCGCAGACCAGCCATGATGCCGGCCATCTTTGCCGCACCCTCAGCGCCCGGATAGCTCAGCGAAATCGTCTTGTTGTGATAGTAGCCATACTTCTCGTACAGCTCGTGCATCGCATCTGCAAGGTTCTTGCCCTGGAGCTTGTAATACTGCGCCATCTGGCAAATCAGAAGAGAAGTGCTCACGGCGTCCTTGTCGCGCACGTGGTCACCGGCCAGATAGCCGTAGCTCTCCTCAAAACCGAAGATAAAGCGATCGACCTCGCCAGCATCGGAAAGAGAAGTAATGATGTCGCCGATGTACTTGAAGCCCGTCAGGCAGCGGCGGAGCTCAAAACCGTACTCGTCGGCCAGAGCGTCAACCATGGCGGAAGAAACGATAGTAGTGACAGCAACCTTCTTAGTGAGGTCCTCACCGCGAGCAGCGCGGGTCTTGCAGATATAGTCAAGCAGCAGAACGCCCATCTCATTGCCGGTCAGCAGCAGATAGTCATCGCCATTCTTAACGGCAACGCCAACGCGATCGGCGTCAGGATCGGTTGCAAGCAGCAGATCGGGGTGAACCTGCTCGCACAGGTCAATGCCCTTCTGCATGGCCTGACGAATCTCGGGGTTAGGATACGGGCAGGTCGGGAAATCGCCGTTAGGCTCCTTCTGCTCGGGAACAACCGTGACATCAGTGATGCCAGCGCGCTCGAGCACCGTCGTGACGGGAATGAGGCCAGTGCCGTTGAGCGGAGTGTAGACGAGCTTAAGCGGAGCGCCAGCGATCTCCTCGGCAGAAAGGTTAGTCACGCCGCGGGCGAGAACGGCGTCGTAATAACGCTCGAGGCACGAATCATCGATCCATTTGACCAGACCCTGCTCAAGAGCCTCATCGAAGTCCATGGACTTCACGCCGGTGAACGTATCGGTCTCGGCGATAGCCTTAGAAATTGCATCGGCGGCCTCGCTGGTGATCTGGCAGCCGTCGGGGCCATAGGCCTTATAGCCGTTATAAGGCGCCGGATTATGACTAGCGGTCATGCAAATGCCACCGGAGCACTTAAGGTCGCGGACGGCCCAGGAGAGCGTCGGCACAGGAGAAATCTTGGGATACACGAGGGCAGTCACGCCGTTTGCTGCAAGAATGGCAGCCGTCGTCTTGACGAACAGCTCACCTTTATTGCGGCTATCGCGAGCGATGGCGACCGTCGGATGCTCGAAGGTCGCATTGAGGTAGTCAGCGAATCCCTGGGTCGCACGACCGACCGTATAGATATTCATACGGTTAGTGCCCGCACCGATAGTGCCGCGAAGGCCGGCAGTACCGAAGGCGAGATCCTGGAAGAAAGCGTCGGTGATGGCGTCCTCATCACCCTGCTCCTTCATCGTGTTAAGCTCAGCGAGGAGCTCCTCGTCCTTGACATTGGCAATCCAAGTATCAAGCAGCTCATGAACATCTGCCATATGAGTCCTTCCGTCACAATCAATAAAACGACACGTGTAAAACAGGACAAGCGCAGCAGTGCGCTAAAGCAAATATTAGTCCATTGAGAACAAAGAACCGACCAAAGAACGGTGAACGTCTATATTCAGCGGTGGATGATTAAATTGATTTAATTGCAGAAGGAATGTTGCGCGTAAACGCAAAAAAAGAGGAGGCCGCGAGGCCTCCCCCTTCTCAGTTCAAGCGTACGGCTCGGTGCCGTCCACCGGTCAGCGGCGCCCTGGCCTCCCACGGGCCGACCCCGCAGTACTCTCGGCGCGATGGGGCTTAGCTTCCGGGTTCGGAACGGGACCGGGCGTGCCCCCCATGCTCTGGCCGCTGACCGGTGGGCGGCGCCCACCGTTACGGTGTCCTGGGTCTCACTCTACACGTGCCCTGGGGGCCGCATGGCGCATAGGGGAGGTGACTCGGGGGCATCCTCGTGCCCGGACCGCGCATGAGCGCATGTCCCGCGGGCCGCGAGGTGCGGTTCCGGAAGAGCTCGGGCGATTAGTGCGGCTCGGCTGAGGCTGTCGCCAGCCTTGCACCTGCCGTCTATCGACCAGGTAGTCTACCTGGGCCCTTACCGGAAGGAGAACTAATCCCTGGAACGGCTTCCCGCTTAGATGCCTTCAGCGGTTATCCGCGCCGCACGCGGCTACCCGGCCGTGCCGTTGGTCGACAACCGGTTCACCGGAGGTGCGTCCACCCCGGTCCTCTCGTACTGGGGGCAGCCTCCATCGATTCTCCTGCGCCCACGGAGGATAGGGACCGAACTGTCTCACGACGTTCTGAACCCAGCTCGCGTACCGCTTTAAACGGCGAACAGCCGTACCCTTGGGACCTGCTCCAGCCCCAGGATGCGATGAGCCGACATCGAGGTGCCAAACCTTGCCGTCGATGTGGACTCTTGGGCAAGATCAGCCTGTTATCCCCGGAGTACCTTTTATCCGTTGAGCGACGGCCCACCCACTCGGGGCCGCCGGATCACTAGAGCCTGCTTTCGCACCTGCTCGGCTTGTGGGCCTCGCAGTCAAGCCCGCTTGTACTCTTGCATTCAAAAGGACGGTTGCCGACCGTCCCGAGCGGACCTTCGCGCGCCTCCGTTACCCTTTAGGAGGCGACCGCCCCAGTCAAACTGCCCGCCTGGCACGGTCCCCGAGCCGGTTGACGGCCTCGGGTTAGGACGCCGGTCGCGCGAGGGCAGTATTCCAAGGGCGGCTCCCCGGGGGCTGGCGCCTCCGGATCGATGCCTCCTGCCTATCCTCTACACGCGGGACCAGCGGCCAATGCCAAGCTGCAGTGAAGGTTCACGGGGTCTTTCCGTCCTTCCGCGGGTAAGTCGCATCTTCACGACCAGTGCAATTTCACCGGGTCCATGGTCGAGACAGCGCCCAAGTCGTTGCGCCTTTCGTGCAGGTCGGAACTTACCCGACAAGGAATTTCGCTACCTTAGGACCGTTATAGTTACGGCCGCCGTTTACCGGGGCTTGGCTTCGGGGCTTCGCCGAAATGGCTAACTCCTCCGCGTGACCTTCCGGCACCGGGCAGGCGTCAGACCCTATACGTCGCCTTGCGGCTTCTGCAGAGTCCTGTGTTTTTGGTAAACAGTCGCTTGGGCCTCTCCACTGCGGCCCGCCTCCGCTCCCGGAGCAAGTCCGTTCACGTACGCGCGGGCACCCCTTCTCCCGAAGTTACGGGGCCATTGTGCCGAGTTCCTTGACCATGGTTGACCCGATCGCCTCGGTATGTTCTACCCACCCACCTGTGTCGGTTTGCGGTACGGGCGCGCACGCGCCTGCCTAGGGGTTTTTCTAGGGACCTCGGGCTCACTCGCTTCGCTCAGTCGCTTCGTCCGGAGCCTCGCCCTTCGTGCGGACCGGATTTCCCTGGTCCGCGGGCCGCGCTCCATCACGGGGACGTCCAGAACCCCGCCGAGCCACCCCCATCCGTCGCCCCGTCGGTCGTAGCGCCGCGTGCGCGGTGCAGGAATGTCTGCCTGCTGCGCGTCGGCTACGCCTACCGGCCTCGCCTTAGCCCCCGACTGACCCTGGGAGGATTAGCCTTGCCCAGGAAACCTCGGGTTCACGGCGGACGAGTTACTCTCTCGTCTCTCGCTACTCATGCCAGCATTCTCACTCCCATGCGCTCCACCGTCGGTCGCCCTCCGGCTTCTCCGCCCATGGGAAGCTCCCCTACCGATTCTGAAAATCAAAATCCCGCCGCTTCGGTGTCCAGCTTAGCCCCGTGTATTGTCGGCGCATGTCCACTCGACCAGTGAGCTGTTACGCACTCTTTGAATGGATGGCTGCTTCTAAGCCAACATCCTGGTTGTCTGGGCGGACGCACATCCTTTGCCACTCGGCTGGAACTTGGGGACCTTAGCGGGCGGTCCGGGCTGTTTCCCTCTCGAGCACACAGCTTAGCCCACATGCTCTGACTGCCGCGCTCTGGGCCGCCGGCATTCGGAGTTCGGTTGGATTCGGTAGGCGGCGAAGCCCCCTCGTCCATCCGGTGCTCTACCTCCGGCGGTGAACGCGCGACGCTAGCCCTAAAGCTATTTCGGGGAGAACGAGATATCTCCGGGTTTGATTGGCCTTTCACCCCTATCCGCAGGTCATCGCCGCCGTTTTCAACCGACGTGCGTTCGGCCCTCCACGGGGTCTTACCCCCGCTTCAGCCTGCCCACGGATAGCTCACCCGGCTTCGCGTCCGCGGCGCGGGACTCAAGTCGCCCTGTTAAGGCTCGCTTTCGCTCCGGCTCCCTTTCGGTTAACCTCGCCCCGCGCCAGCGACTCGCTGGCTCATTCTACAAAAGGCACGCCGTCACAACTAAAAGTTGCTCCGACTGCTCGTGGGCGCACGGTTTCAGGTACTGTTTCACTCCCCTCCCGGGGTGCTTTTCACCTTTCCCTCACGGTACTGGTGCGCTATCGGTCACAGGGTAGTACTCAGGCTTGGATGGTGGTCCACCCAGGTTCGGACCGGGTTTCACGTGCCCGGCCCTACTCAGGGACCGCGTCGCGCCGTCCGGTCTGGGTTCGCGTACGGGGCTGTCACCCGCTGCGGCCGGCCCTCCCATGCCGTTCCGCTCCCCAGCCGGACCTGCGCCCGGGGGCGGCAGCCCCCGGATGCGCGGCCCTGCAACCCCGTCGGCGGAACCCCTGCCGGGTATGCCCGCTCGACGGTTTGGCCATCGGTCCCCTTTCGCTCGCCGCTACTCGGGGAGTCTCGAGATTGATTTCCTCTCCTCCGGGTACTTAGATGTTTCAGTTCCCCGGGTTGTCCTCCCCACCCCTATGTGTTCGGGGTGGGGATATGCACACTGCTGTGCATGGGTTCGCCCATTCGGAGACCCCCGGGTCGAAGGATGTGTGCTCCTCGCCGGGGATTATCGCAGCTTGCCGCGTCCTTCATCGGCTCCCTGTGCCAAGGCATCCGCCGTGCGCCCGTGGTATCTTGCGGGACCGCATCGGGCCCGCGGGATATCCACGTGTCGCTAAAGTTAATTAATCGATATCATGAATAGCGCTCGTATGTCGCAATTCGGGTATCTCATACCGCGGCACAGTCTGTTTCACTGTGCTCGCGATCAGATGCTCCTCACTCATAAATAAGTGAATTCTTCTTGTTTGGATCGGATGAATGATTGCTATCATTCTGTCTGATAAATCGCAGAAAAGAATCGAGTCTGGAAGAATTGGATCTTCCATCTCTCTCCTATCGCTATGCGGCTCTCAAGGTACGCGGGTGCGACCCCGGGGACCGGGTGCTGCGGGGAATCATCCGTGGCGGGACATCTACCGGACGGGCTCCTGCCCTCTATTCGAGTTAAAGTTTGTCTCTCTAAGAACGTATCTCCCTAGAAAGGAGGTGATCCAGCCGCACCTTCCGGTACGGCTACCTTGTTACGACTTCACCCCCCTCACCCTCCACACCTTCGGCGCCTCCCCCCTCTCGGTTGGGCCGGCGACTTCGGGTGCAGACGACTCGGGTGGTGTGACGGGCGGTGTGTACAAGGCCCGGGAACGCATTCACCGCGGCATGCTGATCCGCGATTACTAGCAACTCCGACTTCATGGGGGCGGGTTGCAGCCCCCAATCCGAACTGGGGCCGGCTTTCCGGGATCCGCTCCCCCTCGCGGGGTGGCATCCCTCTGTACCGGCCATTGTAGCACGTGTGCAGCCCAGGGCATAAGGGGCATGATGACTTGACGTCGTCCCCGCCCTCCTCCGCCTTGACGGCGGCGGTCCCGCGTGGGTTCCCGGCATCACCCGATGGCAACACGCGGCGGGGGTTGCGCTCGTTGCGGGACTTAACCCAACATCTCACGACACGAGCTGACGACAGCCATGCACCACCTGTATGGGCTCCTCTCGGCCACGGGGTCTCCCCCGCTTCACCCATATGTCAAGCCCTGGTAAGGTTCTTCGCGTTGCTTCGAATTAAGCCACATGCTCCGCTGCTTGTGCGGGCCCCCGTCAATTCCTTTGAGTTTTAGCCTTGCGGCCGTACTCCCCAGGCGGGACGCTTAATGCGTTGGCTGCGGCACGGGGGGATCGTCCCCCCACACCTAGCGTCCATCGTTTACGGCTGGGACTACCAGGGTATCTAATCCTGTTCGCTCCCCCAGCTTTCGCGCCTCAGCGTCGGTCTCGGCCCAGAGGGCCGCCTTCGCCACCGGTGTTCCACCCGATATCTGCGCATTCCACCGCTACACCGGGTGTTCCACCCTCCCCTACCGGACCCAAGCCGCGGAGGTTCCGGGGGCTTCGGGGGGTTGAGCCCCCCGCTTCGACCCCCGGCCTGCCGGGCCGCCTACGCGCGCTTTACGCCCAATGAATCCGGATAACGCTCGCCCCCTACGTATTACCGCGGCTGCTGGCACGTAGTTAGCCGGGGCTTCTTCTGCAGGTACAGTCTTGACTCTTCCCTGCTGAAAGCGGTTTACGACCCGAAGGCCTCCGTCCCGCACGCGGCGTCGCTGCGTCAGGGTTCCCCCCATTGCGCAAGATTCCCCACTGCTGCCTCCCGTAGGAGTCTGGGCCGTGTCTCAGTCCCAATCTGGCCGGTCGGTCTCTCAACCCGGCTACCCGTTGTCGGCACGGTGGGCCGTCACCCCGCCGTCTACCTGATGGGCCGCGGAGCCATCCCCTCCCGTCGGGGCTTTAGCCGGGGCGCCATGCGGCACCCCGGGGTATCCGGTATTACCCGTCCTTTCGGGCGGCTATCCCGGGGGAGGGGGCAGGTTCTCCACGTGTTACTCAGCCGTTCGCCACTCGCTTCCCTCCGGAGAGGGGTGCCGTTCGACTTGCATGTGTTAGGCGCGCCGCCAGCGTTCATCCTGAGCCAGGATCGAACTCTCCGTCCAAAATGTATGGGCTTCGAGCCCGTCCGGTCCTCTCAGTCATTCGCTGATCGGTTCCGTTCGATTCATATGGTTCTAGTATAGGAAAAGGAATTTCTCGGGGCCGCCTCTCGGCGGCCTTGCGAAAAACAAATCCAAGTTAGACCATTTCAAATGGTTCGATGTCTGCCCGGATGCGACACTTGAAGTGTCCATCCTCGCAGTATCCGGTTCTCAAGGTGCACGCCCCGCGGCTCATCCGGTTCCACCGGGCCGCGCGGCAAGGAGATATATTGCCAGACCGGAGGGGCCCCGGGGGCGGGAATCGCGCACTCCATATTTTGTTCACAAATGAATAGATCCCTCAGTCGCGTCACTGAGGTTAAAACTGAAGCATTGGCTTCTGATATTGGCGATGACCAGCTGTTTTATGAGTATTGAGACATCGGTCATCTCTGGAGCGCTACTTTACTCCAAAGGCATCAGCTATTTGTTTCCCATCGGTAAAAGGCGGGTTTTGTTCGCCAAGCGTTCTTATATATAGATAGATACGGGTTCGAACCCGTGCACCGGCAACAAAAAAGACGGCCAACCGAAGTTGACCGTCTCAACAATCTTTGGGTGGGCCGTCAGGGGTTCAGCCTGCTCCGCAGGCGGCCGCTGCGGCGCTTTCGCGCCTTGCGCGCTGCGCTGGCAAACGCTCACGCGTTTACTCAGCTCCGCGCCCCGACGGGTTCGAACCCGTGCACCGGCAACAAAAAAGACGGCCAACCGAAGTTGACCGTCTCAACAATCTTTGGGTGGGCCGTCAGGGGTTCGAACCCTGGACCTTGGGATTAAAAGTCCCCTGCTCTGCCAGCTGAGCTAACGGCCCGCGGGTGGCATTGTACCACGGTCTGGGACTATTCCCAACTCCATTGGCCGTTCTGGAAAATCACAACTTCACGTCCATCAGGCGTAATGCCCGTAATATCGATGTCGTCCGTGCCGATCATAAAATCGACGTGCGTGCTCGAGACGTTAACACCATGCTCCAGGAGCTCCTCCTTGGACATGTCGTACCCACCCTCGATGCATTCGGGGAAACCGACACCTAGCGCGAGATGGCAGCTAGCGTTCTCGTCATAGAGCGTATCGTAGAACAGAACACCACTTTCGCGGATCGGCGTGTTCTTGGAAATGAGCGCGACCTCTCCCAGGTGAGCAGCGCCCTCGTCAGTATCGATGATACTTGCGAGCGTTGCCTTGCCCACGCGGGCATCGTAGTCCACTACGCGGCCGGCCTTGAACTTAATCCAAAAATCGTCAACCTTGTTACCGTGGTGAATGAGCGGCATAGCCGAATACACGATACCGTCGGCACGCATACGATCAGGCGAGGTGAAGACCTCCTCGGTGGGGATGTTGGGGAAGAAGGGGTGTCCATCGGGCGTCTTACCCTTGCCGCCGGCCCACTCGTGACCCTTCGTCATGCCAATCGTCAGATCGGTTCCATTTGCCGCGGTGTAATGCAGGCGGTCAAAACGATTGTCGTTCAGGAAGCGCAGGTTCTTTTCGAACGCCGCGTCATGAAGCTCCCAGTCGCTCTCCGGGTCCTGGCCATCGGCACGAGCGGTGTGCAGAATCGCATTCCACAGCTTATAGATTGCAACCTCGTCGGCGTCTCCCAGGAACACCTCGTGTGCCCAAGCCACGACCGGAGCGCCGGCGATGCACCACGGATTGATGTTGTAATCCAGTCCACGGCGGAAAACTTTGCACTGCGTATTCCTCGCCTTGGATGCCGCGGCCGGCTTGGCTGGATCGATGCCCTTGAGGGCCGCAGGATCCGCACCCTCGATAAAGATAAAGCAGGCACCGTCCTGGGCCAGGGAATCCAGTTGCAGGCGCTTCCACTCGGGCGTCTGCTCAAAATAGCTTTTATCGACATGCTCGTACGTGAGCCTCGTCACGGCATCGTCAGCCCAAACAACCGTCACGTGACCAGCGCCGGCGGCATAAGCCTCCGCGACCACCACGCGGGCAAAAGGCGCGCACTCGACCGGAGACTGAACGACGACCTCCTGGCCGGGTTTGACGTTTACGCCCTTGCGGACGACCAGGCGCGCGTAGTTTTTAATCTTGGGCTCCAGGGCCTTCATGCCCTCCAGAGCCTCTTCGACCGTCAGGGCAGCTCGAATCATGTGCCACTCCATCTATCTATAGAACAGTAAAAAGGCGCGCCGCAAAAACGACGCGCCTTATATCTTAGCGATAAGTATGAATGCAAACGCTACTTCTTCTTGGAGTCCTTCTGGTCCTCCTCGGCAGCCGCGCGCTCAATAAGAGCGTTGAGCTTGTTCTCGGACATGCCCTCGGCCTGCGCGCGGTACATGTTGCGCAAGGGACGAATACGAGCGAAGTCGTAGATAAAGTCACCTAGGATGATGACATAGGACAAAACGATGCCGACCATCTGGACAGGGCTGGACACCATGCCAGCGGGAGCGAAGTACAGCGAGGCCCAAATTGCCACGACGAGCACCATGCCAATGGCGAGCACAATCCACCAGATGCGACGGCGCTTGGTGTAGTCCTCGTCCTGCTTGAGGAGGATATTCGACACCGTATAGATGCGGTCCTCCTTGGCGCGCTGCTTGGCCTTGCGGGCGCGCTTCTCCTCTTTAGAGAGGCCCTCGAGGTTCTCGCCCTTCTCGAGCTCTTTGCGGCGTGCCTTAGACGAAGCCGGCACGACGCGAACGGAGCTCGCTGCTTGGCGGGCGGGCTTAGCAGATGCGGCAGACTTGCGCGCAACCCCGGTAACTTCGTGGGATTGCGTGCGCTTGTTCGTGGCGCTACGGGTACTCACTTATGCGTTCTCCTTCATGCTTGTGAACTGGGAGCCCGTGATGATCTGGAAGGCCTCGCGATAGCGCTCGGACGTGCCATCGATGACCTCGGCGGGCAGGTGCGGGGTCTCCCCCGTCATATCCCAGTTGGCCTTGAGCCAATTGCGGACGAATTGCTTGTCGTAGCTAGGCTGGATCTTGCCCTCCTCGTAGCTGGCAGCAGGCCAGAAACGGCTGGAGTCGGGCGTGAGACACTCGTCGATCAGCGTGACCTTGCCATCAATAACACCAAACTCGAACTTGGTGTCGGCAATGATGATGCCACGGGTCGCGGCGTACTCGGCGGCAGCCTTGTAGATCTTGAGGGAAAGGTCACGAATCTGCGTGGCGATGTCCTCGCCCACGATCTCGCAGCAACGCTCGAACGAGATGTTCTCGTCGTGGTCACCGATCTCGGCCTTCGTGGACGGCGTGAACAGCGGCTCAGGAAGCTTGGAAGCCTCGGTCAGGCCCTCAGGCAGCTGGATGCCGCAGACGGTGCCGTTCTCGTCGTAGGTCTTCTTGCCCGAACCGGTCAGATAGCCGCGGACGATGCACTCGATAGGAATCGTCTGGGCCTTCTTAACCAGCATGGCGCGGCCAGCGAGGTAGTCACGATACTCAGCAAACTCCTCGGGGAACTCCGCCGGGTCGATGGAAACGAGATGGTTGGGGACGATGTCGGCAAACTTATCGAACCAGAATGCCGAGATGCGATTGAGTACCTCTCCCTTAAACGGAATCTCGTCGGGAAGAATGAAGTCGAACGCAGAAATGCGGTCGGTGGCGACCATCAGCAGGTTTTCACCGGCATCGTAAATATCACGAACCTTGCCACGGGAATCCGGACGACGCTCCATCGTTGTCACGTGAGTCACTCCTTACCTAAATACGACAGAAATGCGGGTTCTTTCCCGCATGTTTTCGCAAACTCGGAGCGGCAGGGACGCGGCCCCTCCTTCACCGAATAGCGAAAAGCTAGTGCTCCATTGTAGTAGATGCCGCGTCTGCCGTGTGCTCGCGGGGCAGATGAATTGTAAAAGTCGTACCCTTTCCAAGCTCCGACTCCACGGATATGTAGCCATGGTGACGCTCGACGATCTGCTTGGTCACGGCGAGGCCAACGCCCAGGCCGCCAGCTTCGCGGGCGCGGCTGGCATCGGCGCGCCAAAACCGCCCGAAGATGCGCGACAAATCGTCCTTGGCAATACCGATGCCGGTATCAGAAACGGCAATGCTGACGTGCTTGCGGTCACTGAGCACCGACACCACGACCCAACCGCCCTCGGGGGTGTAGCGCATGGCGTTGCTCATGAGGTTGATAACACATTGCGTGATCATGTCGGGATCGGCCTCGACGACATCGTCGTGACCCTGGGTCTCGTCCGCAAAACGCAGGCGCAGATCGCGGTCGACAAACAGGCGCTCCTGGGCATTAACGATGGAACGCACGAAAGGAACCATGTCCACCGGCTCAAGGTTGAGCGGAGCCGTGCTGTTTTCCATGCGCGACAGGTCGAGCATCTGCTGCACCAGACGAGCCAGGCGACGCGTCTCGGAAGCAACGGTTTCCAAATGCTCATCGTCGGTGGGATACACGCCATCCTGCATGGCCTCGACCGTTGCGAGCATGGCCATAAGCGGCGTGCGAAGCTCGTGTGCAACGTCTGAGGTCAGGCGCTTCTCGTGTTTCATATCCTTCTCGAGCGAGGTGGCCATCTCATCGAAGGTCTCACCCAGCTGATCGATCTCGTCATCACCGCGCAGCCCCGTGCGAGCCGACAGGTCGCCGTCACGGATTTGCTTTGCGGTACTGGTGATGCGATGAATCGGTTTGGTGAGCATGCGCGACACGAGCGATCCGATAACGACCGAAATGCAGATTGCAACAACCGCGGCGAGGGCCATGGCGTTAAAGGTCTTCTCCCTAAACGCAGAGTCCGCCTTGGTGAGCAGAGCGTCGGAGCCGATGGCCCACAGCTTTACCTGTCCGACATGCTCGCCGGAAGACGTTACAATCTCGACGTTAGCAACGCTATCGGAGTCGGTTGGAGCAGACGAGACCGGGCTATGCGATGCCCTCTTGCCGCTCGTGTCGTCGGTCGTAGCCTGGTTTTCGCGTACATCGGCGGTGGCGCTTGCCGAGGGCCAGGAATCGTCATAAACGATCACACCCTTTTTATTGACGACCTGCATGCCCAGATCGTCGGAAACCAAACTCGACGTTGCGACCGTGCGCAGTTCTCCCGCGGTCCAAGAGCCGTTTTCCTCATATGAGGTCGCCAACTTCTCGGCAGCGGAATTTGCGATTTCGACGATATTGGAGCGTGTGTAATCCGAAAAGACCGTGCCCCACACAACAGAGACAACGCCCACCAGCACCAATACCGTCATGAGCGATGTCAGAGCAAAAGCAAGTGCCATGCGCGAGGGATAGCTCATCGTTGGCCGTGAATCGGAACGAGGCGTGTTCCAACTAGCCTTGGAACCCGCCTCGCTCTCCTGCTTGTGCTTTTGTCCGATTTCAAAGCGCGCAGGTGTCATATGTGATTTCCCTATTTCTCGTCCGACTTATCGGTCTTGGCCGGAGCCTCGAAGCGATAGCCGACACCATGGACGGTGTAGAGCCACTTGGGCTTCTTGGGATCATCGCCCAGCTTGGCGCGAAGATTCTTCACGTGGCTATCGATGGTGCGCTCATAGCCCTCAAAGTCATACCCGAGCACTTTCTCGACCAGCTCCATGCGGTTATACACACGGCCGGGATGGCGGGCAAGCGTGGTGAGCAGCTTGAACTCGGAAGCCGTCAGATCGACTTCCTTGCCCTCGACCAAGATCTTGTGGCCCGAGATATCGATGACCAGATCGCCGAAGTCGAGTACCTCGACGGCGGGCTCGTCGGCCTGATGGGCACGGCGGAACAGAGCGCGAACGCGGGCGACGAGCTCGCGCGGCGAGAACGGCTTAATCAGATAGTCGTCGGCGCCGAGCTCAAGACCGATAATACGGTCCTCGATCTCGCCCTTAGCCGTCAGCATGATGATGGGGACATCCGAGGTATCGCGAATGGTGCGGCAAACGCGCTCGCCGGGAATCTTGGGGAGCATAAGGTCGAGCACGACCAGGTCGAACTGATGCTTCTCGAACTCCTCGATCGCGGACTGGCCGTCGCCGACGCCCACAACCCAGTAGCCTTCGCGCTCGAGATAGGCAGCGACGGCGTCACGGATTGCCTTCTCATCCTCGACCAGCAGAATCTTTTTTGCATCTGAAGCCATAACACGGCCCCCCTGTCTCAATTAGCTAAGAACAAGCCCATTTTAACGCACCTGAGCCCGCCGGATGCCGCTATGACGCGGCAGCTCGGCGGGCGGTACTCACAATTACAACGCGTTTATTCCCCTGTTGGCGCCTTTTTAACCCCTCTAAGCTTAAAGAGAGAATAGGCGTGCAGTGACCGTCTCTGGTATACCCTGGCTGTTACGCACCGTGGCGTACGTAAGGAATGAGTCCGATTTTCCCGCCGTAGCTGGATAATCGCCATACTCCAAAGCGCGGTCGGGCGACAGCAGCGAGCCATAGGTCTTGGTAGAGGTGTCGATCAGAAAATGCGACGCCTGTACCTTAACAAGGTATTTATTCTTCTTGCCAGCCGCACATGCGAGCGGCTCGCGTGACAGAAAGAGGTACGGCCCTCCCTCATTACCGATATACGTGCCCATATTGCCCAGGCTGCCCACGCCACTATAGGCCGCCTCGATAGAAAACACGAAGGTATCGCCCATATATACGGCCTCGAAAGGCGAGACTGACGAGGGAAGGACTAGCTGGGCACGCTTGGTGTTGTTGCCGTCGGTCAGATCGATTGCCGTTATGCCGTAGTAGACGCCCTCGTCGTTGCGGACACGCGGCGAGATGGTCAAAATGCCGTCGCTCGCGCGCGGGGCCGATGCAAAGCGGCCCGTCGATTTCCAAATTGTCTCGGCCTTGGATTCATCAAGCGAGCGACGATAGCAAAACGAATCACTACTCGTTTTATTGCCGCCTGCCGAAGGCATTTTATACCAGATGACCGATGACCCGAACGCCGTAAACAGGGGCGGATCATAGTCCTTGCCACCTCGATCGAGCTCAACCACGTCGCCAGAGAGCGAAGCGCCCGACAGATTTTGAGCGTAGAGCTTCCACGATGAATTGGCAAAGTTCATCTCAACCCACGCGAATACGCCGTCGCCGGCACGGACATCGTAGAATGCATATCCCGTGCCCTCGATAGGATCCTCGATTAATGTGGTAAGCGAGCCATCACCCAGGTTGAGCACACCGAGTGTGTTGGCGTGCAGCGCCGATGCGGGCGCCATCATCGCCGCGGCGTAATCGCCGTCGCAGTAGTACAGCAGCGTACCCAGAGGCAGCGTCCACGACGCCGCCGGCTCAAGATCGATGTCGACTGCCTCGTACTCATCCGTAATCGAGATGATCTTGGAATCGTCCTTGATAACCTGCGGCTCGCCGGCGGCATCATCGCTGGTGCCCGTTTTTTTCGAGCATCCGGCAAGCACCGTGGCAGCGCCCGCGGCAGCCCCACCGAGTACAAAGCCGCGACGCGATATTCCGTTCTTGATGTGATCGGCGATACCCATTAGGCGATCTCGGTGCGAGCGGCCTCGATAGCGCGTGTAAGCTGGTCGGCGCAGGAGGTCTTTTTCATACCGCAGGTATTACCGGCGAGAACCTCGATTACGCGATCGGCAGGAGCGCCCTCGACCAGCTTGGAGATAGCCTTGAGATTGCCGTCGCAGCCGCCGGTAAACTCAACGCCCATCACCTTGTTGCCGTCATCGGAAAGATCAAGGTGAATATTGCGAGCACACACGCCCTGAGGCTTGTAATCAAACGAAATCATGCGATCCCCTCTCAGAATGTTATTCGAGACGACTATTATCCCCGTCTTTCCCTAAATGCAACGAGGCGCTTTGCCGGCAACACACATTACCAGCAAAGCGCCCTAAAAAGCTAACGTTATGCCCGAACCTACTCGAAGCTCAGCTGCTCCAGACGATCAAAGACCGTGTCGATACGGGTGAGGAAGTCCCACGGATCAAAGATCTCGTCGAGCTTCTCCTGACTGACGGTGCAGCGCGGGTCGGCCTCGAGACGCTCCTTAAAGGTGGGGCCGGAGACACAATCCTGTACCTCGTGCCAAGTTGCCATGGCGTTCTCCTGCACAATGGCGTACGCGTCCTCGCGGGTGATGCCCGTGTCGACGAGGGCGAGCAGCACCTTGGAGGAGAAGATGAGGCCGCGGGTCTTATTGAGGTTGGCCATCATGCGGGCAGGGTACAGCTGCAGGCCGTCGATAACGCGGATGAGGCACTGGAACATGTGGTCGAGGGCGATGAAGCTATCGGCCTGGGCGACGCGCTCGGCAGAGGAGTGCGAAATGTCACGCTCGTGCCACAGGGCGACGTTATCGAAGGCAACCTGGGCGTTGGACTTCACGACGCGCGACAGACCGCAGACTTTCTCCATGGTGATGGGGTTGCGCTTGTGCGGCATGGCTGAGCTGCCCTTTTGGCCCTTACGGAACGGCTCCTCGGCCTCGAGCGTATCAGTCTTCTGCAGATTGCGGACCTCGGTAGCGATGCGCTCGCAGGTGGCTGCGGTGGTGGCGAGAACGCCGGCGAGATAGGCGTGATGGTCGCGGCTGATAACCTGCGTGGACAGCGGGTCGTGAACCAGGCCCAGGTGCTCGCAGACATACTCCTCGACGAACGGCTCGATGGAGCTGTACGTGCCGACAGCGCCCGAGATGGCACCAAAGGCAACATTCTTGCGGGCGTCCTCAAGACGATCCAGATCGCGCTTGAGCTCCCAGGCCCAAGAGCCAAACTTCATGCCGAAGGTCATCGGCTCGGCGTGGATGCCATGAGTGCGGCCGGCACAGAGCGTGTTGCGCTCCTCGAAGGCGCGACGCTTGCAGATCTCGCCGAGCTTCTTGACATCCTCGACGATCAGGTCGCAGGCCTGGGTGAGCTGGTAGCACAGGGCCGTGTCACCCAGATCGGAGCTGGTCATGCCATAGTGAACCCAGCGGCTGGGCTTGGGGTCGCCCTCGGGAACATCGGCATCGATGTATTCCTTCATGTTGGTCAGGAAGGCAATGACGTCGTGGCGCGTGACTTCCTCGATCTCATCGACCTTCGCCTTCTCAAAGTTGGCATGGTCGCGGATCCACTGGGCCTCGTCTTTGGAAATACCGATCTTGCCGAGCTCCGCCTGGGCCTCGCAGGCCAGAACCTCGATCTCCTGCCAAATGGCGTACTTGTTCTCGAGGGAGAAGATGTGTCCCATCTCCGGGCGGGTATAGCGATCGATCATAGCGGCTCCTTTTTGGTTATTGGCACGTTGGTCGTAACCCAACCATTGTACCGTGCGCAGGTGCAAGTATGGGCAGTAGGCATTAACCTAACATTTTGGAATTGGAGCGGGCAACGGGACGTCCGCGCGCCCGCGTCGCGGACGCGCACCGGCTGCGGCGATCTCCTCGGATTCACGGAGACGATGGGGAAAACTTTGTTGAATTGGCCGTCCCGAGTTCTCCCGCGCTCGGTGGAGCGGGCAACGGGACGTCCGCGTATTTGCTTCGCAAATCCGCACCGGCTGCGGCCGCCTATCGGCGACCTTGCCTGCTCGCTATAAACGCTTCGCGTTTATTTAACGCTCGCACCCTGTCGGGTTCGAGTCCCGGCACTTTATTGAAAAAGGCACGGTAACGAAACGTTACCGTGCCTGAAATTCGAATGGAGCGGGCAACGGGACTCGAACCCGCGAGTGTCAGCTTGGGAAGCTGATGCCTTACCACTTGGCGATGCCCGCATATGTGGGGGATAGTATAACGCGGTTGTCTTGTTCGATACAAGGGTGGCGATGCTTGTTTTAGCTGTGGAGATTCGTTTGAAAATCGCGTCAATTGTGGAGACGAGGACCTATGGCTTCCTGTTCCCCTTATCTTCTACCTGCGCTTTTGCTTGATTGTTGTATTTGAGCTCAATTTGTCAGGAATTGGGCAAGCTTTTGGTCAGGCTCCGGTACTTACCCGCATGAACCTCGGGGGTAGCCTCATCCTACGCGTCGCAGCCTCCCCGTGCGGCGCACGAGGGATAAGGAGCAGCCATGTCCAACGCACCCACGCACTCTGTCCACAGCGCAATCGCAACAGGTCCGCTGCTCCTGCTCCTCTTCCTGCTTTTCGGCTGCCTGGCACCGGGAGCCGCATTTGCCGTCGATGGCTACGACCAGCTCGGCTTCCGCACTATTAGCGATGATTGTGGGCCCTTCTTCATCGGCAAGTATGAAGCTCAAGACACCTCGATTGCCTACTGCATGAACCAGGAGCGCCCCGGCCCCACCAAACCGGGTGGCCCATGGCTCAACTTTGATCAAGGCTGGGTGTGGCTCGACGACGAGTTCGCGGCAATCGTTTGTCACGGATATCCCACCACCACGTCGTTTGACGGTTACCATCTTTCACCCGATCGCGCCCGCGCCGCCACCCAGCTTGCCGTATGGATGCTCAACGGCACTACCCATGTCGACGGCACCTACTCCTACACGACCGCTCAGGGTAAAACCAAGAGCGGACACTTTACCGCCGACAATGAAGTCGTGGCGGCTGCGCGGTGGCTCCACGACAGCGCAAAATCAGGAAGCATCAAAGCCGCTCCGCACCGCGCGCGACGCTATCTAGGGGCCGTATCGGGCGGCAGCAAACGTCAAGACATGCTCTATGTACTGCCGGCGGTCTCTGTTTCCTTCCAAAAGCAGTCTGCTAACACCGTTATTACCAGCGGAAACAATACCTATCAGTTTACCGGGGCAACATTCGATATTTTTGAGAGCGCCAGCGGCGCGCGTGTCGGCACCATCAAGATGGACAGCAACGGTCGAGCGCAAGCAACACTTCTGCCCAACACGGCATACTACCTAGTTGAAACGAAGGCGCCGGCCGGCTATGTCCCCCGCCACGATCGTATTGCCTTTACCACGGGGAATGACGGCGGGCGGGTCGTCATTGATGAACAGCCCGGCACCATCAACCTGCGTATCGTAAAACTCGATGCCGCGACGAATGCCGGCCCCCAGGTGGGATCTTCACTCGCAGGAGCAGAGTTCACGTGTGTGTCGCAATCAACCCCTGGATGGGCACAAATCCTCACGACCGACGAAAGCGGTCGGGCCGCCCTCGCCGATGTCCCCTTAGGAACCTTTACCATCTACGAATCAAAAGCCCCCGAGGGCTACCTGCCATCCAACGACAGCTGGACCTATACCGTTGGAGCCGACCAGCTCGGCGATTCAGGCGTGGTCGAGATCGAATCTCGCGTTTCCGATATCCCCATTGCGTTTAACCTTGAGATTTCCAAATTCAAGGATTACGGCAATAGCGACCAATCCGGCCTGGAGCAGCCGGCGGGTGGTGTTGTCTTTGAGGTTGTCAGCAACAGCTCTCAGCAGGTTGTTGGCACACTGATCACAAACATCTATGGCTTTGCCTCCACCAAAGATCAGCCCGAAGCATGGTTCGGCGCAGGCAAGCGACCCGCCGGTGTCCACGGAGCCGTCCCATACGACCGTGCCGGCTACACGGTTCGCGAGGTTCCGGAAACCGTCCCCGAGGGTTTTAAACGTGCAGGGGAATGGACCGTCGGGGCCAATCAGATTTCCGACGACGCCGAGCTTCAATATATCGTGGACAACCACGCTCTGTCGACGCATCTCCAGATTGTAAAACGCGATGCCCAAACAGGCGCTTCTGTTCCCCTAGCCGGATTCACCTTCCAACTCCTCGACAGCAATCACGAACCTGTCTCACAAACTTGCTGGTATCCAGCACATAACGTAATGGACACCTTTACGACTGACGCGACCGGGACCGTCACACTGCCCGAATCGCTCGTGCCGGGCACCTATTATGTACGCGAAACCTCGGCCAAAGAGCCCTATCTTGTCGGCGAAGAGATCGAGGTAAACATACCCGCCGACATGAACCTAACGCCCGTTGCAATCGCCTCGTATTATGACCACGCCGCGACCGGAAACATCAGGATCGTTAAAACCGATGCCATAGACGGCAGCAGCCTCGCGGGCGCCGTCTTTGAGATCCGTGCCTCGGGTGATATCGTGCGCCCCGACGGTAGCATTGCCGCGCTCGACGGTGAGACTGTCGCGACCGTCACGACGGATGAAACTGGAGAAGCACGCGCGGGCAACCTCCCACTGGGATCTGGCACCGCACGCTACGAGGTTGTCGAGACTCAAGCGCCGGCAGGCTTCTTGCTCGATCAGACAACCCATATTGTCGACCTTACTTATGCCGACCAGAAAACACCCGTTGTAGAAGCACGGCTTAACGTATCCGACGATTACACCAAGGTTGATATCTCCAAGGTCGATGCAAGCGGTGAGCAGGAAGTGGAAGGCGCACAGCTCGCCTTATATGGTCCCGATAAAACCGAAATAGACTCCTGGACCTCATCCGACAAGCCACACCGCGTCGAACATCTTGCACCCGGCACCTACTCGTTGCGCGAAATGATGTCTCCGCGGACCTATGACCTTGCCGAGGAGATAACGTTTGAAATAAAGGATACGGGAGAAGTCCAATCCGTCGCGATGAAGGATGCGCCCATCGAGATCAAGGGGCAGGTCGACAAGCGTCAGGAACTTGTCCAACCTATCGAAAAGGGCCTGTTGGCTAACGGCGATGGTAAAAACCGTGCCGCGATGCAAACCAATACGGATGGGCTTTTCTCCTATACCATCGACGCTCGAAACGATTCAACTACCTGGGTTGATGAGTTCACAATTACCGATGATCTTGAGTGTGCCGAGGACGATACGGCGAGATTCGTCTCAGTCGAAACCCCCGTCGCCATCGGCGACCTCAACGGTCTGTGCAACGTGTGGTATCGCACGACGCCGTTGGACTCGACAGACGTCGATGAACCGGCGAACGCGACACTTGACGATGGACACGAAAATCCTTGGCTTGAGTCCGACGAAGTAAAAGAGAGCCTTGGTGAGGACTGTCGCCTCGTCGATTACGACGGCTGGCGCCTCTGGAAGGCGGATGTCTCGACCACGGAATCCACCACACTCGAGGCGGAAGAGCTCGACCTTACACCCAATACCGTCGTAACGGGCATTCGAATTGAATACGGTGCGGTAGCCGCCGACTTTACGACTCGAAGCGATGCGGATTCTTGGACCCGCGATGATCTCAAAGATGAGCACGACGACCTTGACGATGCCAAAGCAATCCTTGGCACAGACGCTCGGGGCGCAATCGTGCACATGCAGGCGACGTCGGCTTATACGCCCCAAACCGCACTCACCAACAGCGCACGCGTCGATCTTTGCCGCAACGGCGGCGGCGATAAACTTGAGTCACATGACGAGGACCGTGTCATTCAACGCTGTACCCTACTGCAGGACCTACCGGCAACAGGATCAGTTCCCATCGCCGCTTGCATCACCGCGCTCCTGACCTCGGGTGCCGCAGCCCTATGGTTCGCTCGCCTTAGGTCGACCCCAAAGAAGCGCTAGCGCGATGAAAAAGCGGGCGAGCCAGTCCCCTGGCTCGCCCGCTTTCAATCATGTAAATCGCCGTATCTACTCTGCAGACGAAGATCCACCATCAACGATTGCCTGCTCGGACTCAGGAATCCCATCGGCACCCGTACTCTGTTCTTGCTCCACCTCTTCGCTGATTGCGGAGGCGGGGGTCGAGCCCTTTGCACCCACGATGTAGGCAGCCCCAAATCCTAACGCAATGGCAATCAAGGTCAAAATCACGTAGACAGGCCAATGGCGCTTAATATACGAAAACACGTTGACTCCTTAGAGCTCCGTCTACGAACGGCGGATAACCTCGGTCACGACCTCGGATACCGTGGCAATGTTCGTCGGGTTGACATTGTGGGGCAGGTCGTCCTCGGTACGAGCGCAAGCCAGACGCGTGCCGTCCACGCCGGCGATGGTGAGGGCTCGGCGGCTCGCCTCGAGCGCGGCATAGGCATCGGTCTTGGCATAGGGCATCTCGAGCGCGCCACAATCGACATGGAACGACTTGCACACCTTGCTGACCAGGTTCATGATGCGGCGATCGCCCTTGAGCAGCTGCTGTTCGCCCTCGACCGTCACCACCGAAAGCCTACCGGCGCCGACGGATTCAAGATTGATAAAGAATACGCCGCGGAGCTTATCGCGATGCGAAGCCAAGAAGGCCTTCATGCCGGCGCCATCACAATCCGAGGCGCCCGTTGCCACAAACCAGATATCGTGACCGAGCAGCTCATCATCGCCCATAGAGGCGACAGCCGAGAGCATATCTTCGGAAGAAGCGCCATCGGAAGACGTAGCGCCACCCTTCCAGCCATCGTTATCGTCCTCGAAGTTATCCCACGAACCGATGCCGCGACCGGACTTTTTGGCATCGTAATCGTCTTCGACGCCCAGCCAGTCACTCATGCTGTCCTGCTCGTTTTTCTTTTTACGACCGAACAGGCCACCCAGGCCGCGCTTGCGAGACTTGGGTGCCGCCGGGGCGGGAGCCGAAATGGTCTCGATCGGCTGCGCGCCCGACGCAACGGGCATAGGAGGCGCAACGGGTGCCGATGTGGGTTCGGGACCCTGGGCAGTAGCAAAGGGGTCGTTGACCTGGGCAGAGGGATCGGGAAGGTCGAACAGCGACGTGCGAGACGCAACGTTTGCCTGCTTCATAGACGGCAGCGACGGATCGGGGACCGAAGCCAGCGGAGACGAGGAAGGTGCAGGCGACGGTGCCGACGCCGGATCGGGAACATTCATCTGCGGACGCGGCGATGCCTGGGAGGAAATCTGGGCCATAAGGGAATCGACTGTTTCGTCCTGGGTGGGAGCAACATCGGCAACCGTGGCACCGGAACCGCTCGGGGTCGGCATGGTGAAAATCTGCGTGGAGTAAGGCCTCGACTCATCCGTCTCGGGAGTCTCGGAAACCGCAGACACTTCCTCCTGCTCGACCTCGGTCGAATCATCTTGCTCGGCTGCCGCGTACTGCTCTTCGTCAGAGTTGGCCTCGACGGGCTCGTCCTCGGCAGCATCCTGAATTTCGGCAGCATCAATGGGCTCGTCATCGTCCACCGCGTCGCCCTGCTCATCGGACACAGGAAGGGGCTCGGCAATCGCGGTGCCCTGCTTTTCAAACGTTATCGTGGAATCGAACTGCGCGGCATCAAACGACATGGTGCTATCGACGTGCTGCTGAGCCTCGAAAGACGTTGTCGCCTCAACAACATCCGCGGACGTCGGTTGCTGGGACTCAAAGGACGTTGTAGCTTCGGCGGCGTCGACGGGCACGGACTGCATAGCCTCGTTCTGCTCGAACTCTTGCGCCGCGCGCTCACGTGCCGCCTCGGCTGCCTGCTGCTGAGCGATAGCCTCCTGCTCGGCAGCCTCGCGTGCGGCAGCGCGCTTCTCCTCGAAATCGTCGACAAATTTCTTGCCCTTTGCAAACGCACCCTTAAAGAAGTTGGAAGCGCTGGCGCCAATCGACGAGAACGCGGATGCAATGTCGGCATGCGGCGTTGCCGCGGGAATCTCGGCCGAGAAATCAGTATCGCTCTCGTAAGACACGCGCCTCGGTTGTTCAACGTAATCGTCGTCAGACTCGTCCGCAACGTCTTGCGCCGGCGCGGCGGGAGCCAAAATGTCCAATCCTGCCGCGGGATCGATCGCAGACACCGCCTCGGGCTCGGCAACGGCAGCGGTAACCGCGGCAGACTCATCATCCGCAGTGACAACGGGCGCAGGCTCGGGCTCAAACGTCGGCTCCTCGCCCTCCTCGTAATCGAGCGTGCAGGACTCGGGAAGCATTCCGAGCGCACGGATGGCATCCGAACCAAAGCGGATGTTGCCGGCGGCGTTGCGATAGAGCTTGGGCTCGGCCGCGGCAGGCTCCTCCGCCGGCTCAGCAGCGGGAACCTCGTCATTGAACTCTTCGGCCTGGACAGCCTGATTCTGATCCTCGGGCACGATGGCGCCAATCAGCGTCTCGTCGGCAGACGCACCCTCAAAGCCCTCGATCTGCTCGTCAAAAGCCTCGCCCTGTTCGGGCTCGGTTTGAGCGTCGGGAGCAATCGGCTGACCGAACTCGTCCTCGGCGTAGGTAGGCTCTTCGTACTCGATGGTGTTGCCGTAGTCGTTTTGCTGCTGGGCCGCGGCATACTCCGCCGCCGCGCGCGCCATTTCCTCGGCACGACGTTTCTGCTCCCCAAAATAGGTATCGAACGGAACATCGTCGGGAAACTCGTTCTCGCCCTGGAAGGGAGCAACGTTGTCCATAACACCGAGCATAGCGGCGACAGAAGACTTGTTGCACACCGCGCCGGACGTATAGGGAAGAATGTGGCGGTTAGAGATGATGTTTGCCGCGTTGGCAAGTGCAACGAGGGAAGCGAGGATCGCGACAATCCACAGCAGAACCTTGAGCGCGCCGGGGAGCGGCAGGATACGCAGGATGGCAACGGCAGCAGGGGCAATCGTGGCAACGGGCAACAGCTTGGCGATGAGCGCACGATACGAAGCATAGGGCTCGCGGGCGAGCAGCTCAGCACGGGGAGAGTCGTAGTGTGCAACAACGACCACCGGGCGGTTGCGCGGAGACGCGAGCGGGCCCGAGGCCTTGTGGTAGGCGATGACATTTTGGCTCACGCCCGTCTTGCCCAGGCGCGAAACCACGGGGTGGCCCGTGCGCTCGAGCACGTAAAGAACGGCGCCGACAATGGCCAGCAAGGTGCCGACCAAGCCGATACCGCCGCCGATGCCCATCAGCAGGGCGCCGGCAAACGCAAGAATACCGGTAACGGCAAATGCCAATCTACTGGGCGCCGGGGCATTGAACTCCTGAACCTCGGGGTCAAAGCCGTGGTTGCGGAAGATCTGAGCGATATCCTCGGCAGCCAAGCGCTCTTCTTCGCTGCATGCCGGCGTAATGCCGGTGTTCTGCAGCAGGTGGTTAATATAGTTCTGGGTGTTCGCCATGTGCGCTCCACATCCATAATCCGACAAATAGGCCCAATGCATGCACATTAGAACCGTATATAGTCGAAAGTATACCCCGAGCGAGCGCAAACGACCGAATTCGGGCCATCTTAACGCCTCGAGCGGACAAGGATATAGCCTAATCTCCATATCGGACTAAAATCATGGCAGCAAACCACCTTCTCATGCGAGGACTCTATGACGGCAAGCGACGCGACCGCGACAATTAAAAAGGGGAATTCGGAGCCCGGTTTCGATAAAACGGCTCAGCGCATCCTCAATCTTTTCTTTGTGCTCAACAGCTCCCCCGAACCGCTGACGACCGAGCAGATCGTCTTGGATTCTGACCTGGGATATGGCTCGGGCAATATCGACTCGGATAAGCGCAAGTTTCGGCGCGATCGTGACAAACTGCTCGAGCGTGGCATCTTAATCAAGGAGGTTCGCCCCGCCGGTGCGCAGGAGACCGAGGAAAGCTCGTGGACAATCGACCGCGAGCACACGTTTGCTGCAGGCGGCCTCATCACCGCAGACGACGCCGATATCCTACTCAACGCCATCGACCAGACGCTAGCGGCCGGCTCTTCCACCTTTGCCGCGCCGCTTGCCGATATTCGCTCCAAAATTGCCTACCTCACCGGCAGGACGACGGTGGACGAAGTACCGATCCGCCGCTCTCCCACCGTCGATGCGGTATGGAGTGCCTTTGCCGAGCGATGCGCGCTGCGATTTTTATATCAGAACGGACGCGGCGAGCAGAAAGAACGTACCGTCTGTGTCTACGGCATGTTCGAACGCGAGGGCGTGGCGTACTTCTGCGGCCTCGACAATGTCACCGACGACATCAGGACATTCCGCTGCGACCGTATCGTTCGCGCATGGCGTCCTTCGAAGGCCTACGCCATCCCTGCGGACTTCAATCTCAACGACTATCTGTTCTTTGAATTCGATTTCGCCGACCGACCGCCCGTTGCAGCCACGTTCTCGTTCGCCCCTCAGACGCAGATCGATATGATCAACGGCCTCACGCGCGGGCGAGGTGAGCTCACACACACCGATGCGGGATGGATCTGGACCGTTGACGTGCGCGACCTTGAAGCCGCCGCCTCATTTTGCATGGCCCACGCCATGGACGGCATGAGGCCCATGGCCCCCAAATCGCTCAAGCAGGCGTGGAACCACCTCATTGAAAGGACGGTGCACGAGTATGCCCGTGCGTAAACTCACCAGCGAGCAGAGACTCTCGCGCGGCATCGACATCATGGAGGCCCTCTACGCCGCCGGCGAGAGCGGCATGACACGAACCGAGATTTGCGGCCGCTTTGACATCACGGGAGTATCGCTCGACGAGATTCTCGAGATCGTCTCGACGCTCGCGGACCGAGAATCTGGTGCGCGCATCATCTGCGAATGCCACGGCGAGCGTGTGGTCCTCACTGGTGACGCCGGGCGTGTGCTACCGTTGCGCTTGAGTGCAGCCGAGGGCGCTGTGCTCAACCACGAACTTGAATCGTTGGGGATCGAGCCGCAGACGGCAGCTCGGATTCGACACGCCCTTCTACCCGAAGAGCTCGGCTATAACCAGCGCGTCTTTGACACCGTCAACCACGGGTCGCACTGGCAGCAGCTGAGCTGTGCCATTCAGGACGGCGTTCGCTGCCGCATCTCATATCGCTCGATGGACGATGCACGGCCACGCGAGCGTCTGGTCGACCCCTTGCGCATTACGGCAAACGGCGACCAAACATACCTGATTGCCTGGGACATCACAGTCGATGAGCAGCGCACCTATCGCATGGATAAAATCGAGGGACTCGCCTTGACGGAAGACTCCGTCGTGCCTCACACACCGGACGTCGCATCCCTCCACGATTCCCTTGCCCGGACGCAGCGCAGCGCAAAGCTCTTGATGCCATTCGATATGGCGGAGCATCTGGACTGGGCCGGCATCACCCTAATCGAGCGCGGCGGGGCAGACATGGCAACGGTAACTGTGCATTACGGCTCCGAGCGTTGGCTACTGAGCCAGGTAATCGAAGCGGGCGGAGCCATCCGCATCTTGGATGACCCCGCCCTGTCAAAGCGCCTGTTCGATATGGCAAAAACCCTCGTCTGTCCGCTTTAGCGCCGCCGCTCGTGGCGTGCGCGCCACAGTTGCAGATAGTGCCCGATCTGCGCCGATTCGATGCGCTGGTAGGAGCTCGTGGGCAGCGACGTTAAGAACTTCTTTCCGTAGCCCTTCGTCACCAGGCGCGGGTCGGCCAGAATCAGCACGCCGCAATCGGTCGACGAGCGGATAAGGCGGCCGGCCGCCTGCTTGACCTCGAGCACCGCCTCGGGCAGCGAATAGCGCGCCCAAGCGCGGTCTTCGCGCAGGTTGCGCTCGCACGAGAGCGGGTCCGTGGGACTCGAGAACGGCAGCTTGGGAATGATGACGCAGCGCAGCGTCTCGCCGCTGGCGTCGAACCCCTCCCAGAAGGCCTTAAGCGCAAAAAGCGATGAAGTCGGCTCGTTGATAAACCGATCGCGCAGGCGACGAGGAGATGAGTTGCGCTGCTGGCAGTTGAGCTCCAGACCCGCACGGGCCATCTTGGGCTCAACGCGGGCGTACAGGTCTTCCATGTCGCGCCGATTGGTGAACAGTGTGAGCACCGATCCGCCCATGGCAAGATGGGCGTCGAACAGCACGCGCTCGAGCGCCGTAAGATAGCTCTCGCGATCGCGCGGATCGGGGATATCGCCCGCAACGACTACAGCCATGTTCGAATCGAAGTCGTAGCTCGAGTCCAAGTGCAGCGATGAGGATGTTGAAGCGCCGATGCGATCGAGGCCGACCGCGTGGTTAAAGTGTTCGAAGCTTTTGGACACCGTCATGGTCGCCGAGGCAAAGATAGCCGTGTGAACCTCGGGCAGCCACTCGGTTGCCAAGGCCTCGCCAATGTCGATGCGCTCTGCGGTCATTGACTCTCCGCCGGCACGCAGCCTGCGATTGACCTGCAGCGAATACACGTAGTGTTCATCGGTGCCATCAATGATGAGTTTGAGGTTCTCGGCCAGCTCGTGCAGGCGGCGCGAGATATCACCCAGGTCGACAACAACCTCGGGCTTATCGGCGGCGACGGCTTGCACCAGCGCGTCGACGCTCTTGTCAGCCTGTTCCAATACGTCGATGGCAGCGTAGGCCGACGGTAAGAAATCATGCCAGTCGTCAGATTCGCGCAGCTCGGGGCCAATCCATAGATTGGCATTGTCATAACCCCCACGGGCACGGCGGCCGAGCTCGCGAACGCCATCGAACACGTCGGCGATTGCCATGCTCGCGCGCGCAACCGTCGACGTCGCCTTGGCAGTAAGGCCCAGATAGAGCGTAGAGCCCTCGGAGGTTGCCAAATCACGGGAGACCTGGCTTAGTGCACCGGTGCTCGAGCCACCCAGGCGCTCAAACAGAACGCGTGATTCGTCCGCCGACACCACGCGCGCCCACTGACGGCGCGCCTCGCGCTCGATGGAATGGGCCTCGTCGATTACCCAATGACGAATCGGAGGTAAAATCCTGCCCTCGGCCGCGACATTGCGGAACAGCAGGGAATGGTTGGTGACCACCACGTCGGCATGCGCTGCACGACGGCGAGCGCCGTGGACCAAACATTTATCAGGGAAAAACGGGCAGAGGCGACGAGCACACTCGCGCGAGGCCGTCGTAAAGTCGGGGCGGTTGACGCTGCGCCACCGAATGCCGAGCGAGTCGAGGTCGCCATCGGCTGATTGGCAGACGTACGCCATAATGACCGCGACCGCCGTGAGCGTGTCCGCCGGATCGCGCTTGGTGGTAATCTCGACCTGGCCGCGGCTCATGCGCTCAAGCTTGCGCAGGCATGGATAGTGGTCATACCCCTTGAGAGCGCAAAATGACAGACCACCGTCCAGTTGCTCGGCAAGTTTTGGCAGCTCATGGTACATGAGCTGGTCGGCAAGATTGTTCGATTTGGTCGCAATACCAACCGTGATGTTGTTACGGCGCGCTGCCTCGGCAAAAGGCACCAGATAGGCCATCGATTTGCCGACGCCCGTGCCCGCCTCAATTACACGATGAGTGCCCGTGACCAGCGCATCGCGGACCTCGAGCGCCATCGCGATCTGCTCATCACGCGGCTCGTAGGTGGGATACATGCGATTGACCAGGCCACCTGGCGCATAGTCTGCCTCAATCTCCTCACGACTCGGCATCTTGAGGACCGGCAGTTCGTCGGCGTCCACCCGATCGTCGGCGCGATCGGCCTTGAGAACGTCAGCACGAGCGGCGCTGAGAGAGAAGATAGAACCAGGGTTCTGCCCTGCCAAGAATGAGAAGATAGGACGATAGGACCAAGGCACATCCGGATGCATGTCGGCTAGGCGCGCCATGAGGCCCTGAGGCAAGTCGGTGAGCGCCACGAGCAACACGCGCCATACGCCACACAGGGCGTCGACGTCGGCATTGGCACGGTGTGATACCGAGTCACAGCCAAACAGATCGGCCATAAAAGACAACTTGTGCGATGCCAGGCGCGGAAGCGCGATGCGCGACAGCGCCAGCGAATCGATCCAGATATCGCTCACGTTGACGCCGCCTTTGACCGACTCGATAAACGAGCGGTCGAACGTGGCGTTATGTGCGATTACCGGGCAACCACCGACAAAATCGGCGAGAGCGGCTACGGCCTCAACGGCCGACGGGGCATCTGCCACATCGGCATTTGTAATGCTCGTGAGCTCGGTGATCTCGGCGGGAATCAGCTGCTTGGGATGCACGAAGGTATCGAAGCGGTCGACGACCTCGCGGCCCGAAAGACGGGCCGCCGAGATCTCGATCAGCTCATTGTCCTGCACCGAAAGACCTGTGGTCTCGGTATCGAGGACAATCACATCTTCCTCGATAAGGCCGAAGGACTGCGTTTTGGCGCGTTCGGCAAGCGTGGCATAGGAGTCGATGACAAACTGCGGCGTTCCTGACGAAACCGCGTCCTCGATTAGCATGCAATGCCCGCTCGACGAAGGCCCATACGAATCAGGCTGTCACAGACCTGCGGGAACGTCATGTCGTCGGTGTGGCGGATCTCGTCCGGATACAGCGACGTATCGGTCATGCCGGGAATGGTATTGGTCTCGAGGATAACGGGGCCGTCCTCACTCACGATAAAGTCGCTGCGCGAGATACCCAGGCAACCGAGGGCCTTGTGAGCAGCACAGGCAAGCTCCTGAGCGCGAGCGTAATTCTCGGGTGAAATCTGCGCCGGAATGCGATGGATGTCCGTAGGGTCGACATATTTCACGTCCAGATCGTAGAACTCGCAGTCCTCGGGTTTGCGAATCTCGACAATCGGCAGAGCGCGCACGTCGTCCTCGCCGTACACACCGACGGTGATCTCGGTACCCTCGATGCACTTCTCGACCAGCACTTTGTCGCCGTACGCAAACGCCTTGGCGATTGCCGCGGGCAGCTCGGAGGGCTCATGGACCAGGGAAATGCCATAGCTGGAACCGTTGACGGCCGGCTTCACAAAGCAGCGCTCGCCACAAACCTCGACGATATGATCGATATCGACTTCATCGCCCACCTCGAGCGCGAGGCCGGGGGCAATGGGAATGCCCGCCTTGGCGTACAGGAGCTTAGAGACCTCCTTGTCGGCACCGCAGGCGCTGGCAAGCACGCCCGAGGCCGTGTAGGGGATACCCAGGGTCTCCATGGCGCCCTGCATGGCGCCATCCTCGCCGCCGGCACCGTGCATGGCGATAAACGCCACGTCAAAGCCGCCGGTCGCCATGGTTACCATAAAATCATCGGCAGCCGTGTCGATCAGCTCCACCGAAGTGTAGCCGGCCTCCTTCAAGGCAACCACGACGTTCTTTCCCGAATTGAGCGAGATCTCGCGCTCAGCGGAATGACCGCCCGCCAAGACCGCTACGTGCATGTTCTCTAGGCTTTTACCCGGCATGGGCAGACTCCTCCTCTATAATTTCTGCAGCTGATACCATATTGTAGCGATACCCTCTACGTTTCCCCAAAATCGAAAGGCTTCCATGAATCCCAGGACTAAATCTCAGGACATTCGCGACTTGAGCCAAAACGATATTCGCGAGCTCGTGGCCGAGCTTGGCCAGCCCGCCTTCCGCGCGAAGCAGCTCATCGAATGGGTCTTTGAGAAGAACGTTTGTTCGTTTGACGATATGACCAACCTTCCCAAGGCTTTCCGCGAGCAGCTTAAAGAGGCTTTTGCCTTTGACACGCCGACTGAACTCACCAAGCAGGTTTCCAAAGATGGCTCTCGCAAGTATCTGCTCGAGTACCACGACGGCGTTTCCGTCGAGACCGTCGGCATGCCCCGTCGTAACAAGCTTTCCGTCTGCGTTTCCACCCAGGCAGGCTGTGGCATGGGCTGTGCCTTTTGCGCTACCGGTCTCAACGGCCTCAAGCGCTCTCTGACCGCTCAAGAGATCGTCGACCAGGTACTTCATGTATCCAACGACTTTGGCGAGCGCGCCACGAGCGTTGTCTTCATGGGCCAGGGCGAGCCGTTTGCCAACTACGACGAGGTTCTCAAGGCGCTGCGAATCCTCAACGACCCCGATGGCATCGGTATCGGCGCTCGTCACCTCACCGTCTCTACCAGCGGCGTTATTCCCGGTATTCGCAAATTTGCCGACATCCCCGAGCAGTTCACGCTTGCCGTTTCCCTGCATTCCGCCATCCAGTCGACGCGCAATAAGCTCATGCCCGGTGTTAAGAAGTACACGCTGTTTCGCCTTCACGAAGCGCTTCAGCTCTACACCGAGAAGACCGGCCGCCGCCCGACCTATGAGTATGCCATGATCGAAGGCGTCAACGATACGAATCCCGAAATGCAGGCGCTCTGCGACTTCTGCGAGGGAACGCTGTGCCACGTTAACCTCATTCAGCTTAACGACATCGAGGGTAGCCCGCTCAAGCCGTCGCCTATTCATAAGGTTGAGGATCTTCAGCGTCGTCTTGAGTCCCGTGGCATCGAGACCACGATTCGTAACTCCCGTGGTAACGATATTGACGCCGCTTGCGGACAGCTGAAGCAGCGCTTCAAAGTTCAGAAGAACGCATAGGGGAGTCGCATCCCAAAACGTTTCATGTGAAACATCGAACGACCCCGGTTACAGAATATGCAACCGGGGTCGTTTCATTTATTGACCTTAATTTTGAATCAGCTGCTACCTGTCCCATTTTTACGGCCAAAATAAGGGGGTCCTTGTCTCATGAATCAGACAAGGACCCCTCAAAATATGCTGAGTAATTGTTAGGTACCTAATAGCCTACATTTTCCCATTGGTTGCTGACCCAACCTTGATTAATCTTGGGATTCTTCGTTACCTGAGCAGTACGCATGGCAACATCTTCTGTCATAACATCCATTTTCTTTTTGGAAGTATCGACGATATCTTGCGCGCTACGAAGCAAACGACCTCGAAGTTCATCGTCTGTCGCGATCCTATAGCCAGCAAAGGCACCAGCCGCGACAGTCGTCACCAATGCAATCGCTGTTAAAATCTTATTCCTCATCTTGGCCTCCTTGATCAAACTGAATCATTTCGCCAAGAATACGAGAGAGCTCTTCCTCGTCTTTAAACTCAATCTCAATCTTATTCTTTCCACGCGAGCTCTTCACACGCACGTTGGTATTAAAAACCTGACGAAGCACGCGGGCAGCCTTTTTAAAAGACTGAGGCGTTGCAGGCCTCGGCGTCTTAGGTGTTTCTCCGGCAGAAAACAACGGAGCAAGATTTTCTGTCGCTCTTACGGAAAGGCCCTCTGTAACAACTTTCTCTGCAAGTCGAATACGCGCGTCCTCATAGGGAACTGCAAGAATCGCACGTGCATGACCAGCAGTAAGTTTGCCCTCAAAAATCATCTGCTGAACTACTTCGGGGAGATCGAGAAGACGCAGCGAGTTTGTAATTGCAGAGCGTGACTTGCTTACCGCCTTCGACAATGCCTCCTGGGTCATCCCGCTGGCATCAATGAGTTGGCGATAGCCCTTAGCCTCTTCGACGGGATTCAGATCAGAACGCTGAAGGTTTTCGATAAGAGCTAGAGCCAGCATCTCTTCATCATTTACCTCTTTAATGATGACTGGCAATTCTTCAAGGCCAGCAAGCTTTGACGCCTGGTAACGACGCTCACCAGCGATGATCTCATAGCCGTTTCCATGCTTGCGAACCAAAAGCGGCTGCAAAACGCCATGTTCTTGGATTGACTCGCTCAACTCGCGAAGTTCAGTTTCGTTAAAGTGAATTCGCGGCTGATTAGGGTTGGGAACGATATCCTCAATAGGTAGTTTTGTTTCAGATGCGGCATTTGAAGCCGATGCAGCCGAACCGCTGGTCTCATACTCGGCCTCTGAGACCAAAGCATTGAGTCCACGTCCCAATCCGCCACGTTTCTTTACACTAGGCACGCTTGATCACCTCTTTTGCAAGGTTCATATATGCTTTTGCACCCTTATTTTGAGGTGCATAGGTAATTACCGGTTCTCCAAAAGACGGAGCTTCGGAGATTTTAACCGTACGGGGGATTAGCGTCTTAAACGCCTTATCACCAAAGTACGATTGAACCTCCTCAACAACCTGATTCGATAGTGAAGTACGCGAGTCATACATGGTCATAAGCACTCCATAGGTGTCTAAGCCCTTGTTCAGACGTGATTTGACCATCTTCATTGACTCAAGCAGCTTTGTAACACCCTCGAGTGCATAATATTCGCACTGGATCGGAATCAAAACGCTGTCTGCTGCGGTCAAGGCGTTGATAGTAAGCAGGCCGAGCGAAGGAGGACAGTCAATGAAAATAAAATCGAACTCGTCCTGAATCGGCTCAAGCAAATCTTTGAGACGGGTTTCACGAGCAATTGCGCTTACGAGCTCAATTTCCGCGCCTGCAAGCTGAATTGTAGCCGGAATTACGAATACCTTTTTGCAATTTGTATCAAGAACAAGCGATTCTGCCGGCACATCATTCAACAATGCATCATAGATGCAGTGATCAAGGTCTTCTTTTTCAATTCCGAATCCACTGGTGCTGTTTCCCTGCGGATCAAAATCGACAATCAGTGTCTTACGACCCTGCTCACCCAGTGCTGCTGCAAGGTTTACAGCCGTCGTTGACTTACCGACGCCGCCTTTTTGATTGATGATTGCAATGATACGCGTGTCTTTTGCGCTCTTAGAACGCTTAACGTCGCGAAATCCCACGGTCCCTCCTGGTGTGTATTAAAGCTGTCAAACGGAGGATGTTTCACGTGAAACATTCCGAATCGATAGCAACTGCTATGTTTCACGTGAAACACTGCAAGCTGTTAGTATCCATTATGTTTCACGTGAAACATCTAGGCAAGCGGATTCTTCTTTGCCACGCCATTTGCACGAGGCAATGAAACGGATGCTGGATGACTCTTCTTAAGAACAATGAACTCCCTGTGACCCAAGCCTTCAGGCAAATCAATTGCATCATTCAGAAGCAAAGTGAAGCCGCAAATCTTAGCTGCTGACATGCCGGAAGCAAGCTCCTCATCCGAAGGATTGCCCTTGGTTATAACAAATAGCCCTCCATCCCTCAGGTACGGAGCCGCATACTCAACAAGAATCGGTAGAGGGGCCAGTGCGCGGGCGGTTACAACGGAGAACTGCTTCTTATGGCTTCGAGCATATTCTTCAAGACGATCATGAACCGCATGAGCATGTTTCAATCCAAGAGCATGGACAAAGGAATTAACCGCATCAACCTTCTTGCCAACAGAGTCAATATAAGTAGCTTTACGATGCGTGGTTATGGTTAATGGAATACCAGGGAAGCCCGCACCTGTTCCCATATCGAGCAAAGCTCCCTCAGGAGCCTTATTGATATAGGGGAGCAAAACAAGTGAGTCGAGGATATGAAGTACGGCAGCATCTTCTACGTTAAGAATACGGGTGAGATTGGTTGTCTTATTTGTTTCTAGAACCAAATCCAAATGCTGGATACATTTCCTCAGCTCAATATCAGTTACGCTCAAGGAATATTCTTTGCAATAGGAAGTTAGGCGACTCAACATCTCGTCAGCCTGCTGATCGGTAAGTACAAACAACAGAAGCTCCTTTCTGACAAAAATCAGCGTATCGAGAACTTTTGACAAAAAAAGGGGACGTGGAAACCACGTCCCCCTAGCATAAGCTCGAGTAGATTATCGAGCAACAATCACCACATGGCGATCAGGGTCAGAACCCTCAGAATGAGTATCGACTGCATCGTTGCCACGAAGTGCAATGTGAACCAGTCGGCGCTCGTAGGCATTCATGGGCGGAAGCGAAACACTCTTATGAGTGCGGATGGCACGCTCGGCAGCAGACTGAGCCATGGAGGCGACCTTATCCTGACGGCGACTCTTGTATCCCTCGACGTCCACTACAACCGGATACCTAAAGCCAAGCTTGCGGCTCACCAGCAAAGAGAACATAACCTGAAGAGCATCAAGAGTGCGACCATGACGGCCAATGAGAACAGCAAGGTCGGGAGCCGTTACATCCAAAATCAGCTCACCCTCGTCGCCCTCATACTCATCGATAGGAGAGTTGGCGGCATCGAAGTGCGAAAGGATGGAACGCAGGATGGAAATCGCAACATCGGCAATGGTGTCGAGCTCCTCATCGGTCAGCTCTTCACCAGCCTTGTAGCGCTGTGCAATCTCGGGATAATCGCCCGCGACCTGCGGGGCAACCTCCTCAAGCATATCCTCGATGATCTCTTCAGACATAACGTACTCCAAAAGTTAGGTACCTAAATAAGATTGATATCCCACTACTTCTTCTTGTGCGGGCGCGGCTTCTTCTCGCGACGAGTGACCTCAACCTGCAGCGGAGCGTTCTTAAGACGCTCCTCCTCATCGGCCTTCGCCTTGTCGATGACCTTCTGCGTCACAAAAATCTGCTGGATAACCTGCCAAGCAGACGAGACGTCGTAGTACAGCAGAACACCAACGGGAAGGCTCCAGCCCATCCAAAGCATCATGACCGTCATGACAACGGCCATCATACGCATGCTCTGAGCCTGCTGGCCGGTCTGGTTGCGCGACATATAGAGCTGCGGAATCAGGGTCAGGACGGCAAACAGGATCAGGCAAACCAGCGCAGGCAGTGCAACCATAAAGCCATCGGCAAAGGAAGCGCTCGGCGTGGTGGTCAGGTCGGGCAGGATGTTGAAGAACGAGAACGTGCCGTCGTTAAAGTACTGCGGCAGGTTGCGCAGCAATGTAAACAGGGCGAACAGGATAGGCATCTGAATCAGCAGCGGCAGACAGCCAGCCATGGGGTTGAACTTGTTCTCGCTGTAGAACTTCTGCATCTCCTCGGCCTGACGCTGGGGATCGTCGGCATAGCGCTCCTGGATCTCGAGCATCTTGGGCTGCAGCACCTGCATGCGAGCCGTCGACTTGGTCGACTTGAGCATAAGCGGCGTCAGCAGCAGACGGATGATGACCACCAGGATGATGATGGACAGGCCCCAGTCGACCGCAAAGGTCTGGATGAGCTTGAGCAGCTCGAAAAGGATGTTAACGATCCAATCCCACATGTAAGTTTTCCTCCGATAGCGAGTGCCCGCTAGGGCACAGGGTCATAACCGCCGACGTGCAGGGGATTGCAGCGAGCGATGCGCCTCACGGCAAGCCAGCAGCCTCTCAAAACACCGTGCTTCTCAATCGCCTGGATGGCGTATTGCGAGCACGTTGGGTAATAAATGCAGGCGTCAGGCAATAAGGGCGAAATAACCTGTTGATATATGCGAATAGGAGCGATGGCAACACGTCGCAAAACGTGATTGCTCATCGCTCCTCCCCGGCAACGCCGGCGCGCTTCATAAGCGAACGCAACGCCTTGTCCATCTCCTGCGGCGAGGAAACCCTCGTCTTGGGAGTTGCAAACAAGATGATGTCATAACCCGCAACGGGAAATCCGCAGCTGCGGGCGGCCTCGCGCATCACACGCTTAGATCGGTTGCGCACGACGGCACAACCGAGTCGCTTAGCACCAACGAAGGCGACCCTTCCGGAGTCGCCTTCGCCAACCGATTCACATATGGTCATTCGAATCAGAGGGTGATTGAAACGACGCCCCTGACTGAACACATGCTCGAAATCTTGCCGAGACTTAATAGTCTTCATGCGAGATGTGTGTATCGCTGCTAGACAGTGAGACGCTTGCGGCCCTTGGCGCGACGACGGGCGAGCACGGCACGACCACCCTTAGTAGCCATACGGGCACGGAAGCCATGGGTCTTGGCACGCTTACGCTTATTAGGCTGATACGTACGCTTCATCTTAAGTTCCTCCTGCTGCATTTCGAGTGTCCGCGGGGACGCGGACGCAGATATAGACACGTGAGCTTGAAGATTGTAGGGAAATCAATGTTCAAATGTCAAGAAATCAAAGGTAAAAGGTTGCGCAGTTCACACGGTTCCCCCATAAGCACAACCGAAATTTGCGCCTCACGGCAACCTTTCACGATATTTCATCGAGTTTTCAACAGGTCATGTTGGCAATGTTGAGAACTTTTCGCCCGTTTTCCAAAGTTTTCAACAAGTTTTGAAAAGTTGTCGAAAGATGAGAAACGTTGCACGGTGAGCTACTATTTGTTCGAAACCTTTTGAAAGATTGCGAGCGGCATGTCTGACGACTTTTACACCATGGTCGATTCCGGAGACCCGGCACCCGACAACGAGCACATCACCGGCGTGCGCGAAGAGCGTGCGGAAGGCGAGCAGACGACCACGCAGGCGCCAAAAGCCATGTACGCCGCGCGCATCGCCGTCTATGACGACATGCTGTCGACACCGCGGGTGATCGTCATTGATCCGCAAGATGTCCGCACGTATTTGGAAGAGACGACCAACACCGTCTACCAGTGCATGAAAGAACAAGGTGGCCATATCTCGCTCATGGTCATCCGCGAGATTGTCGAAAACTTTATCCACGCACACTTTGCCGAGCCCATCATCTCGATTCTGGACGGCGGAGACACCATCCGCTTTGCTGACCAAGGACCCGGCATCGACGACAAGGAACGTGCTTTCGACTTTGGCGTTACCAGCGCAAACAGCAAGATGAAGCGCTATATCCGTGGAACCGGAGCAGGGTTTCCCATGGTGCAGGAGTATTTGGAAAACGCCGGCGGTGCCGTATCCATCGAGGACAACATGGGCAACGGCACCGTGGTTACGGTAAGTCTGAACCCTAAACGCGTGCAGGAAATCGAGCGTGCCGGCGGACGCGGCGCTGCCGTGCGGCCCGAGACGGAGCAGCCCACATATCCCCTGCCGGGAGCTTTTGCGCAGCAGCCCATGGCAGCGCAGCAGATGCAGCCCACCGTGGGACAGATGCAGCAGCCCGGAATGCCTCCTACACAAGAACCCCAGGCGGCATCTATGTCGATGCCGCCAAACATGCCAGAGGCCATGCCGCTGGCTGATCAGGATGCAGCAGCAATGCAGCAGGCGACGGGGGCGCCGGGTGGCCAGCAAATGGGCTATCAGCCGTACCAACAGGGATATCCATATCAGCAGATGTCGCCACTGGGGTATGGCCAGCAGTTCCCGCAGCAGTACCAGCAGGGATATCAGCAGCCGTACCAGCAGATGCCGCAGCAGCAGTACAACCCTTGGGCCCAGCAGATGCCTCCGCAGCCTTACCAACAGTGGCCTCAAAGTTTTCAACAGCAAATGCCGCCGATGCAGAGTTCTCAACAACCAGCAGCTCAAATGATGTATCCTAATGCAGCAAATCAGTATGCGCAGCCACAACCGGACGTGTTCGTAAGCGATCGCGGCAACGCCGCGCTAGGCTATCTGGCGCAAAATCAAGCGTGCGGTGCAACCGATCTGGCGAGGGCGTTTGGAAACTCGGCCCCCACTTGGTCACGCACGCTCAATGACTTGGCGCAGGCCGGCTTGGTCATCAAGCATGGCCAGAAATACCATCTGACCGAACTCGGCGCCGCTCGCGTGCGAGCTCAGAGCTAAAGAACGGGAGAGACAGTGGACGAGGAAGCAAGCATCATCCTGGGGGATGCCATCGCCTTTTGTCAGCGCGACGGCCAAGATGCACGCCTCATCAACATGCTGGGGCAATCGCGCGCCATAAGCCTGACCGAAGATACGCTCACGATCGAGGCCCCCTCGCGCTTTGCCATCGCGCAGCTCAAAAAGCATCAGCCGACTATTGAGGCCTATCTGGAAGAAATCGCCTTTGCACCGATTGCGCTCGACATCGTGGCACCGCAAGGCGCCGCGACGGAATCCGCTGCCGCGACGGCGGCCGCCGCGGCTCCCGCTGCTTCCCCGGCGGTGTCGGCCTCCGCAGGCGACGTGCCGACAATCGAGCACCAGCACAGCGATGTTTCCCGTGAAACCATGGCACCGTTGCCGACCGCGGCGGCGACGCCAGCGAACGCACCCGTCACGCACATGCCAATCGCTCACGACGCAGCGGCGAGCGCGGATTCGGGCATTGCAATCAAGAACACGCTCTCGGCCGATGATTTTCGTCGCATGATGAACCAGATGAAGGGCGGAGCGCCGGCTAAATCCACGCAAGCTGCGGCCCCCGCTTCACCCGTGCCAGCACCGACCGTGCCGGCCGAGCAGAATACGGATGGAGCCCCGCTCGCCGCGAACTCAAAATTTACCTTTGAGAACTTTGTCTACGGCCCCGAGAACAGCCATGCCTATCGCTCGGCACTCAAGTTTGCCGCCCTCGCGGACGAGCGCGGCACATGCACATCGCTGTTCATCTACGGCAAATCGGGCCTGGGCAAGACGCACCTACTGCTTGCCATCAAAAACGAGCTCGCCGAGAAGTCGCCCGAGATCAAGGTCAAGTATGCCAACTCCCAGGCATATCTGGACGACCTGATGACCGAGTTCGACCGCCAAAAGAAGAGCAACGCCCCCATCATGCAGGCGTACCACGGCGTGGACGTGCTCATCATCGATGACATCCAAAACATCATCGGCAAGCGCGCAAGCGTGGACTACTTTTTCCAGCTCATGGACGAGTTCATCCGCAACAACAAGAAGGTCGTCATCGCGGCAGACCGCGCCCCCAAGGACCTGAGCATGGACGAGCGTCTGACCAGCCGCTTCAACGCCGGAATGCTCTGCCTGGTCGCAGAGCCCAGCTACGAGATGAAATACAAGATCTTGCAGCGCTATTACGAGAACACTATCGTCGCCGCTCCCGAGGCAGGCGACGACTCGCTGCTGGCGGCCTACGGGGGCGACGGCGGGCACCTGACCGACGAGCACTTTAAACACATGGCCGAGGTCTCGGGCACCAACATCCGCGAACTCGAGAGCTTTTGCGAGCGCTGCGCCGGCGAGGCGGGCGACCGCGAACGCGAGGGCGGGGAGCTCACCTTTGACGATATCGATGCCATCGCCAGCCAGTACTTCGACACATCGGCCAAAAAGATCAACGTCCAGACGGTTCAGTCCGTCATCGAAGAGCAGTACGGCGTAACGCACGAGGAGCTCATCGGCCCGCGTCGCAACGCCAATATCGCCAAAGCACGCCATATCGCTATCTACCTGGCCATCGAGATGTGCGAGATGACGACCACGGCGGTGGGCGCCGAATTTGGCAACCGCAACCACTCGACCGTCAGCACGAGCTACAAAAAGGTCCAGAAGATGATCCAGGAAGACCGCACCGTCACCGAAGACCTTAAGTCGCTGCGCGATAAAATTACACTGCGCTCGTAGGAAAATAGAGACACCTGTTGAAAACTTGTCGAAACCACGGGCATAAGGTGTCTAAAACCCAACCCGCGGTGATGAAAAGTTTTGCGCAGGTTTTGAACGTGGAAAACCACCCCTGTTGCACACAGGTTGCTGTCGATTCTCTTTTTGGGTCTGACCTGCGTCTTTGTGAGTAATCAACAGTTTCGTCAGTGCTATTACTATTATTAAGATATTTATATCTATAGAAAGGTATTAGAAGATGAAGTTCACCGTCAGCCAGAGCTCGCTTACACAAGCCATCGGCGTCGTTATGAAGGGTGTCGCTTCGGCATCCACCCTCCCCATCCTGTCGGGCGTGCTCGTTAAGGCCCAAGACGGCATCTTGGAATTCCAGACCTCTAACTACACCATCTCGATCCGTCATCGCATCGCGGCGCATGTCGAAGAAGAGGGCGAGATGGTTATCCCCTGTAAGATGCTCTCCAATATCACTAAGACCCTCCCCGATGCCCCGGTCACCTTTGAGCTGTCCGAGCGCCAGGTGCTGATCAGTTGCGAGAAGAGCTCTTTCCGCCTGAACACGCTCGATGCCAATGACTTTCCCGAGTTTCCGGCCTATGCCATCGAGAGTGCCGTGGAGCTGCCGACTGATATCTTGTCCGAAATGGTCGGGCGCGTATGGCGCGTCACCTCGACCGACAAGGCTCGCCCCATCCTGGGCGGTGTGCACATGAAAGTCGAGAACAACACCGTGCGCCTGGTGGCGACCGATTCCTTCCGTTTGGCCGTGTGCGATACGCAGGTCGAGACCTCGACCCTCGAAGGCTCCTTTGAGCTCAACGTTCCGGCCGACGCCTTTAACGACGCGCTGAACATCATGGCCAGCCAGGCGACCATCATGATCGGGGCTACCGACACCCAGGTCGTCTTTGAGGCCGGCAACACCACCTACGTGTCGCGCCGCATCGAGGGCGTGTACCCCAACTACAAGCAGCTCATCCCCGATTCGTGCGTGACGAGCGTCAAGATCGACGTCGCCGCCTTTAACGCCGCCCTCAAGCGCGTGGCCGTTATCGCGAGCGCCAACCCCGCCGTCAAGTTCGAGATCGATGTCGAGAACGGGCAGATGGGCCTGTCCTCCATTTCCAATGACCAGGACCTTGCGCAGGAGACGATCGATGTCGAGGCCGAGGGCGAGTCGGGCACCATCGCCTTCAACTACCACTACATCTTCGGGTGCCTCAATGCCCTGTCCAAGGAGAAGGAGATCACGCTGGAGCTCAAGAGCTACTCGCAGGCGGGCATCTTCAAGTCCTACGACAAGATCAACTACCTGTACCTGGTCATGCCGGTCCGCATCTAGCAACTGCCCTATGACCATGTTCGCCCGCGATCTTTCCGTCGCGCACTACCGCAGCTTCGATAGCTATCGCCTTGCCCTGGACGAGGGCGTGACGATACTTGCGGGACCCAACGCGGCGGGAAAGACCAATCTCATAGAGGCGCTGCAGCTGCTGACGAGCGGCGCCTCGTTTAGGCATCCGACCGCAGCCGAGCTCGTCCATGACGGCGTGGGCTCGTGCAAGGTCGAGCTGAGGCTCGAGGGCGACGGCCGCGTGCTTGATATGGGATTGAGCGCGGAGGACGGTAAACGCTCGTTTAGCCGCAACGGCAAGAGATGCTCTGCCGCCGGTGTGCGCGGGGTTCTGCCGAGCGTGCTGTTTTGCCCCGACCATCTGGACATGGTTAAGCGAGGCGCCAGTGTGCGCCGCGCCGCCCTCGACGACTTTGGCATGCAACTGAGCGCACGCTATGCCGATCTTGCGAGCACCTATGGTCGCTGCGTGACCCAGCGTAACGCCTTGCTCAAGGAGGCCTGGTGCTGCCGCGAGATGCTCGGCGCGTGGAACGATTCGATTGCCCGCGCGGGCGCGGCTCTGCTCGTGCACCGGTTGGCCCTGCTCGACCGGCTGGCGGGCCATGTGCGTACTGCCTACGGGCAAGTGGCGTCCGGTGAAGCCGCCAACGTGTCCTATGCGTCCACGCTGGGGGATTTGCCCCAGGTCGATGATCGCGAAGAGCTGAAGGGCTGGGCGTACGAGCGCATGCTGGCTGCCCTTGATGAGCACGCCGACGAGGAAATTCGCCGCGGCGTGACGTTGGTGGGACCGCATCGCGACGAGATTGAGTTTGCTGTGGCGGGTCGCTCCGCCCGTTCATTTGCCAGCCAAGGTCAGCAGCGAACGTTGGTTCTGGCCTGGAAGGTGGCGGAGGTGGCCGTGGCTCGCGATGTCCTGGGCACCGCCCCACTGCTGCTTTTGGACGACGTGATGAGCGAACTCGACGGCGAACGCCGCGGTGCTTTCCTGCGGCTGATCGGCGATGATATCCAGACGGTCATAACCACGACCAACCTGGGGTACTTTACCGATGACCTGCTTGATCGAGCCAAGGTGGTGAGCATGGGTGAGACGTGCTAATTACGAGCGCGAGAGCGAAACGGTCGCCTTCAGTGGCTTTTTGAACGCAGAGCGCCAGCGCATCCTGGCGGCTGCGACCCCTGAGCGCCGTGCGCAGATGGAGGCCGCCGAGGAGTCGCGCGCGGTCTATCGCGCGTGGAACGCGGTGTGCTCGGGCACGCGCGAGGGGCGGCATGTGACGGGCCTGCGCTACCTGCCCGAGTCCAATGAGCTGCTGGTATATCTCGACTCGCCCTCGTGGACGCAGGAAATGACGTTGTTGCGCGAGATCATCCGCGCGCGCATGGAGCGCGCCGGTGCGCATGTGGATGGCCTGGTGTTCAAAACCACCGCGCCCGGTCACACGCCGCCCGCCGCCAAGGAGCGCCTTCGCCCAGCGGCGACCGAGCGCCCGCCGGCCCCACACGCCGACCTCAGCGATGCCGAGCGCACCGAGATTGAGCGCCAAGTGGCGCCCATCGAAGACCAAAAACTGCGCGAGGCCCTCGAGAACGCCATGAGAGCCAGTGCCGAGTGGGCCAAGGGCGTGCAAGGCAAAAAAGAGCCTTAAATCGCATCTGGTGGCCTTGTAGAGCCAAATACCCTCGTTCCCGAGGGTATTTTTTTACGATAAACTAGTAAGGCTGTACACATTTTCTTGACTGAAGGAGGACGTGTGGCAAACGAAAACGATTACGATGGCGGCGAGATTAAGATTCTCGAAGGTCTCGAGGCCGTTCGTAAGCGCCCGGGCATGTATATCGGCTCGACGAGCGCCAGCGGTCTGCATCACCTGGTGTGGGAGATCGTTGACAACTCCGTCGACGAGGCCATGGCCGGTTTCTGCACCGAGATCCAGGTGACGGTCCACGCCGACAACTCCATCACGGTCGTCGACAACGGGCGCGGCATCCCCGTCGACGAGCACCCTGTTAAAAAGATCCCGACGCTCGAGGTCGTCATGACGATCTTGCACGCCGGCGGTAAGTTCGATAACTCGGCCTATAAGGTCTCGGGCGGCCTGCACGGCGTGGGCATCTCCGTCGTCAACGCACTGTCCAAGCGCGTGGTCGTTCAGGTTCGTCGCGATGGCAACACCTACGAGATGGAGTTCTCGCGCGGCAAGACCGTCAAGAAGATGGAGGTCGTGGGCACCTCGGATTCGACGGGCACCACCGTCACCTTCTGGCCCGACGATGAGATCTTCGAGACCTGCATCTACGATTTCGATACGCTGCACAACCGTCTGCAGGAGACGGCGTTCCTCAATAAGAACCTCAAAATCGTGCTGACCGACGAGCGCGAAGCGACTCCCCACGTGGAGGAGTTTTGCTACGAGGGCGGCATCATCGACTTCGTCAAGTTCCTCAACGAGGGCAAGGACGTCCCCGAGGCCTTTAAGGAGCCCATCTACATCGAGGGCAAATCGGACCCGGACGCGCCTGTGGCCAAGATGGGAGAGGTCGAGGTTTCCCTGCAGTGGAATAGCGGCTACGGCGAGAACGTCATGTCGTTTGCCAACGACATCTACACCCCCGAAGGCGGCATGCACCTTGAGGGCTTCCGCACCGCGCTCACCCGCGTGATCAACGATTACGCGCGCAAGCAGAACCTGCTCAAGGAAAAAGACGCCAACCTGACCGGCGACGATGTGCGCGAGGGCCTTTCGGCCGTTATCTCGGTCAAGCTGCCCGATCCGCAGTTTGAGGGCCAGACCAAGGCAAAGCTCGGCAGCTCCTATATGCGAGCGCTCACGCTCAAGATTGTGACCGACGGCCTTGTCGATTACCTCGAGGAGCATCCCAAGCCCGCTCGCGAGATCGTCAAGAAGGCGCAACAGGCCTGCAAGGCGCGCAATGCCGCCCGCAAGGCGCGCGAGGCGACCCGCCGCAAGAGCCTGCTCGAGACGGCGTCCCTGCCCGGTAAGCTCGCTGACTGCTCGGTGCGCGATGCCGAGCTGACCGAGCTCTTCATCGTAGAGGGCGACTCGGCAGGCGGTTCGGCCAAGGACGGCCGTCGCCGAGACATCCAGGCGATTCTGCCCCTGCGCGGCAAGATTTTGAACGTCGAACGCGTTGGTGACCATCGCGCGTTCTCGAGTGACACCATTCAGTCGCTGATTACCGCGATCGGCTGCGGCGTCACGACGAGTGCCGGCGACGGCGGCGACTTCGATATCACCAAGGCGCGCTACCACAAGATCATCATCATGACCGATGCAGACGTCGACGGTGCGCATATCCGCATCCTGCTGCTGACGTTCTTCTACAAGTACATGCGTCCGCTGATCGATGCCGGCTACGTCTATGTTGCCTGCCCGCCCATCTTTGGCATTAAGGTGCGCAACAAGATCCACTACGTGTATCCCAACGGCCGCCAGCCCGAAGACGAGATCCTGCGCGACACCATCCAGAGTCTGGGCCTGAACCCCGACGATAACGACGAGGACGGCAAGGCCAAGGACGGCAAGATTACCAAGAAGCGCAAGGGCTATACCGTCCAGCGCTACAAGGGTCTGGGCGAGATGGACCCCAAGCAGCTTGCCTCGACGACGATGGACCCCAAGACCCGCATCCTGCAGCGTGTGTCGATCGAAGACGCCGTGGTGGCGGACCGCGCCGTGCGCGAGCTGATGGGTTCCGAGGTCGGCTATCGCCGCGAATACATTGAAAAACACGCACATGATGCACGATTCCTTGATGCTTAAGAGGAGGTAACGTGGCAGACGATATCAACAACAATGAGGGTATGGACGAGGCCGGCGATGCCGGTATGCCCGACGATCTGAAGCGCCTGCTTGCCCGTGCTGAGCAGGGCGAGGACGGCGACCCGGACGCCTATAACCCCGATGCCGATGATGACGAGGAAGAGGACGACGACGGCGAGCTCGAGGAGAGCTTTGGCGAAGTCGACCGTGGCGCCTCGGCCGGCGAGGATATCAACGGCGGCCAGCTCCAGATTTCGGAGTTCGGTCGCGAGATGAAGCAGTCGTTTATCGAGTATTCGATGTCGGTCATCACGGCGCGCGCCCTGCCGGACGTGCGCGACGGCTTAAAGCCGGTGCACCGCCGCATCCTGTACGCGATGAACGAGAGCGGCATCTACCCCAACCGCCCGCACAAGAAGTCGGCGTGGACGGTCGGCGAAGTTATCGGTAAGTACCACCCGCACGGTGACTCTGCGGTCTACGAGGCCATGGTCCGCTTGGCGCAGTGGTTCTCCATGCGCACGCCGCTCATCGACGGTCACGGCAACTTCGGCAATATCGACGGCGACGGCGCGGCGGCCATGCGTTACACCGAGAGCCGCCTGGCAAAGCCCGCCATGGAACTGTTGCGTGACTTGCAGAAGGATACCGTCGACTGGCAGCCCAACTACGACGAATCGCTCGCCGAGCCCGTGGCACTGCCTGCACGTTTCCCCAACCTGCTGGTCAACGGCAGCCAGGGCATCGCCGTCGGCATGGCCACCAACATCGCCCCGCATAACCTCGCCGAGGCGATCGAGGCCACCTGCTACCTGATCGACAACCCCGACGCCACCGTCGACGAGCTCATGCAGATCATGCCCGGTCCGGACTTCCCCACCGGCGCCATCATCATGGGCAGCGCCGGCATTAAGCAGAGCTACGAGACCGGCCGCGGCTCCATTACCGTGCGTGCCAAGGCGCACGTGGAGTCCACCAAGACCGGTCGCAGCCGCCTGGTCTTTACCGAGATTCCCTATATGGTCAACAAAGGCACCCTGCAGGAGAAGATCGCCCAGCTCGTCAACGACAAGCGCATCGAGGGCATCTCGGATATGCGCGATGAGTCCAACCAGAAGGGTATCCGTCTGGTCATCGAGCTCAAGAAGGGCGTCATTCCGCAGGTCGTGCTCAACAACCTGTATAAGTACACCTCGCTGCAGACGACCTTTGGCGCCAACAACCTGGCACTCGTCAACGGCGTTCCCAAATGCCTGAGCCTGCGCGAGATGCTGCAGCACTACATCGACCACCAGGTCGACGTAGTCACCCGCCGCACCCGCTTCGACCTTAAGAAGGCCCAGGCCCGCGCGCATATCCTTGAGGGCTACTTGATGGCTCTCGACCATATCGACGAGGTCATTAGCATCATCCGCTCCTCGCAGACCGACTCCGAGGCCAGCAGTCGCTTGATCGAGCGCTTTGGCTTTACGCCCGAGCAGACCACGGCCATCCTCGAGATGAAGTTGCGCCGCCTGACCGGCCTGGAGCGCGACAAGATTCAGGAAGAGTTGGACGGCCTGCGCCGCGCCATCGCCTACTACGAGGACCTGCTGGCGCATGAGGAGAAGATCCTGGGCGTCATCAAGGAAGAGATGCGCGAGATCTCCAAGAAGTTCGGCGATAAGCGCCGCACCGAGATCAGCCAGGTCGAGAAGGACCTGGATGTCGAGGACCTCATCGCCGACGAGGATATGGTCGTGACCATCACCCACACCGGCTACGTTAAGCGTATCCCGGTTGCCGCCTACCGCGCCCAAAAGCGCGGCGGCAAGGGCGTGTCGGGCGTCAACCTCAAAGAGGACGATGTCATCGATGAGATGTTCATCGCGTCCACGCACGAGTACGTGCTGTTCTTCTCGAGCAAGGGCAAGGTCTATCGCCTGAAGGTGCACGAGCTGCCGGTAGGTACGCGCCAGGCACGCGGTACCGCGATCGTCAACCTGCTGCCCTTCGAGGAGGGCGAGAAGATCGCGAGCGTCATCAGCTGCCGCGAGTTCCCGGCCAACGAGTACCTGATGTTTGCCACCAAGAGCGGTATGGTCAAGAAGACCGTGATGAGCGCATATGACCGCAGCCGTCGCGACGGCCTAATCGCTATCAACCTGCGCGACGACGACGCGCTGTTGAACGTGCGCCGCGTGCGCGAGGGCGACAAGATTATCCTGGCCACCACCGCGGGCAAGGCGATCATGTTCTCCGAGGAGCAGGTGCGCGCCACCGGCCGCGATACCAGCGGCGTTCGCGGTATCGGTATGAAGGACGGCGTGAGCGTTCTGGGCATGGAAGTCACTAACGGCAACGGTGATCTGTTCGTCATCACCGAGCGCGGCTACGGCAAGCGCACGCCGGTTGCGGACTACCCGGAGCAGAATCGCGGCGGCCAGGGCGTCTACACCATCCAAATGACCGAGCGTAAGGGTAACCTCGCGGCCATGAAGACGGTGGGCCCGCAGCACGAGCTGTTCATCGTGACGGAGGGCGCGACGGTCATTCGCGTCAAGACCGACGAAATCAGCCAGACTGGCCGCGCCACCCAGGGCGTCAAGATGATGACCGTCGACGACAACGACCGCATCTGCGCTGTCGCCCGTATGACGGCAGCCAAGGAAAAACCCGAAGGCGAGGGCGCCGAGGCCGCAGCCGACACCGAAGAGACCCCAGTCGACCTAGGCGACGGCAACGACATGCCAGAGGATCTCCTTGACGAGTAAGTAGTCCTCTCCGGTCAAAAACATCAGACCCCATATATCGGCGGTCGGCGCACCTGCGCGCCGACCGCTTTTTTGAAAACCTAGGGACCCGCGTTCGCCCCGGCCGCCCGGCGGCATATGAAGTCGATCGCGAGTTCCGCACGAGCCGGAGAGCACTTAATGTGCTCTCCGTGCGAGTCAGGACTGTCCGAGCAGGCGACTTCATATGCCGCCGGGCGGCCGGGGCGAACCCCTCCCAAAGATTTTCAAAAAAGTTGTTGACGCGCGCGTAACGACTCGTCTAATATATCCCTTGCGCGATGGACCTGTAGCTCAGTTGGTTAGAGCGTCCGGCTGATAACCGGGAGGTCACAAGTTCGAATCTTGTCAGGTCCACCACTTTCTTTCGCAATAAACACCCCAGCGAGAGCCGAGTCGCCGCTGGGGTGTTTATTACTGTCTCCGTGGGGGTTTAGCTCAGCTGGGAGAGCGCGGGCTTTGCAAGCCTGAGGTCAGGGGTTCGATCCCCCTAACCTCCACCATGATGGACCTGTAGCTCAGTTGGTTAGAGCGTCCGGCTGATAACCGGGAGGTCACAAGTTCGAATCTTGTCAGGTCCACCATCAAAACTGTGAAGAGCCCTGGGGCGTTGCCTCGGGGCTTTTTTCTTGTCTGCGATAAATCTCATTTTGGTTTTGTGTGCTGTGCGAAAGATTGGGTAGTATAGCTATTCAATGCGGCGGGCTGCCGCGTGTTAACCGCTACGTACCGGAGGTGTTCCATGGTTCGTGTCGACATAGAGACCATCGTCATGGCCGCCGGTCCCGTGCCATCGCTTATTGTGCTTCGTGAGCGCAGCAGCAAATCGGACTCGCCCGCGCCGCTGCGTTCCCTTTCCATTCAGACTGGTTCGTTTGAAGCTGCTGCCATTAGCCGTGGCATCGATAGCGGCCGCGCCGAGCGCCCGATTACCCATGACCTGTTGCTCGATACTGTTGGCGCCCTGGGCGCCAAACTCGAGCGCATCGAGATCGTTCGCGCCGAGCCGCCGGTGTTCTACGCGACAATCGTCGTACTGGCCGATGGCGAGGAGCGCAAGATCGACGCCCGCCCCAGCGATGCCATTGCCCTTGCCGTGCGCAGCAATGCTCCCATGTTTGTGGAGGATGACATCATGAATCGCCTGGGCACTGTTTCTACCCGCGCCGAGGAAGTCGACGACGAGCAGGAGTTCGAGAAGTTCGACGAGTTCGTCCATACGCTCTCCCCCGATGATTTCTAAATGCGGGGCGTTCAGGTTGTGGAGCGTTCGCTGATGGCCGGCGGCATGTCGGCCGAGGCAGCGGCTATCGCGCGCGAGGCCCAGATGCGCTCTGAGGCTTCTGAGGCGGCGCGCATTGCCTATGTGACGCAGGCCCGCACGCTTCGCGAACGCCGCGGCTCGTTTATCAAGATGGTTGTCATCTCCGCCCTTGTCGCGGCAATCTGTTCGCGCCTTCGTGGTACAGTTGGTGCGCTTGGGTTTTCGATCTCTACGGGCCTGGTGATCTGGGGTGTGGTCGACGCGGTAATGCTGACCAGTCAGATCAAGGTGCTCGACAAGCGCGCGATGGATATGATGCGCGCCCGCGACGCTGCCGCCAAGATCGCCGCCGAGGCACAGGAACTGTAACGACGCCGGACTCGATGGGAAGGTCTAAAGATGGCACAGGATATGCAGGACGCCGGTAACGTCTCCGCCGAGCTCGACGCCATGGTGTGTGACCTGATTGGTGCGTTCTTGGACGACCTTGCCGCCGGCGAGAATCCGGGCGTAGTTGTGGCGATTGAGGACGCTGCTTCCAACCGATATCTGGCGGCGCTCGACGAGGACGGCGAAGAGGCGTGCCTCGAGGCGGCCACCAACTTTATCTCCGAACACAAGATGGGTCTTAAGGACGAGGGCCTGGGCCGTATCGCCCGATATGCCATCGGCTACACCGGCTGCGTCGAGGTTGACGGCGGCTATCACGATGCTCTGCTCGTGAGCTTCTTCGAAACCACGCTCGAGAGCGGTTTTTCGGCATATGTGCTGTATGAGGGCATGGGCGCCGGCGATGGTTTTATGTGGAGCGACCCTGAACCTGCAGGTGAGGAAACCCCTCTCATCTAAAATCGCTAAAATAAACGAGTTTTCGGTAAAAGGCTCAATATTCCCGCCGAGCGTTGCATTGCTGGGTGGGTCGCATACGCGTGCCGGTTGTATATAGATAGAAGATAGGGGAACTACATGCGCGTAGACAATCTGAGGAACATCGCCATCATCGCTCACGTCGACCACGGCAAGACGACGATGGTCGACAAGCTCCTGCGTGCCACGGACGCCTTCCGTGCCAACCAGCAGGTCGAGGACCGCGTCCTGGATTCCAACGACCAGGAGCGCGAGCGCGGCATTACGATTCTCGCCAAGAACATCTCTATCGAGTACAAGGACGTCAAGATCAACGTCATCGACACCCCGGGCCACGCCGACTTCGGCGGCGAGGTCGAGCGCGTGCTGCGTATGGCCGACGGCGCCCTGCTGCTGGTGGACGCCTTTGAGGGCCCCATGCCCCAGACCCGCTTCGTGCTGCGCCACGCTATCGACACCGGCCTTAAGATCATGATCGTCATCAACAAGATCGACCGTCCGGGTGCTAACCCCGAGAAGGCCTACAACGACTGCCTGGACCTCATGGCCGACCTGGGCGCCACCGACGACCAGCTTGAGTTCGCCATGGAGCACGTGGTCTACGCCAGCGCCATGAATGGCTTTGCCCGCCTTGACCCCAACGACGGCAATATGGACATGTACCCGCTGCTCGATATGATCATCGACGACATGCCCGCGCCCGAGGTTGACGAGAACGCCCCGCTGGCTATGCAGTGCGTGACCATCGACCACTCCAACTTCGTTGGCCGCATCGGCATCGGTCGCGTGTACTCCGGCACCATCCATCAGGGCGACCAGATTCTGGTTGTGAAGAACGACGGCTCCAGCGCCACCGCCACCGTCAAGCAGCTCTTTACCTTCGACTACCTGGGCCGTACCGAGTGCCAGGAAGTCGGCGCCGGCGATATCGCTGCCGTCGTGGGCATCGACCGCACCGATATCGGCGATGTCTACACCGATCCTGAGAACCCCGTCGAGCTCGAGCCCATCGAGATCGACCCGCCGACCCTGTCCATCGTCTTCGAGGCTTCGACCTCCCCGCTCGTCGGTCGCGACGGAGACATCGTGGGCGCCCGTCAGCTCAAGGAGCGCCTGTTCAACGAGGCCGAGAACAACGTGACCATGAAGATCGAGGAACTCGAGGACAAGAGCGGCGTCGAGGTCTCGGGCCGCGGCATTCTGCACCTGTCCGTTCTGATGGAGTCCATGCGCCGCGAGGGCTTTGAGTTCCAGGTCGGCCGTCCCCGCGTTCTGTTTAAGAAGGACGAGAACGGCAACAAGATGGAGCCTGTCGAGCAGGCCGTCGTCGAGTGCCCGGACGAGTACTCGGGCAAGGTCGTTGAGGTCTTTGGCACTTCCGGTGGCATCATGACGAGCATGGATACCTCGGGCATCGTGACGCACCTTGAGTTCAAGATTCCGACGCGTGGCATCATGGGCCTTAAGAACCGCATCATGAACGTCACCCACGGCGAGGGCGTGTTCTACCACACCTTCCTGGAGTACGGCCCCTATGCCGGCGAGATCGGCAACCGTCAGAACGGCGCCATGATCTCCATGACCACCGAGAAGGCCGTTGCCTACGCTCTGGGTACGCTGCAGGAGCGCGGCCAGCTGTTCGTTGAGCCGGGCACCGAGTGCTACGAGGGCATGATCGTGGGCGAGCGCAGCAAGGCCGGCGACATGGTCGTCAACATCGCCCGTACCAAGAACCTGGGCAACCAGCGTTCCTCGACCTCCGATATCTCCGTCCAGCTGGTGCCGCCCCGCACCTTCTCGCTGGAGGAGGCGCTGGAGTACATCGCCGACGATGAGCTGGTGGAGATCACTCCCAAGAACATCCGCCTGCGCAAGCGTCTGCTCAACGCCACCGACCGCAAGAAGGCTGCCGTCCGCGCCGGCCAGGTCAACAAATAAGCGCTGGGCTTTATAGCGTCTAACGAGAAAGGGTGTCGACCGCGATGGTCGGCGCCCTTTTTGGTGCAGGGGGCAGGTTCGTTTGCGCCGCCACAAAGGTGCTTGGCATCTTTGTGGCGGTTAGCTGCTAAGCGGTGGGGAGTCCCGGCGTGTTAGTCGGCTGCTGCGGCTTGAGGCGGGCGTTGCGCCAGATGATCTGGATGATGTAGCCGAGCATAAAGACAAAGGCCACGCCGCTGATGAAGCCGCCTACGAGGGGAAGCCCTGTGAGGGCGCCTGCGGCGATGCCACCCACGGCTGCCATGGCGTAGCGGTTTTGGCTGTGTCTGACCATGCGGGCGATCGCGCACCCCGCAAAGGCGTTCGACACCAATGCGATGCCGATAACGCCGCACATGAGGGCTCCGGCAAGCGATAGACCAGCGATGGAGATAATCAGCAGTAGGACGGCGGGGACGATAGCAATCGTGCCCAGAAGACCGCTCACCCACAGGGGCGTGGGGCGCTGGTGGAGCATGCCGGCGGCGCTGGCGGTCGCGCGCGGAAAGACGAGCTCGAGTAGCAGGGCGACAAAGCAGGTGGAAAGCGCCGCGGCGACGGTGCCGCCGATGACATCGTTAACGGTGGAAGTATCCTCGTTTTCGGTGCGGTCGATCTTGAGCGCGCCGACCTCGGCTCCCGCGGCGCGCTCGGGGTCCTCGGAGACATGCGCGTTCACGGTGCCGGTGATGTGGGCGTTCTTGCCCAGGATGAGCTTGTCGGCCCAAACCTCGACATCGCCATCGACGGTACCATCGATGGTCACCGTATCGCCCGCAAGCGCTGCCGACTTGGTAGAGCCGCGCAGGGCAACCGTCTCGCCTATCGCATAGAAACAGTTGGCGGTGCTGTCGGCGTTGAGAACAACGTGCTGGCCAGCGACGGTTATGCTGCCATCAACCGTGGTTTGGGCGATATCAATTGTGCGCGCCGCAAGACGAACGGCGCCGCCTACCGTGCAGTCGCGAATTGAGAGGGTATCGCCCGCGGCGATGATATCGCGGCCGATGGACGCATCGTCCAAGTTGAGGGCCTGACCTGTCCAGTACAGGTCACCCTCGACGCCAGACGGATCGACGTCATTGTCGGTCGCAAGTATGTTTCCTGCGGTGTCCGTGCCGGCAAATGACGCCGTGGGAAGAGCGATGAGCGCGAGCGCGATGAGTGTGAATGCCATAAGCAGGCAGCGACGCATCTTGTGTGACGGCGCCGCCGCGGTTTGATTGAAAGCCATGGTTGATCCTTTTGTTAGGTGTTCGGCATATACCTAACAGGGTACCCAACGTGCGGGCGCTCTAAAAGAACCTCTCGGTTGCATTTCGAAGGATGAGCCCGCGCTACCTACTTTTTGCGATGCAAAAAGCGCGCGATGTCTTCTTCGGTGGGGCTTTTGATGTCAAAGCGCAGCGAGAGCCAGCGCAGACCCATGGTCACGACAACGCATACGATCAGCGCGGCGACATTGCTCATGATGCCGCTCATAACGAGACACACGTAGCTTGTCGATCCGGCGATGGCAGCGATGGCATAAAAGTTAGTACGTTGGAAAATGCCCGGAACCACGCCCATAAAGCCGTCGCGCAACATGCCGCCGCCCACCGCGGTAAAAAAGCCCATCATGATGCACACCGCCGGTGCAAAGCCGTAGACCAGCGCCTTGTCCGCTCCGGTGGCGGCATAGATGCCGACCGAGATGATGTCGAGCAGGGGAATGAGTTTTTCGGGTTTGTCGACGATTGCCGGGAAAATGTAGATGATGGCTGCCGTGGCGATGGAAAGCGGCAGTGCCATCGGCTGGTTGAGGATGTAGACGTTGCCCACCTGCAGCGTCATATCGCGCAAGAGACCGCCGCCCAGACCGCAGACCACCGCGAGCGCGACCGCGCCCACCAGGTCGAGCTTGTGCTCGCGCGCAACCAGTACACCCGAGATCGATGCAGCGACAACAGCGAACATCTCGAGCCAAAACGGAATAGCGACCATGGCATCCGATGCATGTGAGGTAATGGTCATGGCGGCGACGACGGGCAAGATGGGGTCCTTTGGGTTACGGATTTTGACAATGCCCGTACATAGTACATGTTCGGCGCCGATTGCGACCCTATTGCTCGGCAAACGGTCGGGACTGGGTGGGGGCATGGCGTTGCTGGAATGCCAGGGGTCCAGAACATGTACGTCACCCTCCAAAAACGACATTTTCCGACATCTTTGGAGGCTGACGTACATGTTTGGATTGAGCTCACAGCATGAGTGAGTTGATTTACTCACATCCGGTATATTTCCCCACTTCAACGGACATAAGAGTTGGATACCGGCTCAGAGCGAGAGGCCCTCAATGGATACCCCTGTTCTCATTTCGCATAAAACCGCATGGCTTGTCCATCATGCACCCCAGAATTTGGTTCAGTCTCTTGCGCGGCACGACTACCAGATAGGCGCACAAGGCATCTCCACCCAGCAACGTGTTGCGCGCATACGACAGGCCCTTACCGACTGCGGCATTCCGTCCGATATGCTTAAGACTATCGATATCGCGGTTGTATTCGAATTTGAGCGAATTCGTACCAAAGGCGTCGTTTGCCACATTCTTGGACAAAATCTTCCCTACGAGCATATTAACGAGTTGACGCCCGGAATCTTCATCACCGACGAAGCCTTCGCCTTCGTGCTCGCTGCCGAGTGGATGGATAGGATCGAATATCTCGAATATGGCTATGAAGTTTGCGGCGATTATCGCATGAGGCTCAATCCCGCCGACCCTTATACCGAGCAACCAGCCACCACCTCCAAGGATGAAATAACCGAACTGCTCGATCGGCACCCCGGCAAACCCGGTGCCACACGTGCACGGCTCGCGCTCAGGCACATCTACGATCGCTCGGCCTCGCCTATGGAGACCGCTTCGGCAATCGCCCTCTCGCTCCCAACAAGCGAAGGCGGCGTTGGCATCCGAGGTGTCGAACTCAACAAACCGTTCGAGATCCCTCAACGTCTCTGGCATTGCGCCAAAGCTCGAACGCTCAAAATCGATGCGCTCGTGACCTATAAGCGCAGGGCGCTCGGTATCGAATATAAGGGCGGTTTTCACGATGAGCTCGAGCGCAAGGGAGCAGATGCGGAGCGAGAGGCCGTTCTCTCCCAAATGGGATATCGAATCGTTACGCTCACTTCGGCTCAGTTCGGCAGCCAGCTCGCCTTTCACCGCGCCATGAACAACATTCGCGAAGCACTCGGCATGCCTCGCTGTACCGACACCGGGTACCAGAGAAAACAAAACGAACTACGCAAGGCACTTATCCGCAACTGGAAAAGCATACGAGACGAGGAGGCACCTTCCGAATAGCGCCGCTCCCGTGAGCTCAATCCAAACGTGTACGTCAGCCTCCAAAGATGTCGAAAAATGTCGTTTTTTGAGGCTGACGTACATGTTTGGGGAAGCGTGGGATCGAGACGTATTTCGATAACAAAAAAGCTCCCATTCTCGGGAGCTTTCTCAATCTAAATGGCGGAGGAGGAGGGATTCGAACCCTCGTGACCTTATACAGGCCAAACGGTTTTCGAGACCGCCGCATTCAACCACTCTGCCACCCCTCCGCGTGGGGTAAAAACAAAGCAGGCTCGAAGGCCTGCTTTGGAATTAACTGGCGGAGAGTCAGGGATTTGAACCCTGGAGACGCTTTTGACGCCTACACGATTTCCAATCGTGCTCCTTCGGCCACTCGGACAACTCTCCGTTAAATGCGAAAGTCAGTATACACGAGGAATCGCAAAGTGCAAACAGAAAAGTTGGCATTTTTTAAAACGCTTGGCCGCGCCTGGCGTTGCAGTGGGGTTTGAGATGCCAAAAAACGGCTTCCGACCGGCGTGGTTGATCAACTCAATTGTTCAAAAGGGGTATTCATAAGCGACTTGGCAATGAATTTAAAAATCTTTGGGTGGTACTGTGGACCACTGGTATGCATTTTGCGACCACAGCCTTGTGCCCGTTGACCTGCGGCTTGGCTCAGCTTGTCCCCGCGGCATCGTATCTTGTCCACAAATCCGTCAAGCTCTTGGTCGGCATTTGGTTGGAATGCGCATGAAACGTCGTGCGAGTATGGACATATGTGGAGGTCATGAGGTTGTAGCTGCATATTCTTGCGGCATGGGAGGTTGAAAGATATTATTACCAAGTCTTTTCCTGCTTCAGGCGCACCTTCACGACCTGAAGCCACATTTGCCCAGAGGAGGTGACAATATGAAGGCTTATGAACTGCTGTTCTTTGTTGACCCGTCGCTCGACCCCGAGACTCGTCTCGCTGTTATGAAGCGTATCGATACCACGATCGCTGAGGGCGCTGGCAAGGTCGACTCCGTTGACGAGTGGGGCAAGCGCAAGCTCGCCTACGAGATCAACGACCTCACCGATGGTGACTACACCCTCATCAACTTCCACGCAGATCCTACCCAGATCGCCGAGCTTGATCGCGTCCTGCGCATCACCGACGCTGTGGTCCGCCACATGATCGTCCGTCGCGACGACCAGGAGTAAGACTGTCGTTTTGGATTGGGCTTGTGCCCCAAGAGGAAGTAGTGAGTTATGAGCATCAATCGAGTGAACATCACCGGTAACCTCACCCGCGATCCCGAGCTGCGCGCCACCGCCGGCGGAACCCAGGTTCTGTCCTTTGGCGTCGCCGTCAACGATCGTCGCCGTAACGCGCAGACTGGCGAGTGGGAGGACTATCCCAACTTTGTCGACTGCACCATGTTCGGCACCCGCGCCGAGGCCGTGAGCCGTTTCCTGGCAAAGGGAAACAAGGTCGCGATCGAGGGCAAGCTGCGCTACAGCTCTTGGGAGCGCGACGGCCAGCGCCGGAGCAAGCTTGAGGTCATCGTCGATGAGATCGAGTTTATGAGCTCCCGTGGTGGCCAGGGTGGCTACGATCAGGGCGGTTACGCCCCCGCAGCTCCCGCGCCCGCAGCACGTCCTGCCGCACCGGTGGCTACGCCGCCCGCGGTCGACGTCTACGATGAGGACATCCCGTTCTAAGGGTTGTTCACCTATTTTTGAGTGAGAGGCGGCTTCGGTTCGCCGAAGTTGCCAAATGAAAGGTATTTTGACATGGCTAATGATTTTTCTGCACGTCAGCCGCGTCGTAAGTACTGCCAGTTCTGCAAGGAGAACACTGAGTTCATCGACTATAAGGACACTCAGCTTCTCCGTAAGTACATGACCGACCGTGGCAAGATCAAGCCCCGTCGCGTCACTGGCGCTTGCACGCAGCATCAGCATGACATCGCCAACGCCATCAAGCGCGCCCGCGAGATGGCTCTCCTGCCGTACACCGTCCCCGTGGTTTCCTCTCGTGGCAACCGCGACCGCGGCTAAGAAGGGAGACGCATCATGAAGGTTATTCTTCTCGATGAGATCAAGGGCAAGGGCGGCGAGGGTGACGTCGTAGAGGTCGCTCAGGGTTACGCTGAGAACTTCCTGTTCCCCAAGAAGCTCGCTGTTGCCGCCACCAAGGGCAACCTCAAGCAGCTTGACGAGCGTCGCAACAACATCGCCAAGCGCGAGGCCGTCCGTCTGGCTACCGCCAACGAGACCAAGGCTGCCTTCGAGGGCAAGACGGTCACCGTTGACGTCAAGGTCGGCGACGAGGGCATCCTCTTTGGCTCCGTTACCGCCGCTATGATCGCTGACGCCATCAAGGCTCAGCTCGGTATGGACATCGACCGCAAGCGCGTCGAGCTCGGTAAGCCCATCAAGGTTGCCGGTGCCCACACCGTTGCCATCTCGCTGTACCGCGAGATCAAGGCCGAGGTTGTCGTTCTCGTCGGCGTTACCGCCGAGGAGCTCGCTGCCGAGGCTGAGGTCGAGGAGGCCGCCGAGGTCGAGACTGAGGCTGCTGCCGAGTAGCATTTGCTGCAACGCAACAATCTTGTTCTAAGAAGGGCGCTCTGGGAAACCAGGGCGCCCTTTTGTTTTTTTGCGCTGAGTGAGTGTCATGGTGAACGTTGCGTCGAAGTCCTATATACAGGACCGTTCATCCGTTTGGTTCGGTGATGATTGGCGGCGCGCGGCGCGTTTTGGGACCGTAGCTGATACTATGGATGCTCGCAAGCGATATGAATAAGGATGCTCATGGCATATGACGATAGGGAGACCGGGCTGACGGTCGAGGACCGCGGCTCAAAGTTGGGTCTTCCCCAAAACCAAGATGCAGAGGCCAATGTGCTGGCCGCTATGCTGCTATCGCCCGAGGTGGTCGAAGAAGCCCAGGTCGAGCTGCAGCCCGATGACTTCTACCGGCCCATTCATAAGACCATCTATACCGCGATGGTCGATATGTACAACAGCCGCATTCCCATCGACTCCATCTCGCTGATCGATTACCTGCGAAGCATCAACAAGCTCGATGCCGTGGGCGGCGAAGCGTACATTTTGGAGTTGATGGGTCAGACCCTGTCGCTCGTCAACTGGCAGCATCATGCCGCCATCGTTCGCCGCGATTCGATGCTGCGTGAGCTGATCGGCGCCACCAACGAGATCAACGCGCTGGCATATAATGCCCCCACCGACACCAAAGAGGTTGTCGAGCTGGCCGAGAGCAAGCTGCTCAAGGTTACGGCGCGCGAGGTCAAGTCGAGTTACAAGACGTTGACCGAGTTTATGGTCGAGGCCTATAACGAGGCCGAGGAAGTGTGCCAGGCCGGTGGCCAGGCTGCGGGCGTGCCCACGGGCTTCCCGTCGCTCGACCGCATGCTCATGGGCTTCCGCGAGGGTCAGCTCATCATTATCGGCGCCCGTCCTGCTGTAGGTAAGACGTCGTTCGCTCTGAACCTGGCACTTAACGCTGCCGCTGCTGGTTATACCGTCGGCTTCTTCTCGCTGGAGATGTCGGGCAAGGAAATTGCCCAGCGTCTGATTTGCGCCTACGCCATGATCTCGATCAGTGACTTCCGCATGGGCCGTATTAGCCCCGAACAGTGGGCCAATATCAACGAGGCCACGCAGACCTTGTCCAAGCTCGATATTCTGATTGACGATACGCCCGGCACCACAGTGACCGAGATTCGCGCCAAGAGCCGCCGTATGCTCCATAACAAGGAGAAGGCAATCATCATCCTGGACTACCTGCAGCTGGTGAGTCCTCCGCCGGGACGCCGCTCCGAGAGCCGTACCGTCGAGGTTTCGGAGATGTCGCGTGGTCTGAAGATCATGGCCAAGGAGCTCAAGATCCCGCTCATCGCGCTGTCGCAGCTCTCGCGTCAGGTCGAATCCCGTACCGGCAAGCGCCCGCAGCTTTCCGACCTTCGTGAATCGGGCTCCATCGAGCAGGACGCCGATATCGTCATGTTCTTGGACCGCTCCGCCGACGAGGCCGAAGCCTCGCGCGACGATCGACCCGACGAGGGCGTTACGCGTATCGTCGTGGCCAAGAACCGTTCGGGCCCGATCGGCGACGTCGACCTGATGTTCCTGCCGGCATCCACCAAGTTCTATGAGCTTGATGGGGCACATGCCGAGGAGTAGGACAGGCGCCCGTTGCACGGGTATACTGGGAATGTTTTGTGCTTCTGCGTGCCGGCATGGCGCGTAGACAGTCCATGAATGTGAGGAGTAAACATGCCGTCAACCGTTTTGGTCGGTGCCCAGTGGGGCGATGAGGGCAAGGGTAAGATCTGCGACCTGGTCGCCGGCGACTTTGATGCCGTCGTGCGCTATTCGGGCGGCAACAACGCCGGCCACACCATCGTCGTCAACGGCAAGAAGTACGGCCTGCACCAGGTGCCCTCCGGCATCATGTATTCTGACCACGTGTCGGTGATCGGTAACGGCTGCGTCGTCAACCCCAAGGTTGTCCTTGAGGAGATCGACATGTTCGAGGCCGACGGCATCACCACCAAGAACCTCAAGATTAGCGGCAACGCGCATGTCATCATGCCGTACCACATTGATCTGGATGGCGCCTTTGAGCAGAAGCTCGGCAAGAAGAACATCGGTACCACCAAGCGCGGCATCGGCCCGTGCTATCAGGACAAGATGGCCCGCATTGGCCTGCGCATGCAGGACATGCTGGACGAGGCGCTGTTCCGCGACAAGCTGGAGACCGCTCTCGCCCGCGTGAACCCCGAGCTCGAGCTCATCTACAACCTGCCCACCTACACCGTGGATCAGATTTGTGACGAGTACCTGCCGATGGCCGAGCGCCTGCGTCCCTACATCACCGAGACGAGCCTGCTGCTCAACAACATGATCGACGAGGGCAAGGACCTGCTGTTTGAGGGCGCCCAGGCGACGCTGCTCGACATCGACCACGGCACCTATCCGTACGTGACGTCTTCCAACTGCACCGCCGGCGGCGCCATCACCGGCTCCGGCGTCGGTATGAAGAATGTCGACCGCGTGCTGGGCGTCATGAAGGCCTATATCACCCGCGTTGGTTCGGGTCCCATGCCCACCGAGCTTTCCTATGAGTCCGAGGCCGGTCACACGCTGACTGAGGAGGGCTACGAGTACGGCGTGACCACCGGTCGCCGTCGTCGCTGCGGCTGGTTCGACGGCCCCATCGCCAACTACGCCTCGCGCGTCAACGGCCTTACCGATATCGCCATGACCAAGCTCGACGTGCTTTCGGCCTTCGACACCATTAAGGTGTGCGTTGCCTATGACGTCGATGGCGAGCGTTACACGAGCGTGCCCGAGCACCAGGTGCGCTTTGAGCATGCCAAGCCCATCTACGAGGAGCTTCCTGGCTGGAAGTGCGATATCACCGGCTGCCGCAGCTTTGAGGAGCTGCCGCAGGAGGCTCAGGACTACGTGGCGTTTATCGAGGATCTGGCACACACCCGCGTGACGTTCATTGGCGTTGGTGCCGGTCGCGAGCAGATCATCAACCGATTCTGGAAGTAATCGGGACTATTTGGTTATTGCGATATACCCCTTTGCAGCCCGGGTGGGCGGCCGAGGGGTATATTTGCTTGCAAGGGGCTCGCGCGGAGCGGGCCATTCATCCATAGAGGAGGCACCCTTGAAGGCGGACACTCAAACCATCGACATCCTGTTGTTGGGCAGCGGCGGCCGTGAGCATGCTTTGGCAGCCAAGCTCGCAGCATCACCGCGCGCCGGCAAGCTCTACATCGCGCCGGGCAACGGCGGCACCGCGAGCTGCGGCGAGAACGTTGTTCTCGACGACTGCGATCCTGCGGCCGTGGCGGCGTTTGCGCAGAGCCACGGATGCGGACTCGTGGTAATTGGCCCCGAGGCTCCGCTCGTGGCGGGCGTGGCCGACGCCGTGCGCGCGGCGGGTATTCCCTGCTTTGGCCCGGGTGCCGAGGGCGCCCAGATGGAGGGCTCCAAGCTGTTCTCCAAGCAGCTCATGGAGCGTGCGGGCATTCCGACGGCAGCCTACGGCTCGTTTACCGACGAGGCTTCGGCTCTCGCCTACGTACGCGAGCAAGGCGCCCCGCTGGTCGTCAAGGCCGACGGCCTTGCCGCAGGCAAGGGCGTTATCGTGGCGACCGAACTTGAGCAGGCCGAGGAGGCCGTGCGCGAGTGCTTTGGCGGCACCTTTGGCGATGCCGGCAACACCGTGGTTATCGAGGAGATGCTCGTTGGTCCCGAGTGCTCGCTGCTGGCCTTTACCGACGGCAAGACCGTGCGCCCCATGGCCACCTCGCAGGACCACAAGCGCGCGCTTGAGGGCGACCTTGGTCCCAACACCGGCGGCATGGGCGTCTACAGCCCGGTGCCCATCGTGACTGACGAGGAGCACGCCACCATGGTGAAGGTCATGGAGCAGACCGTGGCCGAGCTCGCTGCCGAGGGTATCGACTACCGCGGCTGCCTGTACGGCGGCTTTATGCTCACGCCTGCCGGCCCCAAGGTGCTGGAGTTCAATGCCCGCTTTGGCGACCCCGAGACGCAGGTCGTGCTGCCGCGCCTTAAGAACGACCTGGTCGAGGTCATGCTCGCCTGCGCCAACTGCGAGCTCGATCAGATTGAGCTCGACTGGCGCGGCGAGTGGGCCGTGGCCGTTGTCCTGACGAGCGCGGGCTATCCCGGCAGCTACGAGAAGGGCAAGGTCATCACCGGTATCGCCGATGCCGAGGCCATGGAGAACGTGACCGTGTACCACGCGGGCACTGCCGTGGTGGACGGCCAGCTCGTGACCAATGGTGGCCGCGTGCTTGCCGTGACCGCTCTGGGCGACACGTTCGAGAACGCTCGCAACCTTGCCTACGAGGCCTGCGAGAAGATTGATTTTGAGGGCAAGACCCTGCGTCACGACATCGGCCTGCGCGCGCTGCGCGGCCGCGACGCCTGGGATGCCTAAAATCCGAGAGGAATGAGACGGATGGACGAGAAGAACGAAGAGCTCGTGGACGCGCAGATCGTCGAAGAGGACAGCCGCATGTATGGGCACGCCGAGGGCGAGCCTGGTGGCGAGGTCGCTGACGAGCCGGCGCTGGTGCTGGGCGACGACGACCCGCACGATACCGAGCTGCACGAGAAGATTCTTTCGGAGGAGTGCGCCTGGAAGGGCAAGATCCTCGACGTCCACCGTCTTGAGGTTGAGCTGCCCAACGGTCACCGCAGCGCCCGCGATATCGTTCGCCATCCGGGTGCGGCGGCCGTTGTAGCACTGACCGAGAGCGGCAAGATCATAGTGGTGCGTCAGTACCGCACCGCCATCGACCGCGTGACGGTCGAGATTCCCGCCGGCAAGCTCGATCCAGGCGAGGACCCGCTCGATTGCGCCAAGCGCGAACTGCATGAGGAGACGGGCTTTAGGGCTGGTCGTATTCGCTTTTTGACGTCGATTGTCACGTCCTGCGGTTTTTGCGATGAGATCATCCACATCTACTTGGCTACCAAGCTCGAGTTTGATGCGCCCAACCCCGATGATGACGAGTTTGTCAACGTGGACCTGGTGCCGCTGCACGAGCTGATCGACGCCGTGCTCGACGGCAAGATCGAAGACGCCAAGACCGTCGTAGGCGCCTTGGCCTGTGACAGCATCGCACACAGGCTGGGCGGAACTGAGCTTTAAAAGCGAGGGCGACCCTGGGGCAAACGCTACTGATTATTTGCCCCAGGGTCTTACGTTATTGTTTTATCTCCGAGGACTGCATGTTTAAGAGGTTTCTTTCGTATTACGAGCCCCAGATGGGGCTTTTTGTTACTGATACTGTTTGTGCTCTGGTGCTTGCCGCCATTGACCTGGCGTTCCCCATTATCCTGCGCAATTTGACCGGTGGGCTGTTTACTCAGGGTCAGGCTGCCATTATGCAGGCGCTCGGCATGATCGCGGTGGGCTTGGTGCTGATGTATGCCGCCCGCTGCGCCTGCCGTTATTTTGTGAGCTATTGGGGTCACGTGATGGGCGCGCGTATGGAGTCCAAAATGCGCGAGGACCTGTTCGACCAGTATGAGCGCTTTAGCTTTGCGTACTTCGACCGCAACAGCTCGGGCGACATGATGAGCCGCGTGGTCAACGACCTGTTCGATATCTGCGAGGCGGCGCACCACGTGCCCGAGTGGATCATCATCTGCGGCATCGAGATCATCGGCTCGTTTGTGATCCTCTTTACCATCGCCCCGGTGCTGGCGCTTGCCATGGCCGTGGTGACGGCGGCGTTTGCGGTCATCATGTTTTGGCAGAACATGCGCATGCGCGAGGTCTTTAGCGACAACCGCAAGAAGATCAGCGGCATTAATGCACAGCTGCAGGATTCTCTGGCGGGCATGCGCGTGGTCAAGAGCTTTGCCAACGAGGAGACCGAGCGTGCCAAGTTCCGTGCCTCTAACGACCGCTACCTTTTGTCCAAGGAGAACATGTATCACGCCATGGGCGTCTATACCGCGACGTATGGCCTGCTCTCGGGTGTGCTCTATGTGATCGTGGTGCTGCTGGGCGGCTGGCTGGTCGCCAAGGGACAGCTGCAGGCGGTCGATATGGCGACCTTTGCACTCTATATTTCGCTGTTCTGCACGCCGCTTGAGACGCTCGTCAATTCGGCCGAAACGTATCAGAAGGCTATCGCCGGCTTTAAACGTATGGACGAGGTGCTCTCGACCGCGCCGGATATCCAGGACAAGCCGGGCGCTACGGATCTGCAGGTGACTGCTGGCGCCGTGGAGTATCACGACGTGTGCTTTAACTACGAGGATGTCGAGCTGGGCGAGGGCTATGCCGACGAGCGTCCCGTTATCGACCATATGGACCTGTCCATCAAGCCCGGGCAGACCATCGCTTTGGTTGGCCCTTCGGGCGGCGGCAAGTCCACGACCTGTTCGCTGCTGCCGCGCTTTTATGACGTGGCTACCGGATCCATTAGCATCGACGGTCAGGACGTGCGCGATGTGACGCAGCAGAGCCTGCGCCGCGCCATCGGCCTGGTGCAGCAGGATGTCTATCTGTTTGACGGCACGATTGGCGAGAACATCGCCTACGGCAAGCCGGGCGCTACGGCAGAAGAGATCGCCGAGGCCGCCCGTCGCGCCAACATCGATGCCTTTATCGAGTCGCTTCCGCAGGGCTACGACACCGTGGTGGGCGAGCGCGGCAGCCGTCTTTCGGGCGGACAGAAGCAGCGCGTTGCCATCGCGCGCGTGTTTCTCAAGAACCCCAAGATCCTGATTTTGGACGAGGCGACGAGTGCTTTGGATAACGAGAGCGAGGAGGCGGTGCAGGAGTCACTCGAAGAGCTGGCACGCGGCCGCACCACGATTATCATCGCCCACCGTCTTTCGACCATTAAGCATGCCGATGAGATTGCGACCGTTGAGCATGGTCGCGTTGTGGAGCGTGGCACGCACGAGGAGCTTCTCGCCCGTGGCGGCACCTATGCCCGTTACTATCGAATGCAGTTCGAAGGTGCGCGTGCGCACGAGCTCGACTGATTGATATGACAGGAAGTTTATGGCTGACAAGAACCCTTTGACTCCGGAAGAAGTGACGGAGTTATTCTCCGAAATCGATGCATCCGGCGTCTTGGATCCCACGCTCGCCAAAAAGCGTACCGAGCGCATGCGTGAGAAGGAGGCTGCGGCCAAGCGCGGTGACAAAGCGGCGCTAGCGCAGCTGCGCAGCGAGGACCGCGCGAGCCAGGCAAAACATATCGACCCGCTGTCCGAGGACGATCCTTCGGGCTCGCAGGTGAGCCATACCATTACGAAGACCGCGATGGCCGTGGTCATCGGTATTTTGGTGCTGATCGTGGGCATGCAGATTGGCTACGGCGTGATGCGTCGTCTGAACACCGCCAACCTGTCCGAGAGCGTTTCGGTCGATACCGTTTCGACGGCGCTGAAGGGCGGCCTTGAGTGGGGCAACGGCTTTACGCAGTTCCCGCTCGACTTTACCGTCGATGAAGCCGATGAGCGTACGGGCACGGTCGAGGTGACGGTGTTGGACACATCGTCTGCCAACGAGCTCGAGCTGCTGTCCAACGGGCAGATCCAGGCCGCGGCGCTTGCGACCAACGCGCTGCTCAACGATAAGATCGACCGCGTGGTGTATAACGTTCACGCCTATATCGACGAGGATAGCAACATTCAGCACGATTCCTTCTTTGGCATGTTCCCCGCGCGGGGCCACCAGAGCGCCATTTTGACGTTCGTGTGGACCAAGAGCTCATCCAACGCCACGAGTATCGACTGGAAGATGCGCATCGTGAGTATGGATGACACCATCGCCGAGCGCATTCAGAAGCAGGTGAACTCGGTGTCGTCGTTGATTGAGGATCCGGTGGTGAGCCAGACCAAGATTGACGAGGAAAAGGCCGAGCGTGACCTGGAGCATCGTCTGCATGGCCGCGAGATTTTCCGCGGCGGCAAGCCCGATCGCACACCGTCCGAACTGCTGGAACAGGACAAGAAAAAGTAAGACGCCATCATCCCGCGTGAGCCATAAGCCCCGCGGGATGATTTTTTAATCCCCGTCCCAGAGAAATCATTATGCATAGAAAGTCATAATTATCATTTCGTAAACATTTCGATGAAATTAACGCCATGAGGCATGCTTGCGGTTACAATACCGCGAGGCCTAACTACACACCTTTAAGCCGGTCCTGTGAGACCGGGAAGGAGAATTATGGCGAACAACCATACCGCGGGCGCTGCCGCCCGCACCTTCGCGCCCAGCGAGCTTTGCCAGCGTATGCTGGCCAAAACCAGCAAGGGCACCTGCGGTCCCTGCATCCTGTATCTTGAGGATGGGACCATTTTTTATGGACGTGCATGCGGCGCCGAGGGCACCGCGACCGGCGAAGTCTGCTTCAACACCTCACTCGAGGGCTACTTTGAGGTCATGACCGACCCGAGTTATGCCGGCCAAATCGTAACCATGACCTATCCGCAGATCGGCAACTACGGTATCGACGAGACCGACGTCCAGTCGGCCTTCCCCGGCGACGCCGTGCGCCCTGCGAGCGCTCCGGCTATGCGCGGCATGATCGTTCGCGACATGTGCACCACGCCTTCTAACTGGCGCTCGGCCGTCAGCGTGCCGGAGTATCTGCGCGCCCACGGCATCGTCGCTATCGAGGGCGTCGACACCCGCGCTCTGGTGCGCCATCTGCGCGACAATGGTTCCAAGATGGGCATTATCTCGACCGAGATCTTCGACGTCGACGAGCTTGCCGAGCGTCTGGCCGCAGCGCCCACGCTGGTAGGCGAGAACCTGGTCAAGACCGTAAGTTGCCCCGCGCCTCATGAGTTTGTGGCTGCCGACCTGCCTGCCACGCATGACTTTGCGCTTTCGGCTGCCGCTCCTGCCCGTCACAAAGTGGTCGCCTACGACTGCGGTGTGAAGCGCGGCATTCTGGAGGGGCTGGTCCGCGCCGGCTGCGACCTTACCGTCGTGCCGTGGGACACGCCCGCGAGTGAGGTGCTCGACATGAATCCCGACGGCGTCTTTTTGTCCAATGGCCCCGGCGACCCCGACGCCGTGGTGGAGACCTACGAGCAGGTGCAGCAGCTGATCGGCAAGGTGCCGGTCTTTGGTATTTGTCTTGGTCACCAGATGATCAGCCTGGCCTGCGGCGCCCAGATGGAAAAGCTTAAGTTCGGTCACCGCGGTGGCAACCAGCCGGTTATGAACCTGGTAAGCCGCCGTGTGGAGATCACCGCGCAAAACCATGGCTTTGGCCTGCTGTTCCCCAGCTTGGGCAAGCTTGTCCCCGAGCTTTCCGGCGGCGAGACCGAGCATGCGGCCGATGGAGATCTGCGCGTCTGGGTGCGCCGCGGAATCGCGCCGGTCGTGATGAACGAGCGCTTTGGCCGCATTCGCCTAACACATGTGAACCTCAACGACGGCACCGCCGAGGGCATCCAGCTGCTCGACGCCCCGTGCTTCTCGGTCCAGTATCACCCCGAGGCCTCGCCTGGCCCCACCGATGCCCACTATCTCTTTACCGCCTTTACGCGACTCATGGACGGCGAGGAGAACTACCTGGACATCGACACCGCGAAGGACCGCCTGGCTGGCTGGAACTTTGCCGAGACCGCCGCGACCGAGACCGAGGAGAACTAACATGCCGAAACGTACTGACATCAAGCGTATCCTCGTTATTGGTTCGGGCCCCATCGTTATTGGCCAGGCCTGCGAGTTCGACTACTCCGGCGCCCAGGCCTGCAAGGTGCTCAAGGAGGATGGCTTTGAGGTCATCCTGGTCAATTCCAACCCGGCGACCATCATGACCGACCCGGGCTTGGCCGACCGCACCTATGTTGAGCCTATCACCGCCGAGTTTATCGAGCGCGTGATCAAGAAAGAGCGTCCGGACGCGCTGCTGCCCACGCTGGGCGGCCAGACCGGTCTGAACGCCGCCGTCGAGCTGGCGAAAGACGGCACGCTCGACAAGTACGGCGTCGAGATGATCGGCTGCGACCTGGCCGCCATCGAGCGCGGCGAGGACCGCAAGCTCTTTAACGAGGCCATGGCCGAGATTGGCCTGGAGGTCGCGCGCTCGGGCTATGCCTACAGCGTGGCCGACGCCGAGGCTATCGCCGAGCGCGTGGGCTATCCCTGCGTACTGCGCCCGAGCTTTACCCTCGGCGGCGCCGGCGGCGGCATCGCGCATGCTCACGAGGAGCTCGTCTCCATCGTGAGCCAGGGCCTGGAGCTCTCGCCTGCCCACGAGGTGCTGGTCGAGGAGTCCATCGAGGGTTGGAAAGAGTACGAGATGGAGGTCATGCGTGACCACGCCGGCAACGGCATCATCGTGTGCTCCATCGAGAACCTCGACCCCATGGGCGTGCATACCGGCGACTCCATCACCGTGGCGCCGGCGCAGACGCTCTCCGACCTGGAGTATCAGCGCATGCGTGTCGCGTCGCTCGCCATCTTGGAGAAGATTGGCGTCGAGACCGGCGGCTCCAACGTGCAGTTTGCCGTGAACCCCCAGACCGGTCGCTTGATCGTCATCGAGATGAACCCGCGCGTGAGCCGTTCGTCCGCGCTGGCCTCCAAGGCCACGGGTTTCCCCATCGCTAAGGCCGCCGCGCGCCTGGCTGTGGGCTACACGCTCGACGAGATCGTCAACGACATTACCAAGGCAACGCCTGCCTGCTTTGAGCCCACGATTGACTACTGCGTTGTCAAGGTGCCGCGCTTTGCCTTCGAGAAGTTCAAGGGTACCGACCCCACGCTCACCACGCGCATGAAGGCAGTGGGCGAGATTATGGCGATTGGCCGCACCTTTGAGGAGGCCTTCGGCAAAGCCATGCGCTCGCTGGAGGACGGTCACCAGGGTATCTGCGCCGGTGGCAAGGAGGGTGCCGATAAGCTGAGCGACGACGAGCTCGCTCAAGCCGTGGCCACGCCGACCGAGCACCGCATCTTCTTTGTGGTCGAGGCCCTGCGCCGTGGCTGGGACATCGCTCGCATCCATGCCACCTGCGGCATCGACCCGTGGTACCTCAACCGCATCAACGACATGGTGCAGGTCCAGGAGAGCATCCGCGGCCTGCGTGTGGAGGATATCGACGCCGACGCGATGCGCCTGCTCAAGCAGTACGGCACGAGCGACGCCGAGATCGCCGCGCTGACCGGCTCGGACGAGCGCTTTGTGCGCGCCTATCGCAAGGGTCTGGGCGTGGTTCCCAGCATGAAGACGGTCGATACCTGCGCTGCGGAGTTCTCGAGCGCCACGGAGTACCACTACAAGACGTACGAGAACATCTACCGCACGAGTCCGGATGCCAAGAAGTGCGTGGCTCCCGACGAGACCACGCCGGCGGACAAGCCCAAGGCGATGATCCTGGGCGCCGGCCCCAACCGTATTGGCCAGGGCATCGAGTTCGATTACTGCTGCGTGCATGCGAGCTATGCGCTGGCGGCCCGCGGCTTTGAGACCATCATGGTCAACTGCAATCCCGAGACCGTCTCGACCGACTACGACACGTCCGACCGCCTGTACTTTGAGCCGCTCACCTACGAGGACGTTATGGACGTTATCGACGTTGAGCGCCCCGATGGCGTCGTGGTGACGCTTGGCGGCCAGACCCCGCTTAAGCTGGCGCGCATGCTCGAGGAGAGCGGCGTGAACATCATGGGCACCAAGCCCGATGCCATCGACTTTGCCGAGGACCGCGAGCGCTTTGCCGCCCTGCTCGACAAGCTGGGCATCATGTACCCGCCGGCGGGTCAGGCCACCTCGTTTGAGGAGGCCGAGGCCGTTGCCGCACACATTGGCTACCCGCTGCTGGTACGTCCGAGCTACGTGCTGGGCGGCCGCGGCATGATGATCGCCTACGATGCCGAGCACCTGCGCGATTACATGGCCGAGGCCGCGCGCATTAGCCCCGACTACCCGGTGTACCTGGACCGCTTCCTGGAGGGTGCGATCGAGTCCGATGTCGACGCCCTGTGCGATGGCGAAGAGGTCTACATTGGCGGCATTCTGGAGCATATCGAGGAGGCCGGTATTCACTCTGGCGACTCCGCGACCTGCATCCCGCCGTTCAGCTTTAGCGAGAGCCTGCAGGCAAAGCTTCGCGAGACCACGCGCCGCATCGCGATGGCGCTGGGCGTACGCGGCCTGGTCAATGTGCAGTATGCCATCAAGGGCGAGACCGTCTACGTGATCGAGGCAAACCCGCGCGCGAGCCGCACCGTGCCGTTTATCTCCAAGGCCACCGGCGTGCCGCTGGCCAAGTGCGCGGCGCGTATCATGGCAGGCGATTCCATCGCGAGCCTGGGCCTGCCGAGCGACGAGCGCCAGCTGGACTGGTTCTGCATGAAGGAAGCCGTTATGCCCTGGGGTCGTTTCCCCGGTGCCGACGTTATCCTGGGGCCCGAGATGAAGTCGACGGGCGAGGTCATGGGTATCGCCAAGAGCTATCCCGAGGCATACGCCAAGACGCAGCTGGCGATTGACTACAAGCTGCCCGACCCGAGCGCCGGCAAGGTGTTCATCAGCGTGTGCGACCGCGACAAGCGTCATATCCTTTCGGTCGCTCGCATCCTGCGCTACCTGGGCTTTGATATCTGCTCCACCGAGGGTACGGCGCGCGTTCTGCGTGGAGGCAACGTGACGTGCGAGGTCGTGGAGAAGATCAGCGGCCCGCACGACGGCGAGCGTCCCAATATCGGCGACCTGATCGCCGATGGCAAGATTGCGGTAATCATCAACACACCGTACGGCCCGGGTTCGCGTGGCGACGGCTATCTGTTGCGTACCGAGGCGGTGCGCCGCGGCGTGACCTGCGTGACCGCGATGTCTGCCGCCAACACGTACGTGAGTGCTATCGAGGCCGTGCGCGAGGACCAGCAGGGCCACGGCAGTGCCAACGACATGGGCATGGACGTCATCGCCCTGCAGGACCTGCCGCAGCACACGGTTTAGGTCGAGCTGCCCGGCCGGGGCGGGAGGGGCCGAGATTTCCCCCTTTCGCTCCGGCTGCAAGCAGAGTCGCTCAGGAGGAAACTCGGCCCCTCTCGCCCCGACGCACTGTGTCTAGACGGACTGCACCTCCTGTTTTTAGAGATAAATACCATTTAGCGGTGATATTCAACCGTTCAAGATATTATGTAATGGCATATTACGTCATATGACGTAATATGCCATTAGCAGTCAAGGATGATTGTCTGTGTTCAAGTCGAGAAAGGGGCAAAATGATTAAACTGTGTCGCGTCGATAGCCGGTTAGTGCATGGGCAGACCGTGTTCTCTTGGTATCCAACGCTTGAAGCAAACGCTATTCTTGTGGTTTCAGATGAGTACGCCGCAAGCAAAGAGCGAATTCAAGCGCTGCGAATTGCAAAACCCGCTGATGCCAAATTGGTTGTCAAAAGTGTAGAAGATTCCATCGTGGCCCTTAACGGAAGCGCGGTGGATAAATACGAGCTAATTGTTGTTGCGGGAAATGTACATGACGCCTGTGAAGTTGCGCGTGCGTGTCCAAAAATAACGTCTGTGAATTTAGGCGGCGCTCGACCGTTGGGGGACAGCGTAAAGGAGCTTGGCCCTGCTGTGCGCCTTTCCCAATCCGATATTAATGAAATTAAGAAAGCCATGGCTGATGGAATCGAGTTCGAGGTAAGGCAGGTTGCTAGCGAGAAAAAACGCATCGTAACAAGTTTTGATTTGTAGGAAGAGGGAGAAATATGCTGCTTCAGGCTTTTCTGGTTGGTCTTGCCGCTGCGATAGGTCAATCGGATTATTTACTCGGTACTGCGATGGTCGAGCGGCCGATTGTCCTCGGAGCGATCGTCGGTATTTTTTTGGGTGATATTCCGACTGGCGTTATTGTTGGTTTCCAGCTCGAACTCGCGTTCATGGGGGTCTGGCAGGTTGGTGCTGCCGTGCCGCCCAACGTAATTGTTGGTTCAGTTTTGGGAACAGCCTTTGCGATTACTATGGGTGCGGGTCCCGAGACCGCTCTGACTATTGCTATGCCCACTGCGGTGCTTGCCGGCATGTTTGACAGCCTTATGTATAGCGTTGTTACGCCTCCTATGGCTGTCTGGGCTGATCGTGGTGCCGAAAAAGACGACCCCAAAACGATTGCAGCCGCTATGTGGACCAATGGAATTCTCTACATCATTGCGCTTGGCTTGATTTGCGGCGTGGCTTTTTACGTTGGAAATGATGCTGTTCAGGCACTGATTGACGCCATTCCTGATTGGCTTACGAATGGGCTTACGATCGCAACGGGTATTCTGCCCGCGCTTGGATTTGCGCAGCTTATGTCAATCCTGTCCACCAAGGAGCTGAGCTTCCTATTCTTTGGAGGCTTCTTGCTGAGTGCCTATCTAAACATTCCGACGATCGGTATCGTGGCGTTTTCGCTGATCCTGATTGGGATTCTCAATATGGCTCACATTTTTATGCCTGCCAGTGCGGCGGTCGCTAAGGAGGTTGACGATGACAACGAATTCTAATGATGTTCTTGAGCTCTCGCCGGAGTCAAATAAATCGACCGATAAGAGAATAACCAAGAAAGACTTAAAGGCGTTATTTTGGCGCAGCTTTCCACTCAACATCATGTGGAGCTTTGACCGACAAATGAACGTTGGTTTCTGCTACGACATGATTCCGGTAATCAAGCGGTTATACGATAAGCCTGAAGACCGGATCGAGGCATATAAGCGTCATCTTGAGTTCTACAATATTCAAGTTACGTTTAATCCTCTGGTCGCCGGCATTGTGGCCTCCATGGAGGAGGAAAACGCCAACAATCAGGACTTTGACACCGCCTCAATTAACGCCATGAAAGCATCGCTTATGGCTCCGCTTTCCGGTATTGGAGATTCACTGATTGCCAGTACGCTTCGCATGATTGCGACGGGCGTTGTGACAGGACTTTGCCTTTCGGGCAGTCTGCTCGGCCCAATCCTGTTCCTGCTTCTTTATAATGTCCCAACGATCCTGATCCGCTGGTTTGGGCTTCAGTATGGTTATTCGCTTGGCAGTGGCATGATTTCGAAGCTGAACGATTCTGATGTAATGCACAAAGTTACGTCCGGCCTGGCGATTGTGGGACTAATGGTAGTTGGTGGAATGGTGGCGACCACCGTTGCAGTTACCACTCCGCTCGCTCTTAACTTCGGCGACACCGCGTTTAAGTTGCAGGAAACGCTCGATGGGATATTCCCGGCTCTTTTGCCGCTCTGCGCGTTCGGGATCATGTGTCTTTGCAATAAGAAACAGGTCAAAATTATTTGGCAGATTGTGGGCATTCTCGCTGCGGGTATTGTGCTCGGCGTCCTGGGGATTTTGGGCTAGAGAAGGCGTCCATCTTTTGAGATGCTGAACTCGAAGGACGATGCGTCTGCTCGCCAAACGGTTTTCGAATAGTGGAGCGGCATTTCATTGCAGGCATATGTGACGTGCTCGACAACGCTCACGGGGGCTCCAACGATATAACCGAGAAGGTTTGCTTCTTGGAGCCCCGCTATTCCTGCGGTGATTTTGAGTTTCTCAATACCGGTTGCGATGCTGTAATGGTTGGCGATCAGGTCGAAAAGACTGGCATTGTCTGTGAGAAGCTCCAGTAGTCCGGGTAGAGTGCCCTGCGTTGCATAAATGGTGTCGATGGCGCAGGGGGCATTTTCGATATAAACCAAGCGCGCAACTCGTTGCACTACGGTTCCGTTGTCAATTTTGAGCTCCCGTGCAATGTGGGCATCAGCCTTGATCAAGCCTGTTTCCAAGATGGACTTGGTTGTTTTATCGCCGTATTGGGGGTCGGAGCTCAAATTGAAAATGGTGCTTGTTCCTCGTTTCAGGGTGAGCTTCGATGGGTTTACGAATGTCCCCTTGCCTCGCAGGCGGTAGAGCAAGTTTTGGTCAATGAGATTCTGTACGGCGCGTCTTACGGTGATCCTGCTTACTTTGTATTGCTTGCAAAGCTCGGTTTCGGTGGGAATCTGACTGCCGCCGGGGAGTTCGCCAGAAACTATTTTCTTGAGGATATCGTTTTCAACGGTCTGATAGAGAAGCTCTGGCTGAGTGAGCTCGTCTTTTGCTGCAGGCATGGTGGACCCCTTGGTCTTCAGTTTCTTTAGTACATAGATATACGACAACTGAGGACATCATAAGCCGTTATCTCAAAAGTTATGGAAATATCGATTTGGCGTTATCGCCGAGAGGGGATTTAAGATGGGCAGACAATACGACGAGGCGTTGATTGGCGCCATCTCCGGTCGCTCGTTTATAACCGAGAAGAGGGGACTCGAGGTTCAAATTCGTCCGGTTCCTGATGATGAAAGAGAGCATGTGCTTGACCCGCGAATTCTCGAGGTATCCCGCAAGAAGATGCGGAATGTTAGCATGTCTCCGAGCTGGACGAGCCTTATTGGAATGCGTCATCGCCCGGATAAGCCGACATACCGCCTACTCGATGGTGAGGTTCAGCGCGATGAGGTCCTCATGGAGGCAGCCGATCGCTATATAGATTTATTCGTCTGGACGCCACCAAATCATAAGGAGGCAAGTCCAGCGCTAGTTTACCTGCATGGCGGCGCGTTTATGGCGGGGAATGTTCTGCAATTTGAACATCAGCTCGAGTTCATCGCCGAAAAGTCTGGTGCAGTGGTGGTTTATCCGGAATACCGCTTGGCGCCGGAGACGGCATTTCCCGGGCAGATCGAGGATTGCGTTCTTGCTCTTGATTATGTGCGTGAGCATGCCGGGGATCTCGGAATCGATCCTCATAAAATAATGGTCGCCGGCGACTCTGCGGGAGGAAGCCTTACTAATGCGTGTGTTCAGCTCAGGGGTGCTGGAGCTGTAGCCCATGCCTTCGAAATCTATCCTGAAGTCGACCTTGCGGGCGAACAGGGCGAGGGATATGAGGATTTTCCTGCGATAGCCGATCAAGAGGACGTTGCGCGTTTTCGCATCGACCATCTTCGCGATTCGGACGGCCCGATGGTCGAACTTTGTGCACACGGAAAAATGTCTCCTCATGACCCGTTGATTTCTGCGCTAATGCTTGAGGACTGCACTGATTTCCCCCCGGTGACTATCGTGACATCCGAATACGATCCGCTTCGTATCCCCGATGAAAAATGGGCTACAAAATTACGGTCTTCAGGAATCGATGTCGAGGTCATCGAATATGCCGGATGTGACCATGGTTTCTTCGATCATTTTGGCGTGTACCCGCAATCGGAAGACGTGTGTTTGTTGATGGCTGAGAAGCTTAAAGAAATGGCTGTACAATAACGTCTCTCGGCGATAAGGGACTGAAGTCGCCTGTGTTTCTGCATTCGTGGTTCTCAGTCTGATTAAAAATGAGGCTTGCTCCTTGCCCGAGTGGGTGGGGAGCAGTTTGTTTTTTGTAGCGATACGAGGTGAGTGCCGCGCACTTTAGATCGCCATTTTGCTTCGCTGTATACCACTTGACGTAATAAAAGAGGCAAGGGCGGTGCGAGGGCCAACAGTCATTCTAAGCTCGGATTCGTATCCTAAAAGGTTGTTTCGGTTGCGTGGTACAATATAGCAAAAAAGAATGATAAAATGAATTCGAAAAAGAATTCATTTTTAGGAGGTATGTATGCCTGCTTTGCAGATGCTCGACAACCTTGTTCCAATTAGCGATTTCAGCCACGGTAAGGGCTCGGCTGCATTTTCGAAGGTTGGGGACGACAATCCAGTTGTGGTTCTCAAACACAACAAGCCAGCGTTTGTGATTGTGACACCCGATGAATATAGGGAAGCGAAGCAAGCGGAGGAGGACCTCGCCTTGTTAACGTTGGCACTTAAGAGAGTGGCTGTGGCACGTGACGATGCGCTTGTTTCCCTGTCTGATGTTATGGAAGAGCTGGGTGTGAGCCAGGACGAACTCGATCAGATGGATGAGGTCGAGTTTGAATGAGTGGGTACGAAGTCGCTTTCTACCCGGATGCTCTCAAGGATATTAAGCGTCTGGACGGCTCCCAACGAAAGATCGTCCTTAAGGCTATAGAAAAAATCAGAACGAACCCATTGCCGCAGAACGAAGGTGGATTCGGCAAGCCTCTTGGAAACAAGGCAGGTACGGATTTGACTGGCTTTATGAAAATCAAGCTCAGGGGAAGTGGCATTCGAATCGTGTACCGCCTCATCAGAATTAAAGAAAAGATGGCCATCGTAGTGGTAGGCGCTCGCGAAGACATGGAAGTCTACCGAACTGCTCAGAGACGAGAACTCGATTTCGAGAAATGGGCGGAAGAGAATATCTAGCTTTAACGATGAACGACGAGTGAGCGTTGGTGGGGCCCTGACGAATTAGATTCGTCAGGGTTTTTCGCTGAACCAATTGCCTTCAGTCTCCGTTGACCTTTCCTTCCAATTCATCAGCCAACGTACGTCATGGCAATTCCCGGTAGGTCGCAGGGCGCTTCGCGGGCGGGCCAGGCTTTATCTGAACGACTTTGCGAAGCAACCGGAGTGAAGATAAAGCCTGGCCCGCCCGCGAAGCGCCACAAAGACCGCAGGGACGGGAGCAGCTATACTACTCTCAGTAGTTAAGGGTCGCGGATCCGCCGCGTCGCCGTTCTCAACAGGAGGTCTTTGTTTATGGCAGATCAAAAGCCGGTTGTCGGGATCATCATGGGTTCCAAGTCCGACCTGGGCGTTATGGAAGGTTGCACCGCCGAGCTCGAGGCGCTGGGCGTGCCCTATGAGCTTGTCATTGCGAGCGCACACCGCACACCGGCGAAGGTCCACGAGTGGGCTTCGACTGCCGCCGATCGCGGTATCAAAGTGATTATCGCCGCCGCCGGCAAGGCCGCTCACCTGGGTGGTGTCGTGGCTGCCTTTACGCCGCTGCCGGTCATCGGCGTGCCTATGAAGACGAGTGACCTGGGCGGCATGGATTCGCTGCTGTCGATGGTGCAGATGCCTTCGGGCGTGCCCGTGGCCTGCGTTGCCATCAACGGCGCCAAGAACGCCGCCATCTACGCCACGCAGATTCTGGGCGCTTGCGACCCCGAGTACCGCAAGGTTATCGAGAAGATGAAGCAGGAGATGGCCGACGCCTAGGCGTTCCGCCGTTTCACCGCAGTATAAGGAGAGCCATGTCCGACTATCAGGGAAAACGATTCAAGGCTTCTCAGATTCCCGATCCGTCGAAGCCGGGTGCTGCCCATGCGGCACAGCAGGGTCGGACATCCTCTCCTCAGCAGCCGCGCGCGCCGCGTTCCGTAACGCCGGCGACGCATCGTCGACAGGACGCGCCGGCCGCATATCGACCTTCATCTTATAGCAACGCTAAGAAGCCGCCCCGGTCTTCATCGCATGCCGCGCCGTCGGATTACACCGAGCCGCCGCGCAAAAAGCGCCGCTCCATTATTCCCATTCTGCTCATCATCGTGGGCATCGGTCTGATTGTCGCCGCTGCCGCTATCTTTATTAATGCTCAGATTGGCTATAAGCAGGCGAGCGATTCGTATCAGAAAATCGAGAAGCAATATATAAGCGATAAGGACGCCAGCGGCGTGCCGATTATCGACTTTGATGCACTTGCTCAGACAAACCCCGAGATTGTGGGTTGGATTTATGTGCCGGGAACCAACATCAACTATCCCGTGGTGCAGACCAACAACAACTCCAAATACCTCAACACGCTGTTCGACGGTACGGCCAATGCATCTGGGGCCATTTTCCTGGATAGCGATGACACCGCGCCGGGAATGGTTGACCAGCAGACCACGATCTACGGCCACCATATGAACGATGGGTCAATGTTCAACGTGATTTCGGATACGACTGACCAGGCAACGTTCGATAGCATTGAATATGTGTACTACATCACACGGGATGCTACGTATAAGCTGCGTCCGCTGGCGACCAAGGTCGTTGAGGATACGTACTCCAAGGCGCGCACATCCAATTTTGAGGGCGACGACGGGCTCAAGAACTACCTGTCCGAGATGCTCGACGGTGCCTCTGCCGTGGCGAGCGATGCCACCGATCGCGCCGCCTCGGCAACCAAGGTCGTAACGCTTGTGACCTGTCGTTCGTTATCGCTGAGCAACACACGTGCCGTCATGGTGCTCACGCCGGTCGAGGAATAGATAATGGGCTACTCAATGACGGTGAAAGGGGAAATGATGCTCGAGAATGGCAAAACGATGCCTTCGGTTGATGCTTGGCTGCGCGAGGCCAAGGCCGATTCGTCGGCACCTGCGTGCGGTATGTATCTGACACATAACGGTGTGGTGCGTGCGACGCCCAAGGCCGAGGCGCGCGGTGTCGAGACCGATGGCGTGGCGCCGGGCCACAAGGTGGGAGGCATGGTGTTCGGCTACGACGCCAGCAAGGTGCAGGCTGCTATCGAGGCCACGAGCGCGATGCCGGGTATCGGCTATGTGCGCGTGTGGCTGGCAAGCGGCGAGCTCGCCGTGGGTGACGACATCATGCTCGTGCTCATCGGCGGGGACATTCGCCCGCATGTGGTCGATGCGCTGCAGGCACTCGTTGGCACCATCAAGAACGAATGCGTGAGTGAGGTCGAGCGCGAGGCGTAGAGGCTTGCGTCGATAGAAGGCTCGTTTATAAAAACGCCCGCCGGTACGTGTGATACCGGCGGGCGTTTTGCGTTTTGGGCGCGGTGGACGCTACACGCGCGTCGCATCCTTGGGGCTCATGGTCATGCTCTGGAAGCGATTCTCCATAAAGTCATTATCGAAGTACTTGCCGTAGAACTGCGCAACGGGAATATCCGGTTCCGTGCCGTTGACGCGCTGATACCAATAATCGAGCGACTGCAGCGTCATAACGCCATCGACCAGCATAATGATGGTAAAGATGACGGTGGCCGAGTAGCGGCTCTTCCAGGGAATCATGTTGATGAGCTTGAGCAGCCTCGGCAGCAGCAGCTTGATCCAGATAAGGCCACCCAGGCCCCACAGGCAGGCGAAGCCCGTGCAGGTACGTCCACCGGTAAGGACGGCGAGCGGATCGGGCATGCCAAAGAGCTTCATATGCGAGTAGCTCCACGAGACCACGCCAAACGAGGTCTGCATAAACCAGCCCACGAACACCTCAAAGCTTGCGCCGAGCAGCGCGCTCACCAAAAAGATAATGATGGGGTTCTTTTTGTAGAAGCGGTTGAGCACCATGGTCATGAGCACGGCGCCAAATCCGTAGATGGGGCTGAAGGGGCCAAACAGCATGCCGGCGCGGTTCTGGTAGACGCCCGGGTCGTCGACCGTCATGTGCCAGATGTCCTCGGCGATCAGGCCGAGTATGCAGCAGACAAAGAATACCCAGAACAGGTTGAAGTAGTTGAGCTTGATGTAGCCTTCGCCGGTTTCATCGCGCCCGAGCATGCCCTCGGCGGCGGCGTCGCGATCGAGCATTTCCTGCAGGCGGCGTTGCAGCTCGCGCTCCTGGCGCAGCGTGGGGTCGACGGTGGTCGAAAGCGCGACGAGGATGCCGAGCTGGATGGCGGGGCGCAGCAAGAAAGGCCCGATGCCCTGGAGCATCACGTCAACCAAAAGCTCGACGACGGTCAATGCGATAAGGATATAGGACAGACGGGCGGCATTGCGGCGCTGGTTCTTGATGAGGTCAAGGCCAAAGATGATCAAGATGACGGCACTGGCAGCTGAGAGCATGATGCCGGCGACAATCAGTCCGACCGCGACGAGCGTGTTGTCGCCGAGCTTGGCGGCGGCGTTGCCGTTGATGAGCGCGGTGATGACCTGCCACATAAAGGCGCCGACCGACGGGAGCGTGCCCACGCCGGACAGGATGCACAGGACGGCGTATACCTTAATGATGAGGGGGATCTTCTTGACCTCCGTGGCGCTGGGGACGCTGGGGTCGAGTTCGTTTCGATCCATACATAACCTTTCTCGTTTTGCTGTAGGTACAAGGATACGCCGCCGACCTGCCAAAAGACAGGACGAACGACCCAATTGCAACAATGCAAGCCCCAACGGCGGGCGAGACGCGTCGCAACGGAAGTATGCGGGATCGTCGGCCCCGAGGCGGTTGCCCAATAAAATGTTTGGCTGCAAAACGGATTATAAGCTCGGTGGGCTTTTAAAAAGCGCTGTTCATGCGCGGGAGTGCTTGTCTTGCCGTGCGTATAATAGGGCAGGTAACGCCAAATAACGAGGCTCTGAGGGGATGCCATGTCTCAAGAAACCATCCGCGCGGCCGAGCGTGCCGCGGGACAGGTGAAGACCATGTCGACGTATGATCCGGACTCCGACCAGCTGCATGAGGAATGCGGCATTTTTGGTGTGTGGGCACCCGATCGCGATGTGGCTCGACTGACGTACTTTGGTCTGCGCGCGCTGCAGCATCGCGGCCAGGAATCGGCGGGAATCGCCGTGGGTGATGGCGGCACGGTTATGGTCCGCAAGGATCTGGGCCTGCTCGACCGCGTGTTCTCCAACGCCGACCTGTCGACACTCTCCGGCCAGCTGGCCGTGGGCCACGTGCGCTATGGCACTGCCGGTGCCAAGAGCTGGGAAGCCTCGCAGCCGCATCTTTCTACCATCAACAGCGTCATTATCGCGCTCGCGCACAACGGTACCCTCGTCAACACCGACGAGCTGCGCCGCCAGCTGATCGAGCTGGGCGTGCCGTTCCTTTCCAATTCGGATTCCGAGGTCGCGACTAAGCTTATCGGCTACTTTACTCAGCGTACAGGCCATCTGCGCGAGGGCATTCGCAAGACCATGGAGCTCGTGCGCGGCGGCTACGCCATGACGCTCATCAACGAGCAGGCGCTCTACGCATTCCGCGATCCGCACGGCATTCGCCCGCTCGTGCTGGGCAAGCTGGTGGACGAGGGCCTGGACCAGGCCGATGCCGCATCCGTTTCGCAGCTGCCGTCGCAGGACGGCGCCGCGACGGTCGACTCCGCCGTCCGTGTCACGCGCGCCGGCGGCTGGGTCGTTGCTTCCGAGACCTGCGCACTCGACATCGTGGGTGCCGAGTACGTCCGTGACGTTCGTCCCGGCGAGATTTTGCGCATCAGCGCCGAGGGTCTGGTATCCGAGCAGGGCGTGCCTGCAGCCGAAGAGCCCGCAAACTGCATCTTTGAGCAGGTCTACTTTGCCCGCCCCGACTCCATCATGAACGGCAAGAGCGTCTATGCCTGCCGTTACGACATGGGTCGTCAGCTGGCACACGAGGAGCCCGTCGAGGCCGATCTGGTCATCGGCGTGCCCGACTCCGGCCTGCCGCCCGCGGAGGGGTATTCGCACGAGAGCGGTATTCCCTTTGGCGAGGGCCTTATCAAGAACCGCTACGTGGGCCGTACGTTTATCGAGCCCACGCAGGAGCTGCGCGCCATGGGCGTGCGTATGAAACTCAACCCGCTGCGCGACAACATCGAGGGCAAGCGCCTGGTCGTCATCGACGACTCCATCGTGCGCGGCACCACCATGGTGCAGCTCGTCAAGATGCTACGCAACGCTGGCGCCAAGGAGATTCATATCCGCATCAACTCGCCCGAGGTCATCTGGCCGTGCTTCTACGGCATCGATACCGACGTGCAGTCGCAGCTTATCAGCGCCAACAAGACGGTCGATGAGATTTGTGAGTATATCGGCGCCGATTCGCTGGCCTTCCTTTCGGTCGAGGGCCTGCTTAAGGTCATGCCCAAGGGCGGTTACTGCGATGCGTGCTTTACCGGCCGCTACCCCGTGGCGATTCCCGAGAGTTTTGGCCGCGACAAGTTCATGGAGGGCTTTAAGCCCCGCAACCTGGACAAGCCGCTGCACTTTGACGACGACGCCGTGGTCGAGAAATACGACGACCGCAGCTGGGAAGAGGAACACGGCGAGGCCTAAAACCTGTCATGTAGGGACAGGTTTATTTTGGCAGGTTTTATCTGCTGTTTTGTTGATACTACGGCGCGCGCCGCTGCGGTGTGCGCCGATATGAACGCAACTATGAGCACCGTTTGGCGCCCGGGCGGCGGACGGTAGTGGGAGAGGAAGGCTCAGATGAGCGACAGCAAGCATGTGACGTATGAGGATGCCGGCGTCGATACCGCCGAGGGCGGCCGCGCCGTCGACGCTATTAAGCAGATGGTTAAGGACACCAACCGTCCCGAGGTCATCGGCGGCATCGGTGGCTTTGGTGGCCTGTTCTCGGCTGCCGCGCTTAAGGATATGGAAGACCCGATTCTGATTAGCGGTACCGACGGCGTGGGCACCAAGCTCGTGCTCGCCCAGATCATGGACCGTCACGAGACGGTGGGCCAGGACTTGGTCGCTATGTGCGTCAACGACATTCTGGCTTCGGGCGCCGAGCCGCTGTTCTTCCTGGACTACGTTGCCATCGGCCACATCGAGGCCGAGCACATGGCAAAGATCATCAAGGGTGTGGCCGACGGCTGTAAGCTCGCGGGCTGCGCGCTCGTGGGCGGCGAGATGGCCGAGCACCCCGGCGTCATGGCTCCTGCCGACTACGACCTTGCCGGATTTACCGTGGGCGTCGTCGACCGTCCCAAGATGCTCGACCCCGCGAACGTCCGCCCCGGCGACGTGATCCTGGGCCTGCCTTCCACCGGCGTGCACTCCAACGGCTACTCGCTCGTGCGTAAGGTCATTGGCGTCGACGGTATTAAGCCGGGCACGCCCGAGGCCGCCGCTAAGGCCGAGGAGCTGAGCCGTCCGCTCGAGGAACTCGGCGGCGCATCGCTGGCAGACGCCCTGTTGACCCCCACGCGCATCTATGTCAAGCCGATTCTGGAGCTGCTGCGCGGTGGCGCTCCGGTGCACGCCATCGCCCACATCACCGGCGGCGGCATCACCGAGAACCTCAACCGCGCGCTTGCCGACGACGTTGACGCCGTGGTCACCCGTAACGGCGCCGAGATGGGTTGGGACGTTCCGCCCGTCATCACCTACGTCTCGCGCCAGGCCGAGCTCGCGCCCAACGAGGCATGCAAGACCTTCAACATGGGCGTTGGCCTGTGCCTGATCGTCGCCCCCGAGGACGAGGCTGCCGTGACCGAGGCCCTGGTCGCGCTGGGCGAGAAGCCGTTCCGCGTGGGCGAGTGCGTCGAGGGCTCCGGTAAGGTCGTGTACTCCGATGAGCGCTAACGAGCAGATGGCTGCTGCCGCGAGCCTGGGCTTTGTGCCCTACACCCGTCCGACCGGCACCGATACGGCCGAGCCGCTCAAGATCGGTGTGCTCATCAGCGGTTCGGGTACCAACCTGCAGGCGCTGATCGATCTGATCGCCGCCGGCAAGCTCAACGCTTCGATTGAGCTTGTGGTGTCGAGCCGTCCTTCGGCTAAGGGTTTGCAGCGCGCTGAGCGCGCGGGCATCCAGACGCTCACGCTGTCCAAGGATGTCTACGCCGACCCCATCGCCGCTGACGAGATCATCGCGCACGAGCTTCTCGAGCGCGGCTGCGAGTATGTGGTCATGGCCGGCTACATGCGCATGGTGCACACGCCTCTGCTGGCGGCGTTTCCCAACCGCGTGGTCAATCTGCATCCGGCGCTGCTGCCGAGCTTTACCGGTGCGCATGCGATTGACGATGCCTTTGCGCGCGGCGTCAAGGTGACCGGCGTGACCGTGCACTTTGCCAACGAGATTTACGACAACGGCCCCATCATCGCCCAGCGCGCGCTGGCTGTCGAGGAGGGCTGGGATGTCGACACGCTCGAGGAGCACATCCATGCGATTGAGCATGTGCTGTATCCCGAGGTCGTGCAAATGCTCGCCGACGGCCGCGTCCACGTGTTGGAGAGCGGCAAGGTCGCAATTGACGCGCCTCGCGGCTAGCAGCGCACAGTACAATTTAGCCGAGTAGTCAGGGTGGTCATTGGCGCCAAGGCGCGCGTGGCCACCTTTTGTTTTGGGTAGTCATCGGGAACGGGCTTTAACGACTGGTCATTCAAGAACGTCGCAGGTGACTAGATGAGAGAGGTGAGCGCATGGCGGATAACGAAGCGCTGTTTACGTCTGAGCTGGTGTTTTTTGATTGGGAGTGTGCGACGCCGGATGAGGTGTTCGCGCGGCTCGAGGGCGAGCTTGCACCACGTGGCTACATTGCATCCGGTTGGCTCGACGCCGTTCGCACGCGCGAGGATGCCTATCCCACGGGTCTTGCCATGCCGGCGGCAAACATTGCCATTCCGCATACCGATCCGGGGTTTGTGGCCAAGCCCTATATCGCGGTGGTGAAGCCCGCCGCGCCCGTGACATTTAACGCTATGGCTGGCATGGGCGCTCCGGTGCCGGCGCAGATCGTCATCAATCTGGGCATCGCAGAGCCGGGCGGTCAGGTCGAGGCCCTGCAGGCGCTCATGAACATCTTTATGGACGCCGATGCCGCAGCCGACGTGCTCGGCCAAACCACGCCGCAGGGCATGGTCGACGCCATCCGTCGCCACTTTTAAGGCCGGCACTTGGGGACTGTCCCTAACTGCCGGCAGAAAAGGAACATCCCTAACTGCCAACTGCCAGACTTGTCCCCTTTGCACCAAAATGGTGCAGATTAACCTGTCCCCCATGCACCAGGTGTGCCGCGAGGGCTGCGTTGTGACACAATGGCGTTTGTTCGATTCGTGATGCGAAAGGCCAAACATGGCAAATAAGAAAAAGAACCCCGAGGTCGCGCCGACGTCCGAGCAACGGTCCCGCGCCGCCTCCAGCTCTCGCAAGAAGCAGCGCAAGACCTATGTGTCCAAGACCGTCAAGATTGTCCTGGTGGTCATCGGCGTGCTGGCGATGCTGCTCTCCGTTTCGGCCATGGCGTGCTCCGGCCTGATGTCGCAGACCGAAAGCGCCAGCTCAGGCTATAAGCTCACTGGTGGCGTGGCTGCCACTATCAACGGCACCAACCTCACCGAGGACACCGTGACCAAGCAGATTATGAGCATGCGCACGTCCTACGGCTACACCAAGGACAAGGACTGGGCACAGTACCTGGTTGACAATGACCTCACGCCCAAGAAGTACCGCAAGCAGCTCATCGACTCCTACGCGCAGCAGATTCTGCTTCAGCAGGCGCAGAAGGAAAACGGCGTGACCGTCTCGGACGAGGAGGTCGAGAAGGCTTGGAAGGACGCCTGCAAGAGTGCCGGCGGCGCCAAAGCCTTTAAGAAGACGCTTAAGACCTATGGCTACACCGAGGACACCTACAAGGACTCGCTCAAGGAGAGCCTGGCGCAGCAGAAGCTCAAGGATGCCGTGGCACCCACCAGCAAGCCCAAGGACAGCGAGATTGTCGATTACATCAACGAGAACCTGTCCAACTACAATGACGCCCGTCGCTCGTCGAATATTCTGATCAAGGTCGATTCTGACGCTTCCGACGAGGACAAGGCCGCCGCCAAGGCCAAGGCGCAGGAGTGCCTGGACAAGATTAACTCCGGCGAGCTGAGCTTTGAGGACGCCGTGGAGCAGTACTCCGATGACACCGGCTCCAAGGACAAGAAGGGCGATGTTGGCTGGGACAAGCTCACTACCTTCGTCGACAGCTACCAGGCGGCGCTCGAGGGGCTCAACAAGGGCGATGTGAGCGACGTCGTCGAGTCGACCTATGGTTATCACATCATCAAGTGCACCGACTACTTCCATGTCGATAATCAGGTCGATGACATTAAGCAGGTGCCCAAGGACATCAAGAAGTACGTCTCCAACGTGGTGAAGACGCAGGCGGCAAGCACCGCGTACAGCGAGTGGCTGGAGCAGTACAAGAAGGACGCCGACATCACCGTTAACCCCATGCCCAAGGACGTGCCGTACAACGTCAGCCTGAAGGGCGTCACCAAGAGTTCGACCGACGATTCGTCGAAGACTGAGTAATCATGGGGCGGTGCCCGCGTGAGTGCCGCCCACGCTATTGAGGAGGATTTGCAGATGACCAACGAAGAGCTGCAGAAGGAAATGATCGCGGCCATGAAGGCCAAGGACAAGGTTCGCCTGTCTATCATTCGCCAGGTTAAGGCCGAGGTGAAGAACATCGAGGTCAACGAGCGCCGCGATGTGACCGAGGAAGACGTCAACAGCATGATCAAGCGTCTGATTAAGCAGACGAGCGAGACGCTGGAGATGTCCATCAAGGCCGGTACCGACCAGGAGCGTACCGACAACCTGACCGAGCAGGTCAAGATTCTGGAGAGTCTGCTGCCCGCGCAGGTTTCGGGCGAGGAGCTCGAGGCCTTGATCGAGCAGGTTATCGCCGAGCTGGGTGCCACGTCTAAGAAGCAGATGGGCCAGGTCATGGGCGCTCTGGGCAAGGCCACCGGCGGCAACTTCGACAAGCCGGCCGCGGCAAAGATCGTCGGTGCAAAATTGGCGTAAGCGCCGGCCGACACATAGCCGATGCTGAGGGGCGTGACCATTGCGGTCGCGCCCCTTTTTTGGCTGGGTACTCATTGGGGACAGGCTTAAATGAGTGCCAATGAGCGGGTACTCATTTGAACTGCATCCCATTTCTTGGACTTTGAAATTAAGGTTCGAGAAAAGGGAGGCATCGGAAATGCCCCGCAGGAAGAAGGCAAGATACGGTCGCGAGATGAGGGCACGCGCCGCCGACCTGTTCGAGGCCGGCCTCGGCTTCGAACTCGCGGCCAAGAAGCTCGACGTTCCCGCCCCGGCGGTGAGAAAATGGCTCTACGCGTACCGGGCAACCGGGAGGAAGGGGCTGATCGGGATGGGCGAGAGCCGCAGGACCTACGACATGGAGACCAAGCTCGCCGTCGCGAGGGCCGTCGTGGACGAGGGGATGCCGCGGTCGGAGGCGATGGCCCGCTTCGGCATCGCCGCCGCCACATCGCTCGACCGCTGGTGCAGGCTGTACCGCGAGGGCGGGCCGGAGGCGCTCGAGCCGGGACGCCGCGGCAGGCCGGAGGGCCCCGGGGGGCGGACGCGCGAGCGGGAGCTCGAGGAGCGCGTGCGCAAACTCGAGGCCCAGGTGGCGTATCTAAAAAAATCGATAGCCCTGAAAGCGGAGAAGAGCTCTCAAACTGGGAGAAAGCCCAGGTCGTAGCCTCCCTTTCAGGGCACCACCGCCTATGCGACCTGCTCGCGGCCGCGCGGCTCGCGCCGTCGAGCTACCACTATGCCGTAGCGCACCCGCCGAGAGCGACCCGGCCAGAGCTCCGGGAGGCCGTGCGCGAGATCTTCTCGAGGACGGCGAACGGGTGCGGCCACCGCCAGATAGCGATGTGCCTGAGGGCCGAGCTGGGCGCGAGGATAGCGGACAAGACGGTCCTCAAGATGATGCGGGAGCTCGGCATCCGCTGCGGCATCCGCCGGGAGACCGACTACCATCGCTACAACTCCTACCGCGGCCCGGTCGGCGAGAGATTCGACAACCTGATAGCGCGTGACTTTCGCGCGGGCGCCCCGTGGGAGAAGCTCGGGACCGACGTCACGGAATTCAGGCAGCCCTGGGGCAAGGCGTACTTCGCCCCGGTCTACGACTTCTGCACGAAGGAGATCGTCTCCTGGTCGGTGTCGACGAGCCCGGACATGGCCCAGCAGGAGGAGGTGCTCAGGCGCCTGTTCGCGAGAATGCCGGCCGGGGCCTCGCCGATCGTCCACAGCGACATGGGCTGGCAGTACCAGCACCCTAGGTGGACCGGCGAGCTCAGGAGGCACGGCGCCAGGCAGAGCATGTCGAGAAAGGGCAACTGCCTAGACAACGGGGCGACGGAGCAGGTGTTCGGGCATCTCAAGGACGAGTTCTTCAGGGGCGTCGAGTGGGCCGACTTCGAGTCCTTCAAGAGGGACCTCGACGCCTACGTCGTGCATTGGAACACGAGGCGTCGCCAGGTGGCGCTCGGCGGCCTCACCCCGGTGGAGTTTCGGAAACGGCTATTGAAAGCGTCCTAGTGTTCGCTTCTAATAAAAGAAGGCCAAGATTCGGGACGCAGTTCAATTTAAGCCTGTCCCCAATGAGTGGGTGGAAGGTTGCGGGTTCTTTACGGGGATGTAGCGTGGGCTGCGGAAACGTGGTTCTTTCCGTACAATAGTGCAACTCGTATAAACGCAGGGAAGGGACATTCATGGCAGACATGATCGAGATCAAGCATCTCAACAAGTACTTTGGCGACCTGCATGTGCTCAAAGATATCAATCTCACCGTCAAGCGCGGCGAGAAGCTCGTAATGATCGGGCCTTCCGGTTCGGGTAAGTCGACGCTCATCCGTTGCGTCGATTATCTGGAGGAGCCCACGTCGGGCGAGGTCGTCATCGACGGTACGTCGCTCACCAAAAAGAATCACCTGGAGATGGCTCGCAAGTATAGCTCCATGGTGTTTCAGCAGTTCAACTTGTATCCCAACATGACGGTGCTCGGCAACCTGACGCTTGCGCCCATCAAGCTGCAAAAGAAGAGCAAGGAGGAGGCGACCGAGATCGCCATCGCCGCGCTCAAACGCGTCGGCATGGCGCATAAGGCAGGCGAGTATCCGCAGAACCTCTCGGGCGGTCAGCAGCAGCGCATCGCCATCGCCCGTGCCCTGTGCACCAAACAGCCCATCATCCTGTTTGACGAGCCGACCTCGGCGCTCGACCCCGAGATGGTCCAGGAGGTTCTGGACGTTATGATTGAGCTCGCGCAGGAGGACATCACCATGATCTGCGTGACGCACGAGATGGGCTTTGCGCGCCAGGTGGCCGACCGCGTCATCTTTATGGAGGACGGCCGCATTCTGGAGGAGGGCACGCCCGAGCACTTCTTCGACAACCCCGAGAACCCGCGCTGCCGCGAGTTCCTGTCCAAGATTTTGCACTAGGCGCGGTGATGGACATGACGGATATGACGAGGGCGGCCGTGTCGCGCCGTCGCTTTTTGCAGCTGGCTGGCGCCGGCATGCTTGCGCTGACGGGGACCGCGCTTACCGGTTGCGGCAACTCCACCAGCGGCGAGGGCTCCGACAAGGGGTCCAAGCTTGCGGCCATCAAGTCGCGTGGCCATCTGAATGCCGGCGTTAAGAAGGACGTTCCCGGCTATGGCTATTACGACACCGCCAAGGGCCGCTTTGAGGGCATGGAAGTCGATTTGTGCTACCAGATCGCCGCTGCCGTCTTTGGCGTGAGCTACAAGGAGGCCCGCGCCCAGGAGCTTGTCGAGTTTACCGACGTAACGCCCAAGACGCGCGGCCCGCTGATCGATAACGGCCAACTTGACGTGGTCGCGGCGACCTACACCATCACCGACGAGCGTAAGAAGAGCTGGGATTTCTCGACGCCGTACCGCACCGACTACGTGGGACTCATGGTCAAGAAGCGTTCGGGCTTTACCTCGATTGAGGATTTGGATGGCAAGGTCATTGGCGTGAGCCAGGGCGCCACCACGCAGAGCCTGATCGAGCAGATGATCAAGGACAACGGCTTTAGCTGCAAGCCCGAGTTTAGGGCCTTTAGCGGCTACCCCATCATCAAGAGTTCGCTCGACGCCGGCAATATCGACGTCTTTGCCATGGACCGCTCCACGCTGGCCGGTTACATGAACGAGACCGTTGAGCTGTTGCAGCCCGAGGTCAAGTTTGGCGAGCAGGGCTACGGCGTGGCGACCAAGAAGGGCTGCGACCTTTCCGCCGTGGTCGATCAGGTGATTTGCGATCGCCTGGCCGATGGCTGGCTCGACCAAGAGGTTAAGACCTGGGGTCTTGTATAGGCGCATCGTCCAAGGAAGGAATCAAATGCTCGAAGGATTATTTGACGCCGACCGTTGGTCGACGACATTTCAAAACATGGGGCCCTTCTGGGAGGGCTTTGGCGTGACGCTGCAGGTGGTCGTTGCCGGTCTGCTGCTGTCGCTGGTGCTGGGCACGCTGCTGGGCGTGTTCTCTACCACTCGTTCGCGCGTGCTGCGCGCCATAAGCCGCGTATACGTGGAGTTTTACCAGAACACCCCGTTGCCCGTGCAGGTGCTCTTTATGTACATGGCCGGTCCGCAGTTTTTGCAGGCCATGACTGGTGCCGATCAGCCGGTGCGCATCGCGCCGTTCGTGCTGGGCTTCTTGGGCGTGGGTCTGTATCACGCGGCCTACATCTCGGAGGTCATCCGCACTGGTATCGAGGCGGTTCCGCGCGGTCAGATGGAGGCGGCCCAGAGCCAGGGCTTCACCCGTGCGCAGGCGTACTGGTACATCGTGCTGCCCCAGACGTTCAAGATCATTCTGCCGCCGCTGTGTAACCAGGCGCTCAACCTGGTCAAGAACACGTCGGTGCTGGCGCTTGTGGCCGGCGGCGACCTTATGTACCGTTCCGACAACTTTGTGAGTCTGTACGGTTACCTGCAGGGATACATCGTCTGCTGCCTTATGTACTTCATCATCTGCTTTCCGCTCGCCATGCTGGTGCAGTGGCTCGAGCGCCGCTCCAAGGAGCGTCCGCGCGGCGTGAGCCTGGCCGAGCTGGGGCTCGACAACGTAGAGGAGGCCTAGCGCATGGAAATCTTCAACGCGACCAACCTGCTCTACATTTGGGGCGGCTTTGTTAAGACAATCGAGATCTCGGCGCTGTCGATCTTTTTCTCGCTCATCTTTGGCACGGTGCTGGCGCTCGTTAAGAGCTATGCGCCCCGCCCGTTCCGTATTTTGGTGAGCGCCTATATCGAGCTGTTCCGTTGCACGCCGAACCTGCTGTGGATTCTGTTTATCTACTTTACGGTGCAGGGTTTGGACATTGTGATTTCGACCATCGCCTTCACGCTGTTTACCAGCGCTGTTATGGCCGAGATTGTGCGCGGCGGCCTCAACTCGATTCCGCGCGGCCAGTTTGAGGCAGCGCAGAGCCAGGGCTTTGGCTTCTTTGCCACCATGCGCTACATCATTCTGCCGCAGACGTTTAAGACGATCATTCCGGCGCTGTTTAGCCAGTGCACGACTGTCATTAAGGACAGCTCGTATCTTTCGGGCATTAACGTGGCCGAGCTCATGTACACGGCAAATGTCGTGATGGCTCACGCGATCGACCTGTCGCAGGTTCTTATGCTCTACGGCCTGGTGTTTGCGATGTACTTTGTGCTCAACTTTGGTATCTCGCTGCTGGTTCGCGCATATCAGAGGCGAATGGTGGCAGCGTAGAATGTGGCAAAGGGACAGCCCCTTTGTCACATAGAGAAAGGAATCGCGATGAGCGATCTGGAGAACAAGAAGAATCCTGTGGTCATTACCATCGCGCGCGACTTTGGCGCCGAGGGCCACGAGATTGGTCGTATCCTCGCCGATGAGCTGGGGATTCCGCTGTACGATAACGATCTGCTGGTGCGTGCTTCGCTGCGCGCGGGCGAGTCGCTCGACAAGATGGCCGCCTACGACGAGCGCCTGGCCGTGGAGAACATGGCGTTTCTGCCCGACCGCTACGATGCGCGTTCGTACTCGGACAAGTTGTTCCAAAAGATGAGCCAGGTGATTTTGGATCTGGGTGAGACCGAGAGCTGCATTATCGAAGGCCGTCTGTCCGATTATCTGCTGCGCAACAACCCCAACCACATCGCCGTGCTGGTGACTGCGCCCTTTGAGGACCGCGTCGAGATCGTGCGCAAGAAGCGCGGCCTTAACAAAAAGAAGGGCGCCAAGCTGGTCAAGCAGCAGCAGAAGGCGCGCGAGGCGTTCTATAAGCGCTACAGCGCCGGAAAGTGGAAGATGACGAGTGGCAAGGACATCGTCGTCAACCGCGCCAAGCTGGGCCGCGAGGGTTGTAAAGACGTTATCGCCGCTGCCTACCGCTACAAGGTGGCACAGCTCGAAGGCTAACCGACCAAAACCACCACAAAGGTGCCTGTCCCCTTTGTGGTAGTCGGCCGGCATAGAAAAAGTCCCCGCCGGGCGTGTGCTCGACGGGGACTTTGCCGTTTGGTAGCTAGCGCTGCGGATGATTACTCGCCCAGTAGGCTCTTGGTGATGGAAGCGGCGGCCTTCTTGCCGGCGCCCATCGCCAGAATGACCGTAGCGGCACCGGTGACGATGTCGCCGCCGGCCCAGATACGGGGATCGGTGGTCTGGCCGGTCTCCTCGTCGGCAACAATGTAGCCCCACTTGTTGAGCTCCATCTTGCCGCCGATCTTCTTTGCGAAGGGGTTGGCGTTGGTGCCGATAGCCGAGATTGCGACGTCGCAGGGGATCTCCTCGATGGCGCCCTCGATGGGCACCGGGCGACGACGGCCGGACTCGTCAGGCTCGCCGAGCTCCATCTTCTGGACCTTGACGGCGCACACGGAGCCGTCCTCGCCAGCGACAAACTCGAGCGGGGAGACGAGCGGCAGAACCTCGACGCCCTCGGCCTTGGCATGGTGCAGCTCGGCGCGACGGCAGGGCATCTCGTCCTCGGTACGGCGGTAGGCGATGATGGCGTGCTCGGCGCCCAGACGCTTGGCGGTGCGGACGGCGTCCATAGCCACGTTGCCGCCACCAAAGACGACGACGTTCTTGCCGTGCTTGGTGGGGGTGTCGTACTCGGGGAACTTGTTGGCCTTCATCAGGTTCACGCGGGTGAGGTACTCGTTCGCGAAGAAGACGTTGGGCAGGTTCTCGCCGGGGACGTTGAGGAACTTGGGCAGGCCAGCGCCGGTCGCCACGTAGATGGCGTCGAAGCCCTGCTCGAACAGCTCCTCGGCCGTGGCCATGTTGCCCACGACGGAGTTGTACTCAAACTTGACGCCCATGTCCTCCAGGCCGTCAATCTCGCGCTTGACGACCGCCTTGGGCAGACGGAACTCGGGGATGCCGTAGACCAGCACGCCGCCGCCGGTGAAGAAGGCCTCAAAGACGGTAACGTCAAAGCCGTTGCGGGCGAGCTCGCCAGCGCAGGTGATGCCGGACGGGCCGGAGCCGACGACGGCGACCTTCTTGCCGTTCTTGGGAGCCATCTTGGGCGTGGAGGCGAGCTCGGGGCGGTCACCCAGGAAGCGCTCGAGCTGGCCGATGGCCACGGGCTCGGACTTCTTACCACGGATGCACTTGCCCTCGCACTGGTTCTCCTGCGGGCAGACGCGGCCGCAGATGGCGGGAAGCATGGAGTCCTCGCGGATGGTATCGAGGGCGCCGCCGAAGTCCTTCTCGCGGATCTGCTCGATAAAGCGGGGGATGTTGATGTTGACGGGGCAGCCCTCAACACAGAACGGCTTCTTGCAGTTGAGGCAGCGCTCGGCCTCGGCCAGCGCCATCTCCTCGGTGAAGCCCTTGTCGACGGGGCGGAAGTCGCAGGCGCGCTCGGCAGCCGGCTCCTCGTTATCGGGGGTGCGGGGCGACTTCATATCGGCAACGAAACGACCGTTAACTAGTGGCATGCGCAGCTCTTTTCCTCATAGGCCTTGAGGGACTCGCCCTCTTCGGAACGGTAAGCGGCCTGGCGGGCACGAAGGTCATCCCAGTCGACCAGGGTGGCATCGAAGTCGGGGCCGTCGACGCAAGCGAACTTGGTCACGCCGCCCACCTCGACGCGGCAGCAGCCGCACATGCCGGTGCCGTCAACCATGATGGGGTTGAGGGACGCGGTGATGGGGGTGTCGTACTTCTGGGCGGTGAGGGTCGAGAACTTCATCATCGGAACGGGGCCGACGCAGAAGACCTGGCTCACGGCCTTGTCCTGCAGCAGGCGCTCCAGCGGAGCGGTAACAACGCCCTGCTCGCCGTAGGAGCCGTCGTCGGTGGTGATGTGGATGTGGTCTTCGTCGAGGAGCTCGCGGAACTGGTCCTCCATGAGCAGGAGGTCCTTGGTGCGGGCGCCCATGATGGCGTGAACTTCGTGACCGGTCTCGACCAGGTGCTTGGCGACCGGGAAGGCAATTGCCAGGCCGACGCCGCCGCCAATGACGGCGCAGGGGCCCTCGGCCATCTCGGTGGGAACGCCCAGCGGGCCCACGACGTCGCGCAGCGACTCGCCGGCCTCGTAGGTGGACAGCATCTCGGTGGTCTTGCCGATCACCATGAAGATGAACTCGACCCAGCCCTCGTCACCGTTCCAGCCGGCCAGGGTAAACGGGACACGCTCGCCCGTCTCGTTGGCGCGGACCATGAGGAACTGTCCAGCGTGCGCATGCTTGGCGATTGCGGGCGCCTCGATGCGGAACTTGAACACCTTCTCCGAGAACTGCGTCTTCTCCAGGATCTTATACATAGAACCCCTCTCTTGTTAGGGCCGCCGAACCGTGCCTCCACGGAAATGGACGGTAGCCCGAATAAAACCGTACGCGCACAGGCGTTGTGCAGACATACGGTGCAAATTATACCCTCATGGACATGTCACTTACGTGTGTCTTCGGCGGTTGGGAGCAGGGTTTATCCACTTTGGCCTACCAAATAGGGGCAGGTTTATTTTGGTCAGTTTTATCGGGTAAAACGGCAAAGGGGGCCGGCCTCGGGTTGTGATGGGGCCGGCCCCCTTGGGGTGCTATGTGCGTATGGCGGCGCGCGGTTTATTGCGATGCCGCAACTGGGGCGTTTCCGCAGGTAAAACCTGCCAAAATAAACCTGTCCCTAAATGATAGGTTTTAGTGCTTGCCGTTGGCGGAGGCGGCGCCGTTGACATGGTCGCGGGCGTAGACCACGCCGTGCACGATCGCCAGGCCGGCGGCGTCGGCCGCGCGGGCGCAGGTGTCCTGGAAATCCTCGGCCTCGCGGGCGCGCAGCTGCTTAAGCACGTAGTCGGCGACGGCCATCTTACCGGGAGGGTTGCCGATGCCGGTGCGGATGCGGCTGAAGTCGCGGCTGCCCATCTTGTCGATGATGGAGCGCAGGCCGTTGTGACCGGCATGGCCTCCGCCCACCTTGACGCGCACGTCACCGGCGGGAATGTCGAGCTCGTCGTGGATCACGAGCAGTTCCTCGGCCTTGATCTTGTACTCGCGGCAGAGCTTGGAGATGGGGCCGCCCGAGGTATTCATGTACGACTGCGGCTTGACCAGCACAATCTGACGCTTGCCGCCCTCTTCCTCGGGGTCGTTGATGTTGATGAGCGCGACCTCGGCGCCGGCCTGGTTTTTCCAGTACGTGACGCCGGCCTGACGGGCCAGCTCGTCGATTGCCTTAAAACCGGCGTTGTGGCGGGTCTCGGCATATTCCTCGCCCGGGTTGCCAAGCCCGGCAACCATGCGAATCTTAAGCGGCTGTGCAGCTGCCATATGCTTCCTTTCGTTACACAAAAGTTTAATCAACGACAAAGGCTACCACGCCCGCCGAAGGCGAGGCTTTGCTTCAGCGAAATCCCACCAGACAAAAGCGCGGCCGCGGCAGAGCGAGCCGTCGGAACAGAAGAAACCCCCGCGCGACCTTTGCGAAGCAAGGGGGAGCGCGGGGGTTTCTTCTGTTCCGACGGCGATGCGCCGGGTTGCAAGGACGATGCGACTACAGCGCGAAGTCGCCGCCGACGAGCGTGGAGACGGGCTCCTCGTGGTAAACGGCGGAGATGGCCTGAGCGAACTCCTCGGCGACCGAGATGGTCTTGATCTTGCCGCCGACCTCGACGGGGATGGCGTCGGTGACGACGCACTCGACGATCGGGGCGTCGTTCAGGCGCTCGATGGCCGGACCGGAGAAGATGCCGTGGGTGGCGCAGACGTAGATGTCACCAGCGCCCATAGCCTTGAGCTCCTTGACGTTGGCGCACAGGGTGCCAGCGGTGTCGATCATGTCGTCGTTGATGACGCAGGTCTTGCCCTTGATGTCACCGATGATGCCCATGACCTCGGCGGCGTTGTGGCGCGGACGGCCCTTGTGGGCGATGGCCAGGTCGCAGCCGAGCATGTCGGACAGCTTCTTGGCGGCCTTGGCACGACCCACGTCGGGGGAGACGACAACCAGGTTGTCGGTGTCGAAGTGCATGTCGTTGTAGTACTGGCCAAACAGCGGCAGTGCGGACAGGTGGTTGACCGGGATATCAAAGAAGCCCTGGATCTGACCCTGGTGCAGGTCGAGGGTGATGATGCGGTCGACACCGGCGCGCTCGAGCAGGTTGGCGACGAGGCGGGCGGTGATGGGCTCGCGCGGGCCGGCCTTGCGGTCCTGGCGGGCATAGCCGTAGTGGGTGATAACGGCGGTGATGGAGCGGGCGGATGCGCGCTTGGCAGCGTCAGTGGCGATGAGCAGCTCCATGAGCATGTCGTTGACGTTGCCGCCGGCCACGGACTGAATCAGGAAGACGTCGGCGCCGCGGACGGTCTCGTCGTAGCGGGCGTAAATCTCACCGTTGGCGAACTGCTTTAGCGTAAGGCCCGAAAGCTCGACCCCAAGGTACTCAGCGATCTTCTGAGCGAGGGGACGGTTGGAGGAACCGGAATACACGCGGATGGACTTGCGCATATTCTCCGACTTCTCGGGATCATTAATCGGCATTACCCTTCTCCTTTATACATCGAATGCCATATAGATGCCTTTTTGCATTGTAACCGTGCGGCGGGGTTAATCGGGTCTTGATAACGTCTTTACCGTCAACGGACACGAACCGACCACTCATCCGGTCGCGCAGGTCACGATAGAAAAAGGAGCCGTCCCCGTGGGAACAGCCCCTTTTGTGCTTGGTAAAACGTTATGCCTCGTCGTCCTCGTGCAGACGGCGGCGATAATCGGCGGCCCAGCCCTCAATATTTACCTGACGGGCGCGGCCCAGACCGAGTGCGTCGGCCGGGACCGGCTCGGTGATGACGGAGCCGGCGGCCACGAGTGCACCGTCGCCAATCTGGGCGGGCGCGACCATCATGGTGTCGGAACCGATAAAGGCATCCTTGCCGATGACGGTCTTGTGCTTGTGGACGCCGTCGTAGTTGCAGGTGATGGAGCCCGCGCCCACGTTGACGCCGGAGCCCATGGTGGTGTCGCCGATGTAGGACAGGTGGGGCACCTTGGAGCCCTCGCCGATCGTGGACTTCTTGATTTCCACGTGCGTACCGGCCTTGGAGCCGTCGAGCATGTGGGTGCCCGGGCGCAGGTAGGCGCGCGGGCCGCAGTCGACGCCGTTCTCGATGACGGCCTCGATGGCGATGGTCTCATCGATGATGCAGCCGCTGCCGACGGTGGTGTCGGTGAGGCGGCTGTTGGGGCCGAGCTGGCACTCCTCGCCCACGGTGACGTGGCCGATCAGATGCGTCTGCGGCCACACGACGGTGTCGCGGCCGATGGTAGCGTCGGGACCGATCCAGGCCTGCGTGGGGTCGATGAAGGTAACGCCCTCGGCCATCCAGTGCTCGTTGATGCGGTCGCGCGCGATGGCGGTGAGCTGCGCGAGCTGGATGCGGCTGTTGACGCCCAGGCCGTCGCGGTAGTCGTCACAGTGGAAGATGGAGACCGCCTGGCCGTGACCCTTGAGAATCTCGAGCATGTCGGGCAGATAGTACTCGGACTGCGCGTTGTCGTTGCCGATCTCGTTAATGTGGGCGGCGAGCTGCGCGCCGTCAAAGGCGTAGCAGCCGGCGTTGCACTCCAGCAGCGTGGCGGCCTGCTCGGGCGTGCAGTCTTTCTGCTCGATGATGCGCTCGATCTGGCCGTCGGCGCCCAGCTTGATGCGGCCGTAGCCGAAGGGGTCGGGCGGGGTCATGGTCATGACGGTGCAGGCGAGCTCGCCGGTGGCGACGGTTTGCGCGAACTTGGCAACGGTGTCGGCGGTGATGAGGGGCAAGTCGCCGTTGAGCACGACGACGGGGCCTTGCGTGATGCCGCAGGCCTCGAGCGCGACTTTCACGGCGTGGCCGGTGCCCAGGCGCTCGGTCTGCTCAACGCACTCGACCTTGGTGGCGCTGTTGGCGTAGGTGCCGTCGATAAGGGCGCGCATCTCGTCGGCGTGGCTGCCGATGACGACCACGACGCGGCTGCAGCCGGCCTTGATGGTGGCGTCGACGATCCACTGGACCATGGGCTTGCCCAGGATCTTGTGCGAAACCTTGCAGTGGTTCGACTTCATGCGGGTGCCCTCGCCGGCAGCGAGGATAATTGCGGTTGCGTCCATGTGATCTCCTGTTACGTTATAGAGACGTGTGTTTGGAAACGATACACGGCGCAATATGATACCGCAGGCATATGTTGAGCGCGTAGCGATTGGCTCATGGCGGCCGATGTCGGTGCCGCCGGCGTGGCGTTTGCGCTGCTTGCGTGCGGCGTTGGCGGTGCTGCGGAGCTGTCGTTTGAGCGAGGGGACGGGGGTGCCCGTGGACAACATACAAGAGGAGTTTGGCGGCGAGCCCGTCGCGGCATTCTCGATGTCGCATCCGGCTGTGCCGGCCCTCTACATGGTGCTGACGCTGGGGCTCACCATGTTCTCGATGCAGCCGGTGCTGATTGCGCTGTCACTTGCGGGCGGGCTGGCGTATGGATTTGCGACGCGCGGGGCTGCCCGCACGCTGGGCGCACTCCGCTGGCAGCTGCCGGTGATTTTGATTATCGCGCTGGTCAATCCGCTGTTTAGCGCCTCGGGCTCGACGGAGCTGTTCCGTATTGGCATGCGCGCGGTGTATCTGGAAAGCATGGTATACGGCCTGTGCATGGGCGGGCTGTTTGTGGCGAGCGTGCTGTGGTTTGAGGCCGCGGCGTCGATGCTCGAATACGACAAGGTGCTCGCGCTGCTGGGCAATGCCGCACCGGTGATTGCGCTCATGATCTCGATGTGCATGAGGCTTATCCCGCAGTTTTTACGCCGCGGTCGTACGGTGCTGGCGGTGCAGGATGCGATTGATGTGCCGGGCCGCGCGCCCACCGATCCCGTGCGATCGCGCCTGCGGGCGTCGAGCGTGTTGATGGGCTGGGGCATGGAAGATTCGCTGGAGCGCGCGGACGCCATGCGTTCCCGTGGGTGGGGCGCCGCGACGCGTCGAACGACGTATGCGCGGTATCGGCTGGGGCGCGGCGATGTTGCCGCGCTGGTTGGACTTGCGCTGTTTGGCATGGCCACGACGGCAGTGGCGTGGACTGCGACGATGCAGTATTCGTTTTACCCGCAACTATCGGTGCCGGCGCCGTGGCTGGGCTATGTCGTGTACGCTGCCTGGATGATGCTGCCTTGCGCGTCGCACGCGATTGATGAGAAGAGGTTTGGCTGATGGCTCGGTTGGATAGGAGCTCGGCGGCGGGTGTGGCATATGGCTCGGCCGCGCCGGCGATTGAGGTGCGAGGCCTTAGTTTTGCCTATCCCGGGGCCGAGGCACCGGTGCTCGAGGGGCTTGATTGGCGTGTTTCCCAAGGTGCGTTTGCACTGCTTGTTGGCGGTACCGGTTCGGGCAAGTCGACGCTGCTGTCGCTGCTCAAGCCCGAGATCGCGCCGGCGGGTACGCGCTCCGGCGAGCTGCGCGTGCTGGGCGAGCCCGTCGCCGACATGGATGTGCGGGCATCGGCGGAGCGCGTGGGCTATGTGTTCCAGGATCCCGAGAACCAGATCGTGTGCGAAACCGTGTGGCACGAGATGGCGTTTGGCCTGGAAAACTTGGGGCTAGCACGTGATGAGATGCGCCGTCGCGTAGCTGAGACCAGCTATTTCTTTGGGCTGGAAGATTGGCTTCACCGCGATACTGACACGCTTTCGGGTGGTCGCAAACAGTTGCTGTCGTTGGCGGCCGTTCTGGCGTTGCGCCCGCGCGTGCTGCTGCTCGACGAGCCCACGTCTCAGCTTGATCCGGTTGCGGAGAAGAATTTCCTGCACGCGCTGTTTCGTGTGAATCGCGAGCTGGGCTGCACGGTTGTTGTGGCGACGCATCAGCCGCGGCCGATGCTCGAGTATGCGACGTGTACGTACCGGATTGAGGGCGGTCGCGTGCGCGAGGTGGCGGATATGTCTTCTTTGGGACGCCGAGAATCGCTGTTTTCCGATGACATGTTGGGGTGGGGTGCCATCCGATGTGCAAAAAACGGAGTATTCAGCAGGCGTGAGGACAATTTGGGTTCTCTGGAGCCGCCCGGGGACGTATCGAGCGCGAAAAAAAGTTCGGAATTGGACAAATCGTCCGAATTTGTGGCGCAAACGTCGCTCGAGAACGGCTCGGAAGCCTTCTCGCGCACGGATGGAAGCAGAATACTCCAAAAAATGCACGGCGGGTCGGCTACCACCCTGTCGGAAGGCTGGTTTCGCTACGATCGAGCGTCCGGCTGGGTGTTGCGTGGGCTCGATGCGTCGTTTTCGGCCGGTGCGGTGCATGCGGTTGTTGGCGGTAACGGCTGCGGCAAGTCGACGATGCTCTCGGTGCTGGCGAAGACCGCCAAGCTGCAGCGCGGCCGCATGGTGCGCGGAGCGGCCTCGGCGGCGCTGCTGCCTCAGAATCCCAAAGCATTGCTGGTTGCCGAGACGGTTCGCGATGAGCTGATGGAATGGGCCTCGACCTGCGGATATGACGAGAACTTGGCGCGGGAGCGTGCGGCGAGCTTGGGGTTGTCGGGTCTGGATGGACGCCATCCGTACGATCTTTCGGGCGGGCAGCGTCAACTGCTTGCATTGGCAAAACTGCTGCTAATCGGCCCCGAACTGCTATTGCTCGATGAGCCCACCAAGGGTCTAGACCTGTTCAGCCGCCGCATCATCGCCCGCGCCCTGCGTGACCATGCGAAGGCTGGCGGCACCGTCATCATGGCTACGCACGATTTGGACTTTGCCGAGCAGGTAGCCGACGACGTCGTCATGATGTTTGACGGCGAGATTGCCTGCATGGAGCCGCCGGCCGACTTCTTTGCCGATAACGTGTTTTATAGGGCGTGATGGGATGACGGATTATCGCGTCGCGCGCTTGCTTGCAAAACTGGAGGTCCCGCTGTTGTTGGCGGTGCCGGCGGTGATGGCTGCCGCGTTGCTGTCGGGTGTTGAGCAGGCAGCATTGGCCATGCTGGTTGTGGTGGCGCTGGTGCTCGCGCTGTTCTTTGCGGGTTACGAGGCATCTCGTCCGGGTTTGCGCCAGATTATGCCCACGCTGGTTCTGGCAGCATTGGCCGCGGCGGGGCGCATCTTGTTTGGCCCCATTCCCGACTTTAAACCCGTGAGTGCCATCGCCATTATCGCGGGGGCGACGCTTGGTCGCCGCAATGGTTTTATGGTCGGTGCGTTGGCGGCGCTGACCAGCAATTTCTTTTTTGGGCAGGGCATGTGGACGCCGTGGCAGATGTATGCCTGGGGGCTCGTGGGATACGTTGGCGGTGCGCTGGCGCATGCCGGCGCTTTTGATCGCGCCGATGGCACCGTGCGTATGCCGGCGCTGCTGACCTACGGCTTTGCTTCGGGTTTGCTGTACGGCGTTGTGATCAACGCCTACGACATTATCGGTTTTGTTCAACCGCTCACGTGGGCGGGTGCCATGGCACGTCTTGCCACGGCAGTGCCGTTCGATATCACACACGGCCTCGCGACCTGCGTGTTCTTGGCTGCCTTGTACAAGCCTTGGTGCCGTCGCATTAACCGTGTCGTCGTGAAATACGGGCTGTAAGGCATTTCGCGTTCCCTCACGAACTTGCGGTGGAATGGTTCTCGTTTTTGGCTATTTGCTGCCCAAACAGGAACTATTCCACCGCACCTTATAGGGGGAGAGGGGTCACATGATCTGTTTTCCTCTGTCCCCTAGAGGAATTACTTGGGGCTAGAGCTCTAGCGTGAGGGTGACGGGGCAGTGGTCGCTGCCAAAGATGTCGCCGCGGATGCCGGTGTCGCGAACGTTGGCGGCGATCGAATCGCTTACCAGAAAGTAATCGATGCGCCAGCCGGCGTTGTTCTTGCGGGCATTAAAGCGATAGCTCCACCAGCTGTAGACGCCCTCGACGTCGGGGTTTGCCGCGCGCCAGGTATCGGTAAAGCCGGCGTTGAGCAGCTCGGTAAACTTGCCGCGTTCCTCGTCCGAAAAGCCTGCGTTGCCGCGGTTGGACTTGGGGTTCTTAAGGTCGATCTCCTCATGCGCCACGTTAAAGTCGCCGCAGGTTACGACGGGTTTGCCGGTCTCGCGCTCGAGCGCGTTCAAAAAGCCGCGGTAGGCATCGTCCCAGGCCATACGCACGTCGATGCGCGCGAGCTCATTTTGTGCGTTGGGCGTGTAGACATCCACAAACCAGAATTTGTCGAACTCGAGCGCGCAGACGCGGCCCTCGGTTGCGGCTTGGGCGACGAGCACGGCCGCCTCGCCTCCGCCGGCGTAGGGCAGCAGCGCATCGGCGCGCAGTACGCGCAGCGGCTCCTGGCGGCTAAAGACCGCGGTGCCCGAATAGCCTTTACGCTCGGCGTAGCTCCAGGTTTGGTGATAGCCGGGCAGGTCAATATCGACCTGGCCCTCCTGCAGCTTGGTCTCTTGCAGTGCCAGGATATCGACGTCGAGTTCTTGCGCGATCTGGATAAAGCTCGGGTCCTTTTTGAGCACGGCGCGCAGGCCGTTGACGTTCCACGAGGCGAAAGTGTAAGTCTGAGGCATGGTGTCCTTTCGACGGGGTTGGCAGGCTTAAGATTAGCGCAACAGGGGCGGGGTGGGATCCGCGCATACTGACTTAAAGGCCGCATGCTGGGACGTCGCTCAACGCTGCCCGACTAACAAGGACGGAGGACTCATATGACGCAGGCAATATCGGACCCCAGGCAGGCCTCCGCCGCGCTGGCGGATCTGTTTGACACCCACAAGCGCGTGGTCTTCTTTGGCGGCGCTGGTGTTTCCACGGCAAGTGGCATCCCCGATTTCCGCAGCGTGGACGGCCTGTATCACCAGCAGTTTGCCTATCCGCCCGAGACCATGCTGTCGCATAGCTTTTACGAGGCGCATCCGGCCGAGTTCTTCGACTTCTACCGCACCAAGATGATCGCGCTTGGCGCCAAGCCCAATCGCTGCCACACCAAGCTGGCCGAGCTGGAGCGCGCCGGCAAGCTCGACGCCGTGGTGACGCAAAATATCGACGGTCTGCACCAGGCGGCCGGCTCGCAGCGCGTGTTCGAGCTGCACGGATCGGTCCATCGCAACATTTGCCAGTCGTGCGGCGCGGTCTATAGCGCCGAGTGGATTTGCTCGCGCGAGCACGAGGACGCCGCGAGCGTGCCTGTGTGTCCTGCGTGCGGCGGGCGCATCAAGCCCGATGTGGTGCTCTACGAGGAGCCGCTCGATGAGCATGTGCTGACCGGTGCCGTTGCCGCCATCGCCGCGGCTGATGCCCTCATTGTGGGTGGGACCTCGCTCGTGGTGTATCCGGCGGCGGGCCTTACGCGTTACTTTACCGGCGATACGCTGGCCATATGCAACCTTGCTCCCACCGATCAGGATGCAAATGCCGACCTGCTGATTTCTTGCGACATCGCGGCCGCGTTTGCGTTCTAGCCCGCGCGCGCGGATACAATAGAAAGACTGAGTGCAAAGCGACCCCGCCGCCAGCTCCCCAGGCTCGGCGGCGTGGGCATTTTAGGAGGATGTTCATGGCGAACGACAGCAAGACATGGCGGTGCGGAAAGTACGAGCTCAGCTTTGACCGTCCGCGCATCATGGGCGTCCTCAACGTGACGCCCGATTCGTTTAGCGATGGCGGGGAGCACTTCGACCCCGATGCCGCCATCGAGTACGGCCTGGCGATGCTCGACGCCGGCGCCGACATCATCGACGTGGGCGGCGAGTCCACGCGCCCCGGCTTTACCCCGGTCAACCCCGACGAGGAGGCTCGCCGCGTGCTGCCCGTGGTGCGCGCGCTGGCCAAGGAGGGCGCCATCGTCTCGATCGACACGCGTCATGTGGCGGTTGCCAAGGCGGCCGTGCGCTGCGGCGCCTCGATCGTCAACGACGTGACCGGCTTCACCGATCCCAAGATGGTCGAGTTCGTTAAGACGAGCACTTGCGGCGTCATCGTGATGCATGCCGGCGAGGTCGCCGCGCCCGTCCGCACGCACGCAACGGTGCAGCTCGATACCTCGGCAGCGGCGTTTGTTGCCGAGAAGGCGCGCGAGGCGGCTGCCGAGGCCGCGCGTGAGGCCGAGAAGCCGGCTCGCCGCCGTCGCGGCAAGTTGCTGGGCGAGCCTAAGCCGGAGGCCAAGCTTCCGGGCGGCGTGGTGCAGCCCTCGTTGCCGTTTGGCGAACCGGAGCCCACGTCCGAGCCTGCAAGCGAGCAGGAGACGCCGGCCGCCGAGCAGGCTGCTGCCGCCGAGACCGTCGCGCCCGCGCCCGAGGCCGCGCCCGCAGCCACCGAGGCCGCATCGGAGTCCAATGACCGCCTGGCCGCCATGATGCGCCGCAGTGCCCGCCGTGAGGAGGCCTATGTGCCCACCTCGCAGCTCCGCCGCTTTACCCTGCCCGATTCGGCGCCCATCATGCGCCGCGTCATGGGCTTTCTGTCCGACCAGGCCCGCACGCTCATCCATGCCGGCGTGTCGCGCGACCGCATCTGCATCGATCCTGGCCCGGGCTTTGGTAAGTCGGCTAACGAGGACATCGTCATCCAGCGCGAGACTGCCAAGATGGCGTCACTGGGCTATCCGCTCGTGTGCGCCGTGTCGCGCAAGCGCTTTGTGGGCGCCGTCTCGGGCGTGACCGAGGCCGCCGAGCGCGATGCCGCTACGTTTGGCGTGTGCCTGGGCGCCATCCAGGCCGGTGCCAACATCGTGCGCGTGCACGACGCCGCGGGTTTTGCGCAGTTCCTGAACGGCTACTGGGCGGTTGCCAAGCCGCAGCCGCGCCGCGCGTTTGTGGCCGTGGGCTCCAACCTGGGGCATCGCTGCGACAACATCCGCGCCGCACGCGAGATGATCGCCGAGATTCCACTCACCTGCGTGTCCAACTCCTCCAAGATTTACGAGAGCGAGCCGGCCTACGAGACGCGCCAGGACGCGTTTGCCAACGCCGTCATCGAGATCAAGACCGAGCTGGCGCCGCTGGTGCTGCTCGATGAGCTCATGAAGATCGAGGCCGAGCTGGGGCGCGACCGCTCCAAAAAGGCCAAGGCCAACGGTCCGCGCACCATCGACCTGGACCTGCTGTGGATGGACGGCGAGACCCACGGCGGCAAAAAGCTGCGCCTGCCGCATCCTCTCATTGGCGAGCGCGACTTTGTGCTGGTGCCGCTCGAGGACCTGATGCACGACCCGGCGCGGTTCTTCCGCTACAACGGTGTCGAGGTCAAGGAGCCCGAGGACCGCGTGGGTCATATCGTGGGCGAATTGGGGCGTATGTAGATGATCGAGATGAATGCTGTTGCCGCCGGCACCGAGCTCGACGCGGCACGTGACGCGGGCCGCGAGGGCGTGTCCGCGGGCTGGTGCGCATGGAGCGCGGGCAACGCTTCGCTGGCGTTTTCGCTGGTCGTGCGTCCGGATGTGAATATGCACGCCTTCCATGGCCTGCCGTTTGTGGCCGCGATGGGTATGATGGACGCGCTCGTGGGCACGGCTTCGACGCCGGGGTTGGGCCTTGCCGGTAAGGTGGGTATCCAGTGGCCGAGCGATATCGTGTGCGGAACGCCTGCGTTTGAGACGTCGCTCGCGCGTGTTGCCGTGAACGGCGGTGCCGGTGCTGCGGGCATGTTCGGTGCCGTGACGGTGGATATTGAGCGTTCGGCGTTGAGCGAGCTTGGTGTGGACGTGGCTGACGAAGCGCTGGTCGAGGCGCTGGCCGCCGCCGTGCTGGCCCGCGTGGACGCCTGGGCGGTTGTTGCCAACACGCCGCAAGGCGCCGCAGGGCCGCTGGCTCCCGTGCTGGGCGAGTACTTCGACATGGTGCCGCTGCTGGGCCGCCAAGTTGCGGCGGTGTCGCCCAACGGCCTGCCGCTTGCGGTCGGTGTGTTTGCAGGCCTGGACATCTGGGGTCGCGCGACCATCAAGACCGATGCCGGCGAGCAGGAGTTTCCGCCCGAGGCCGTACGGATTCGCGGACTGTAACGCGAGGCGCCCGCGCTCAAAGATAGCGATGACAACAAGACCCTCCTCGGCTGTGCCGGGGAGGGTCTTTACGCGACTACAGGGTGGCATCGCGGTTCTATTCCTCAAAATTGAAAATATTTCGATTTTGAGGAATAGAATTAAGCCAGCTCGGCCTTTAACGAGGTATATTCGTTGCAGAGTCTATTCCTCAAAACTGAATAATTTTCGTTTTTGAGGAATAGCGATAGAAGACCGCAGGGAGGCACCAATGAAACTCATCAATAGAACGTCATATATGGACACGTTGACGAGCCTTATTGGCGTACCGGACATCAAGGTCATAACGGGCATTCGCCGTAGCGGTAAGTCAAAATTGCTCGAGGCCCTCCGCGATTACGTGGAGGCAAATCTGTCCAATTCGAATGTCATCCATATCAATTACAACCTCGACGAGTTCGAGGGCCTGCTCGAATATCATGCCCTGCTCGCCTATGTGAAAGAGCATCGAGTGTCCGACAAGCAAAACTTCCTGCTTATCGACGAGGTTCAGATGTGCGACGGCTTTGAACGCGCGATCAACAGCCTCCATGCATCCGAGCAGTACGATATTTTCATTACCGGATCGAACGCCTTTTTGCTGTCAAGCGACCTGTCGACGCTCTTTACGGGGCGCACGTTCGAGATCGAGGTTTTCCCATTCTCGTTTGAAGAGTATCGCTCCTATGGCGACGAGGGCGAGGTTGACCGCGACTTCGATGAGTACGCGAGAACCGGCGGTATGTCTGGCTCTTACCCTTATCCACTGCAGGAGCAGCGCTATCAATATCTCTCCAACGTCTTTAAGACGCTCATTGTGAGAGATATCGTGCAGCGGCATAACGTGAGAAACGAATCGGCGCTGCTGCGCATTACCGATTACATGATGGACAACGTCTCCAACATAACGTCGGCGCGCAACATTACGGATGTTTTGAACGCGGATGGGCTAAAGATAACGAACAAGACGGTCGGTGCGTACATGGGGTACCTGTGCGATGCGTTTGCCTTCTATAAAGTTCGTCGATATGACATTCGCGGCAAGAAATACCTTAAGAGCGGCGAGAAGTATTACCTGGCAGACCACGCGTTCAAATACGCACTGCTCGGTACACGCGATATGGACTGGGGTCGCGTGTACGAGAACATGGTGGCAATCGAGCTGCTGCGCCGCGGATATGAGGTATACGTCGGTGTGCTCTATAAAAAGGAAATAGACTTTGTAGCAATCAAGCGAAGCGAGAAGCTCTACATTCAGGTGAGCGACGACATCAGCTCGGATAAGACGTTTGAACGCGAGATTTCGCCACTGCTGAGCATTGGCGATGCGTATCCCAAGATGATTCTTGCCCGCACGCATCACGAGGCCACGGATCGCGATGGGGTGCAGATCGTGGACCTGGCGAGGTGGTTGTGCGGCGAGGCTTAGCAAAAAAATCCTATTCCTCAAAACTGAAAAATTTTCGATTTTGAGGAATAGGATTGGCGGCTGGTTGCTGCGACCTGGCGTTTACTCTATCCCAGCTCCTGCATGCGGCGGTAGATTTCGCAGATGCCCTTGATGGTGAGTTGCCCGTCGACCACGTCGAAGGCATCGGTCGAATCGGCGACAATGCCGGCGAGACCGCCCGTGGCGATAACGGTGGCATCCTCGCGGCCCAGCTCGCGCTTCATGCGCGTGACCAGGCCCTCGGCCATGGCGGCGGCGCCCATCACGGCGCCGACCTTGATGCACTCTTCGGTGTCGCGACCGATGGCGTGTTCGGGCGCCTCGAGCGGCACGCTGGCGAGCTTGGCGGCACGGGCGGCAAGCGCGTCCATGGAGATGCGGATGCCCGGCGCAATCGCCCCGCCAATGTAATAACCGTCCTCATCGATGACGTCGATATTGGTCGCGGTGCCAAAGTCCACCACGATTGCCGGCGCGCCGTAGAAAGTCTCGGCCGCAACGGCGTTGGCGACGCGGTCGGCACCTACGGCTTGGGGGCGCGCCGCGCGCAGCTTGGTCACGGCAGCCGTCTGCGGCCCGATGACGATGGCATCCGCCGCGATGCGGTCGGCCACGGCGTGCCACTCGCGCGAGAGCTGCGGCACCACGCCCGCAAAGGCGATCGCGTCGACCGCGTCGAGCGAAAGGCCGTACATCTTAAAGAAACCCATCAGGCGCACATGGATCTCGTCGGCGGTATAAGAGCGGTCGGTGGGCATGCGCCACGACTGCACCAGCTCGTCTCCGTCAAACAGGCCCATGGCCGTCTGCGTATTTCCCATATCGATAGCGAGCAGCATGTCTACTCCCGGTGTTGGCATAAAAGGACGCGCACCATTGTATACGTGCCGTCGACGGCGCTCGGCTGCGATTCGTTTACGGTGATAGGGGCTGAGGGGTTTTAAATATGAAGGAATTATGCTCTACGAGATTTTCCTTGCCGTTTACCGAACTCCCGTGTAATATTCTTTCTTGCGCACATGAGGCGCCCAGACATTGCGGGGTGGAGCAGTCTGGTAGCTCGCCGGGCTCATAACCCGGAGGTCGTAGGTTCAAATCCTGCCCCCGCGACCAAGACTTTTAGCAGCTCGGAAGCAAAATTGCTTCCGAGCTTTTTCTTTATCGGTTTACTTTGCGGGTGAATCCTGAGTCAATTTATTATGTGAAGCAAATAAACCATTGATAATCGCGGGCCGGTCGGCTTGACTTATCGACCGATAAACTCCAATTGGGAGGAGTTCCGGCGGTCCTTAGCTAATAATAGTGCCGGGGATGGACCGCGCCATCCCCGGACCCTGCGCTCCAAAGGGACAAGTCCCCTTGGAGCCCCGTTTACTGCTCTCAACACGGAAACAGGGGAGAGGGGGATACAGGTCGTAGGATGCCGACGGGCGAGCGCTATGCTGTCTCAAGTCCGCATGTAGCTTGTTCGGAGGCCGTCTCTGCGTCTCAAGGCGGGCAGTGAATTCTGGCAATCGAACTTCTTCGTATCTGTTCGCTGAGACTTGAGCGATGTGCTCCGCACAAATAATGTTGCCGAAGCATGCGGAATATCAGAAGAGAGATTGCAGGGCGTAAGTCAGCGTATGAAGAGCTGCCCGTCGTTTTGATAATGACATAATTAAGTGACAAACTAAAGCGATCGGAGCGACCATGATTCTTGACAGCCTGCGTAACAGCGCGTCTTTTAATGAAACCGACCGAGCCATTGCTACCTATCTGCTCAATCATACCGGCGACCTTAAGACCCTCACTATGGCAAAGCTCGCACAGGAGACTTACACTTCGAACGCGACTATCATCCGCTTTTGTAAGAAATTGGGCCTAAGCGGCTATCGAGAGTTGATCATGCAGCTCATCCAGGAGATAAGCGGAGACTATCTTCTGGCTGCCACTGTCGATCACAATCGTCCTTTTGGCAGTACCGATTCAATTGAGGCCATCGAGGGCAACCTTGCAAATCTCTTGAAGGGCGTCATAGATCAAACGAAAATTGAGCTCGATAGCGCCAAATTGAGCATAATCGCCAAGGCAGTTCTTAGCGCCCCGCGAATTTACATCTTTGCTAAAGGGGAAAGCTATCTGGCGGGATGTATCTTTCGCAACAATCTTCTCAAGCTCGATCGTCATGTCACCATGGCAGACGACGGGGGCCTGCAGACACTGCACGTTAAGAACGGTAGGCCCGGAGACCTGTTTTTATTCCTAAGCTACAGCGGCATTCACTATGATTATTCCAAATACGCCGCCGCTCTTTCCGAGCGCGGAATCAAGCCGTGTTTAATCACGGCGTTTTCTGATTCGGCGCTCGCCAGGCAATGCGATACTGTCCTGCTCATTCCAAAATCAGAGCGCGTGATTGGAAAGGTTGCCAATTACTCTTCCATGATCTCGCTCACGTATACGCTTCAGGTTATTTATTCGCTTATATTCAATCAGGATTATCAAGAGAACTATCGTGTAAAACACGAGGCCGATTCGTTCATCTTTACGAGTTTTGCGGAGATTTAGTCATACAAAAGGTGACCCCAAAGCATTTTTGCCTTGAGGCCACCTTTTGTGCTTTTGCTATTTGGATGGTTTCTCTACTTCAGTTCAGGCCAATAGCCCTTGTTCGCCTCAATCATGTCGTCCAAGACTTCCTTAGCCACGCGCGCTGAGGGGATCGTGCGATTGAGGGTGAAGGCCTCGAGTGCCTTCTGGTAGGAGCCTTCGATAACGGCTTCGACCACAAGGCCTTCGCAGGCATCCTGCTGTTCGATAAGGCCCTTGTAGAAGCGGGGGATCTTCCCGACGCGGACCGGTTCGGCTCCTCGATCGGTGATGTACGCCGGAATCTCGACGGTCGCGTCGTCCGAGAGATTCTCGATTGCGCCATTATTGGGCACAATTACCAGCTGGCGATGTCGCAGGTCATGCGCTAGAGACTTGACGACATCGACAATGAATCTGCCGTGGACGCCTACATAGAATTGCGTGAGATCGACCTTTTCACCGCGCTTAAGCGCCGCAGAAGCATCAAAGATCCGCTTTTCGCGGCCGTTTACGACCTGCATGCCACGCGTGTTATTGATGTCCATGTATTCCACGCAGGCATCGGGCAACAGGTAGTACTGGTAATAGGTGTTGGGGAGGTAATCCTGGAATAGCGTGGAAATCGTCGCCGCATTCTTGAAGGTATGGGCCCAATCGGGGTCCTTTACCAAGGCGTCATTGAGGCTTGCCTCGGAAATGTAGCCGAATTTACGCACATGCTCTTTGAGCTTGTCTGTAACGTCGACGCCCTTGCAACGCACGTTGGTAAACCACCCAAAGTGGTTGAGGCCGAAGTAGTCGACTTCAATGTCGCTGAGTTCGCAGCCCAAAATCTCCGCCATGCGGGCTTCAATCTCTACTGGCATATCGCAGATGTCGAGAATGCGAGCGTTTGGACGTAGCTTGTGCATCGCCTTGGCTACGATGGCAGCGGGGTTGGAGTAGTTGACGATCCAGTAGTCCTTGCAGGCGTACTCCTCGCAGAAATCGACAAGCTCGCACATGGGGAAGATGGTCCTCATGCCATAGGCCATGCCACCTGCTCCGCAGGTCTCCTGGCCGACTACGCCATGGCGCAGGCTGATCTGCTCATCTTGGATACGCATCTTGAGCCCGCCCACGCGCATCTGCGCCATAACAAAGTTCGCATCTGTAAATGCTTCTTTGGGGTCGACAGTTACATGCAGGGGAATCTCGGGAGCAAGGTCATCGATAACTGCCTTAACCACCACAGCGACCGTGTCCTGGCGTTCCTTGTCGATGTCATAGAGCCAAAGCTCACGAATCCCCAGTTCGTCCTTTTGATCAATCAGGTCTTTGACGATACCGGCGGTATAGGTGCTGCCGCCGCCGCAGATTACAATCTTGTATCCGTTCATGTTGTTCATGCCTTTCAAATCAAATCGAGCCGCAGACAATCCTGGTCGCTATCTGTATGAAGTAAGTAACGATGTTGATAACGGCCGCCATGCCCGCAACGCTGCCCGCATCCGCGTGCTTTCCTGAATGCCGGGTCCAAACCGCAGCGAGTAGACCAAGGAGTGGCCAGATAAAACCGCATACGAATGCAGCCATCAGAGCGAGAAGACCCCTTGTCGACTTTTCTTTGTACATGTTGAGCAAGCGTTCGAACATGCCTCGGATTGAATGTAACGTTTTGGTCAACATGAGGTCTCCTTGCTTGTCGTCTGTCGATCAGGCGACTGTTAATCTTCCAGATTAAGGATGGGACGAAGCAGGTCGTAGACGGAGTGCACGTTGGTTCCCACGATAATTTGGACATTAGTGCCGTTCTTAAATAAGCCCTTGTCAATAGCCTTCTTGATGATCTCTTCGTTGACCTTGTTGGGATCCTTGACCTCGACACGGAGGCGAGTCATACAGCAGCCCATGGTGTTGATATTGTCCTTACCGCCAAGGCCGTCGATGATGTTTTGCACCATCTCCTGCTGTTTTGCGTCGACTTCCGGCGTTCCGGAAGACTCGAGAGCGTTGGCATCGCCAGAGACCTCGGCAGACCACTCTGCAGAACGACCGGGCGTCATGAGGTTGAGTTTCTTGATCACCATCGCCAGCACGACGAACGAAACGGCGGCAAACACGATGCCCAAGACGATGTAAATCGGGAACTTGGTGACGCCCATTGGCAAAGGCAGGCTGAGCGTGAGCAGCTCGATGCCACCGTACATGTTAAGCAAGCGGACTCCCAGGACAAACAGGAGCATCTCGCCCAGTCCGTAGAACAGGCTGTAGGCAACCCAGAGAATCGGAGACGCGAACAGGATCATGAAGTCGAGCGGCTCAGTGATGCCGGAGAGCATGGCGGTGATGTAAATTGGCACCAGCATGGCTGCGACGGCTTTTCGATTCTCCGGACGGGAAGTTGCAATCATTGCGAGCACGGTGCCAAGGGTTACGAATTCCTTGCCAAAGCCGAACATGGCAAAGCGGACAGAGGGGTCGACTGTGGTGAGGGATCCGTCGGCGATATGGGGAAGCTCGGCATAGAAGATGTTTGCTGCGCCGGAAACGCTCTGGCCGGCGACGACCGCCGTGCCGCCAATCGCGGAGTAGTCAAACGGCATCCACATAAAGTGGTGCATGCCGAGAGGTACGAGGACGCGGTTCAGGAAGCCGTAAATGAAAACGCCCAGACCGCCCGAGGCTGCGATGAATGAAGACGCGTTGCTGATGGCGTTGGCGATAGGGGGCCACACGACAGTCGCTCCGATGCCAAAGACAATGCTCAGCGGGATCATCGCCAGAAGTGCCAGGCGGGGTCCGCCGTAAATCCGGATATAGTCCGATACCTTTACATCGATCAGTTTGTTATAGAGCCAACCGCAGAAACATCCGATGAGTACGCCGCCGAAGACGTTGACATCGGTAACTTGAAGACCCAGTACCGTTGCCTGGCCAGTGCCATACAGACCCATCGCGCCGGCTTTTGCCAGCTGATCGGTGAGCGTCAGGTAGGCGTTGTTGACATACAGGAACATGAGGTAACTAATAAGTCCAAACACTGCCGCGTTGGATTTTTGCTTCTTTGCGAAGCCTGCCGTTAGGCCGACTGCGAAAATCACCGGCAGGTTGCCGATCACCGCGGAGTTGGTTGCCGCGGAGAGCAGCGTGCCCAGATCCGCGACAACTCCGCTGCCGAGCGAGCATACCGTGGCGATGGCCAAAATGATGCCCGTTACCGAAAGGTACAAAATAGGGTCGACGATAACGCGGCCAAAGTTCTGGAAGGCCGTTTTGACTTTATCCATCTCTTCCCCTCTCCTAACTAATCTCGGGGGTTTGCCCCTTAGGCAGAGGAGGCACCCGCATGCTTGCCGGCGTTGGATGTTGATGTCCGCCTCTGTTTACTGGATTCATGATAGTTGGGATGTCTGCAGTTGGGGCGGGCTGGAACAAACGGTGCTTAAAACGAGCTTGACTAGTCTTTTTCGTTGTTACCGTATTTCCATTTCGGTCAACGGTATTCATTTTTAGGCAAATGGCTTTGGGTGCGAGCGGCTAGCCGTGTCTTGATTTGCCAGGTCTGTCTCTATTCGCATTAGGCTTGCGTGAAGTTTGGATATTGAGGGGACGTTCCGAATCTTGCCGTCCGGGCATCCTGGAGGAAAGGAGGAGGAGCCGGATAAGGGCGCACTACGTGCGCCCGGGATTTTGCGGCGCAACTCGGCGTGCCGAGTTCGTTTCCACTGGTAGCGTGGTCAGATAAACCGGAAGGCCGTCAAGGCCCGGCGTCATACGCGCCCCGCGTGCCGTAGCTGCTTGCGCCCGCTGCGCATGTTGTCGTTGAGCTAGGACTCGATCAGGGGCCTGTACGGGTCGAGCTTTGAGCCCTGCGCCCGCCTCGCGGGCGGCTCGGGGCTGAAGTCGTCCATGTTGCGGTACTTGTAGACGGTGTCCCGGCTCACGCCGGTCTTGCGCTCGACCTCGGCGACGCTGTCCCCCTGCCGCCACAGCAGGCGTATAGAATTCTTGTCGGTCATGCCGATCATTTCCTCTCCGGGCCTCCTTTGGTAGATACGAAGCACCACCAAGATGGCCCTGCGATCTGGTCAGCATGCCCCTTGCGGGAAGTTTCGACTTTATGCTGCCGTTTTTGTCGATTTAGATGTTACGGAAAACACTCGGCATCGAGGTAGGCCCCGAGCCTCTGGCCCTCGGGCCGCGAGGCGTCGATGGCGCGCAGCATCTCGGCGCGGTCGTGGGCCCGCTGCTCATCCTCGGGGCGGACATCCCGTATCCCGGTGGGCTCCCAGCCGGGGTCGTACTCCGCCCGCAGGCGCTCGGCGATGCGCCACCCCTCGATGACGTAGATCCCGTTGTCGCCCGGGTCCATGCGCGCGTCGCCCTCGTAGCGCGAGATGCCCACGCTGAGGCCGTCGGCACCCATGAAGTTCGCCACCGCCTGGCAGACGCGCGCCCAGCCGTGGGGGTCGTTGTCCGGGGAGCGGAACCCCCGCAGCTCGCAGTACTCGAGGAACGCCCCGACGGTGAACTGCATCCCATTTCTTGGACTTTGAAATTAAGGTTCGAGAAAAGGGAGGCATCGGAAATGCCCCGCAGGAAGAAGGCAAGATACGGTCGCGAGATGAGGGCACGCGCCGCCGACCTGTTCGAGGCCGGCCTCGGCTTCGAACTCGCGGCCAAGAAGCTCGACGTTCCCGCCCCGGCGGTGAGAAAATGGCTCTACGCGTACCGGGCAACCGGGAGGAAGGGGCTGATCGGGATGGGCGAGAGCCGCAGGACCTACGACATGGAGACCAAGCTCGCCGTCGCGAGGGCCGTCGTGGACGAGGGGATGCCGCGGTCGGAGGCGATGGCCCGCTTCGGCATCGCCGCCGCCACATCGCTCGACCGCTGGTGCAGGCTGTACCGCGAGGGCGGGCCGGAGGCGCTCGAGCCGGGAGCCCCTGTCCCATGCGCTGCGGTCCCTGCGCCCCTCCGGCTCCACGATGACCTCGCTCGCCTTCATGTCCCGCTCCCTTCCGGCCTTCCGGCCCGTAGAATCTCTGCCTGCGGGCAAAGCGGAAGGCGCTTGCCCTGCGGCGCCTTGCGCTTTGCTCCCTGAAGCGCCGCGCCGAGGCGAAGGGGGTCAGGGGTTGTTCGCGGCAACCCCCACCAATCGGAGCGGAGCGCAGATTTGCGCGGGGTTCCGCGAGCGCCCTTGACGCCGCGCAGCTGAGGCGCAACACGTGGGAATGGGACGGATGGGAAGTTAAGGAAAGTTAGAGGCGACTTGAAGAGATGCGTATCCGCAGCTCGAAACCCCGCCCATCAAAAAAAGAGGGGCAATTCTCCTCTTTTGGAAAGTTACGGAAAGTTAGGCTGCCCCTTAGGCCCAGTATGGGACGTAGCGCATATGGCGCGGCGCCGTGTTGGGGTCGACGGGCTTGACTAAGCCTGCGGCAACGGTGTCTCGAATCAAGACGCCACCCGAAGGCCACCGCCGTATCTCGGGCATGGGCTGCCACGAAGTTGGGTCTTAGGACGGCGTGGCTGGTTTACTACGACGTTGCTACGACATTTACTGCGACATGGGATGTCGTAGGAGTTTCCACTCCCCACTTTTATCGGAGCCCGCTGGAGGTGGGATCCTTGCGACGTGCAGATGGGCGCGGTAATGAGGTGGATCGCTCCGGTGGAGAATCGCAACCGGTCAGGTTTATACTGATAAGGAGCTGTTTTTATATGCGAAAGGTGAGATTTATGGAAAAGAAGACGGTATTCGTTGCGTTTGCAATCGAGGACGAACGTCAACGCGATTTTCTGAAGGGTCAGTCGCTCAACACGAAGTCGCCCTTCGAGTATATCGATATGTCGGTCAAGGAGCCGTACGCAACCGCCTGGAAGGAGAAGGTCCGCACTCGCATCAAGCGCTCCGACGGCGTGATTGCGCTCGTAAGCAAGAACTCGTTGAGCTCAAGTGGGGAAAAGTGGGAAATCGGCTGCGCGCGCGAGGAGGGGAAGAAGGTGCTGGGAATCTGGGCGTATAGCGATGACCGAACTGATCTTCCCGGTGTACGCACGGTTTCATGGACCTGGAGCCATATCGAAGATTTCATCGACAGTCTGTAGGAGCTGGGCGATGGACAGAATGGCCCTAGTAGTTGGAGTTAACTACTATTCTGACAAGCGCATACCAAATCTTTCGGGTTGCGTGAACGATGCCGAGGAGGTCGCGCGCCTCCTCAAGCGCAACGGGGATTCCTCTCGGAGCAGAAACTTTGACTGCAAGGAGCTGTATGCAACCGGCCCAGACCATGTCGTGAATCGCACTGCAATCAAAGATGAGGCGCGCAGGCTGTTTCAGTCAAAAGCCGAAATAGCGCTCTTCTACTTTTCTGGACACGGGTATATCGAGTCAACCGGCGGGTTTATCAATGGGTCTGATTCCACTCGGGGAGACGAGGGGCTCTCTCTGAGGGAACTCGTTGATCTGGCGAACGGCTCGAGCGCGCGCCACAGAATCGTTATCCTTGACAGCTGCTATTCGGGGGCGGCAGGGTCGGTCCCGGGCATGGAGAACCATGCCGCAATCTCGGAGGGCGTCACCATACTCACCGCCTCGCGAAGCGATCAGCCCTCGCTTGAGCGTAAGGGGCATGGCGTTTTTACAAGTCTCCTCATAAACGCCCTAGAGGGTGCTGCGGCGAACCTGACGGGCAGCATCACGCCGGGCAGCGTCTATGCGCACATCGATCAATCGCTTGGCATGTGGGACCAAAGACCCGTTTTCAAAACGAACACGGACAGCTTCGTGTCGCTGCGCGAAGTCGATCCCGCAATCTCACTCGATGATTTGCGGAAGCTGAAAAAGCTCTTCCCAACAGAGGACTATGAATACAGGCTGGATCCGTCGTATGAGCCAAGGGACGAGGGAAGAACAGACGCTATGCCTCCAGCAGAGCCCAGGAACAACCTGGTGTTCTCTCTGCTCCAGAAATACAACCGGCATGGTCTTCTGGTTCCAGTTGGCGCCGACCATATGTGGAACGCGGCGATGGAGAGCAAGTCCTGCCGGTTGACGCTCCTCGGCAAGCATTATCGAAGGCTTGCGGACCAGGGCCTGCTTTGACATGTTGACTAACGAGGCTTTCAGCGATCATGCTCAAACTTTAGGGCTTGTGGCTAGAGGTCGGATAACGCTCAAGCCGTTTGATGCTCATCGAGGAGCTTTAGTTTCTCGATGAGCATCTTCGTCAGCTCCTCGTCTTGGATGAGGTCTATGCCGAAGCATTTCTTTCCCGCGTCCTTGAGGGATGCACCGATGTGATATGCGGTCGCACTGTCGAGGATAAGGAAGCGGTCGTGGAACGTTCTGGTGCGGCGGACGGTGAGCTGCGGGTACTGTGCGTTGAACACGTCGACGTCGCCTTGCGTGAGCCGGTTGCCGGACGTGTAGACGGTCACCGCGACGCCCTTGCGCTTCTTTGCGAGGACGTTCAGGGTGTGGACATCTACGTAGCCATCCACGAGGGAGATTTCGCGCTCGGCGCGGCCCACGAGATCTGTCAGCAGGCTGAAGGCGTCGAACATCTGCCCGGCGAAGAAGATCCGCTGGGGTTTCTCTACCTCGCCTTCGAGCAGGCGGAACACCTGGTTGAAACGCTCGTCGGTCGATTGCTGAAACGCCGCCTGACTCAACTCGACACCGCGCAGCCGCTCAAACAGGGTGGCATTTTCGGCGAGGAAGTGGCGCATGGCGACAAACGCCCTCATGATACTGATACTGGTCTGCACCGCCACTTCGCTGCGTAGCACGCCGGACAGCATGGCTATGCCCTGCTCGGTATAGGCATAGGGGAGGTAACGCCGCCCGCCGCGGCCCTCCATGGTCTTTGAGGTTCCAATTTGGCACCTCAAAGACTCGTCCTCCTCCTTGGTCAGTTGAAAACGGAAGTCCTCGGGGAATCTGTCGGCGTTGCGTGCGGCGGCGCGGTTGAGATTCTTTGTCTCTACCTCGTATAACCGAGCGAGATCGGTGTCGAGCATGATTTGCTGCCCACGGACGGTATGGATTAGGGTCTCTATGTTTGCGGAATCGACCAGGGCTATCGGCGCGCTCGTTTCGACCGATTCGTTCTCGGCATCAAAATCGCTCATGGTTCCTCGATTCAAAGATGGGGACGCTCCTGCGTCGAAAGCATTTTATCATCCTGAGCTTTGTCGCCTGCCGGTCCAGCGGCGATGACCTCTGACGTTAGGGAGGGAGTGTGCTTCGTCGTGGCGACGTCGGCCCCAAGCCTTCCTCGCCATGACGGTGATCCGGCTCCCGTCGATGGTGATGGGCGCGCCCGCCCCGCGCTGGATCTCCAGGAGATCGGCGGCCGAGGACGCCGTGATCCGCCACTCCTCGACCCAGGCGGCGCGGCCGTCGCGCACGACCTCGCGCTCGACGAGCTTCGCGCCGGGACAGGGGCAGAGGTCCGGGTTCGGCCCGACGACGGTGAGCCTCACCGGCTCCCCGGCCGCCTGATTGGCGCGCGCCTCCTCGCCCGGGGCCTCCTGCCCGCCGCCTCCGGTTCGCAGCAGCCTCCCCATGAGATCGGCGGCTTCGCGGTCGTTCCCTCCCATCATGTGCGCGTACACGTCCATCGTCATGCTCGACACTTCGTGGCCGAGTCTCCCCTGCGCGCTCCTCGGGTCGATGCCGTTGCCGATCAGGAAGGTGGCCTGCGTGTGCCTCAGCTCGTGGAAGTCGTAGCCGACGTAGCGCCTCCGCTTGCGGCCGCCCTCCTCGGCCTCCTCCATCCTGCCGAGGCCGTGCTCGATCAAGTAGCCCCTCTGCCACGTCGAGAAGTTGTCGGGGTCGTGGAAGCCGAAGTCGCCGTCCGAGCACATCGGGGTGTTCGGGGTCTGGGAGAGGCCCTGAACCTGCATCCGCCTCACCTGCACGGCCTTCCAGGTGCGCAGGTACCGCGCCGTCCCGTCGTCGATCGCGATCCAGCGCGACCGGCGGTTCTTGGTCTCGCGCAGCGCCTTGTTCTCGGTGTACTGGTACTTGATGAACACCCGCATGTTGTCGAAGTCCACGTAGCGCCACGTGAGGCCGAGCGCCTCGCCACGCCTCACGCTGGTCGCGAGCGCGAGCCAGATGGCGACGCGCCTGTCGTCGAGCTCGTCGCCGTGGAGCGCCTGACAGAGCGAGATCGCCTCCTCGAGCGTGAGCGGGGTCCTCTCAGCCGAGCGCGGGCGCGAGACCTCGACGTCGCGGCAGGGGTTGTGCTCGGTCAGGTGCTCCTTCACGGCGAGGTCCATCACCTGAACATGACGGCGTTGAGCTTGTGGACGCCGCGCTGCGACATGCCGTGCTCCTCGCGCGGGTCCGCGTAGACCATGTTGAGCAGCGACAGGTCGCTCACGAGCACTCCCGCGAACCACCGCTCCGCCTTCTTGAGCTCGCACTCGTCGGTCTTGTGCGTGAGCGGCGAGAGGTTCTTGAGGAGCTTGCGCTGCTCGTGCCACCTCCACCCGAGCTCGGGCGCCGTCACCTTGTCGGGGTTGGCGAACCCACTCTCCAGCTCGCGGCGGTACTCCTCGAGCGCCCGCCTCACGTCCGACTTGGTGCCGTGCACCGTCCTCTTCGGGGAGCGGATGTACTTCCTCGTGGCGGGGTCCTTACCCAGATGGTGCCTGATCCTGTGGACCTTGCCCCGCTCGATCTCCTCGATCTCGCCGCAGCCCGTGACCTTCGGCATGGCCTCCCTTTTCCCTCACGTATCCCGCGCGGCCCGTGGTGAGGAAGAGGGGCCGCGCGGCCCGGTGTCGAGGGGGCTGCTCGGAGCCCCCTTCTAGCGCGAATTGTATCAGGGGGGTGTTCCTATAGTTTTGTCAACTGGGCAATGCTGTTTTCGAGATTGAATCGCGACATGCTAACGCCAGGCCTTTCGGCCGATGGGCTCCAATCTGTTCGGAGCGCTTCGACTAGGCGGCGTAGGGCACCCTGTCCCGCATGATCGCGTAGATGACCTTCAGCCTCTTTCGTGCCAGCGCCTTGAGCGCCTTGCCGTGCGGCATGCCCCGCTCTCGGCACCTAGCGTAGTAATCGCCCCATCTTCCCTCTGTCCGGGTAAGGCAGTTGCACGAGAATATGAGCAGGTTCTTCAGCCTCTTGTTGCCTTGGCGCGATGCCGTCACCGAGGAGATCGAGGTCCCCGACTGGCGGTTGCGCGGCGCCAGGCCGCAGTACGACGCGAGCCTGTCGTGGCTTGGGAAGTCTTCGATATCTATGGAGATCGCGAGCTCGGAAGCGGTTTTGGGGCCGATCCCCGGCACCGTCAGGAGGCATCGGTAGGTATCGTCGCCCTCGAGGAGGGCGGATATCTCCGCCGTGATCACATCGATCTCCGCCGAGTTCTCGGAGATCCTGCGCGCGAGCAGCCTCACCGCCCGGTCCTCGGCGGCGATGGCCGCCGCGTCCGGCCTTGTCGAGGAGGCCGTCGAGCGGACGAGGGCCTCGATCTTGCCGCGCGCCGCCCCGCGCGTGAGCGCCGCCGCCCTGCGGGGCCCGGCGTCGGCCACCGACCAGGCCCCGCCGAGGGATGCCATGAGCCTCAGCTGGGGACCGTCGGACAGGTCGACCAACGCCTCGAAGGCGGGGCACGATTCCAGCAGGATGCTGCGCAGCCGGTTCTTGCTCCTGGTGTTTTCGCAGGTCAGGAAGTTTCTCTGGGCGGCCAGCGCCCTCGCCGCCGCGACCGTCGGGCCCGGATCCCCGACCGGCAGGAGTGCGTCGGGGATGCCCAGCGCCGTCTTCGCGATGACCATTGCGTCCCGCTCGTCGGTCTTGGCGTCGCCGGCGAAGAGCCTGGCGGCCCCGTGTGCCGCGAGTCCCGGCAGGTACGCCGCCGACATCCCGGCCGCCTTGGCGCGGGCGAGCGCGAGGGCGCCTATGTTGCGCGACTGGTCGACGACCACGAGCGCGTCGGGGAAGCGGCCGAACAGCGAGTCCAGATCGCCCTCCCTGTTCGCGACGGGGGCGCTCAGCAGTATCTCGCCGTCCCGGGTCGCGACGCATGCCCAATGGGACAATTTCCCGACATCGAGCCCGATGACGGCTTCCGGCATTCTAGGTGGTGCCACGGTGTTATCCTCCAATCGGTAGGCCGATCGGAACCCCTCCCTGCGACACCCACATTACCTGGCCGTGGCGCTTGCGCCCGGCAGTTTCCTATCAGTCGTCCGGAGCGGCGAGCGCCCCCGGTGGCAACACCCCCCGGGCCCTCTACGGGGCAGGGGCAGACGGCCATCCGGAGGCGCCCGATCGGCGGCCCCTCGGGGCTTGCCCGTATCGTAGGCAATGCGCCGAATGCTCGCCATCGAAATTTATCGGTGGCCCACTTCAGACTGTAATGGGGGATTTGTTAGACGGGGCGAACGGAAATGGGGGAAATCGGGGGGAATCGGCAGGGCTACGCGGTTTCGCGTGGTTGTGCGAGATTTATCGAGATTGACTAAAAGCCGCAGGTCAGAGCCACAAAAGAAACACAAGCGTTATAATCGGAATAATATGCTTTACTCATCGGGAAAGGGCTCATAACCCGGAGGTCGTAGGTTCAAATCCTGCCCCCGCGACCAAGAACTTGCAGCTCGTCGGCCTAGTCGGCGAGCTTTTTTGTTATTCCGGGATCGTTTCTTCGGTTCAATTCTCGGCCTCTCAAACAAAATCTCGATCTGTAACATCTAGACCCGATTTGGGCGGCTAGGTGTTACAGATCGAGATATACCGGTGGGTTGGGTCGTGTTTGTCTAAATCTGTAACACGAGGGACGGATTTTGCCGAGTTGTTGTTATAGATTTAGATTTTCTAGCAGGCGGGTTTGGTTTGTCTCGATCTGTAACAGGTAGGGGTCAAAAGTGGGTCTAGCTGTTACAGATTGAGATTGTTGAGGTTGGGTCGAGGGGAATATCTCGATCTGTAACAGTAAGACCCGGTTTTGCCGAGTAACTGTTACAGATTGAGACGAACCGACGGGCCGCCCCGCCCATCCCCATCCACCTGCCGCTACCTGCTGTCCGCCGATTTCCGTTGCGCTGTTGTATTCCCATGCCATATCCTCTAGACAACTACGCGGCATCATCGCCGCCGCGCCTACAAGAGAGGAATGTCCATGACCACACCTGCATCCAAGCTGCTCCAGCCCATTACGGTTGGCCCCCTTGAGCTCAAGAACCGCATTATGTTTCCGCCGCTGACCACCGGCTACGAGGAGCGTGACGGTTCCATCGGCGAGCGCAGCCTGGCTTTTTACGAGCGCTTGGCCCGTGGCGGCGTGAGCTACATCGTCATCGGCGACGTTGCTCCCGTCATGACCGCAAGCCCCACGCCCAAGCTGGCAACCGACGCCCAGATCCCCACGTTTAAGGCGCTGGCCGATGCCGTCCACAAGCACGGCGCCAAGGTCGCGCTGCAGCTGTTCCACCCCGAGTACGATGTGCCCGGTGTCGGCCGCATGGTCATGGGCTCCATGGCTGCCGCCAAGGCCGCGCAGGAGGCCAAGGCCGCCGGCGACGAGGAGACCTTTGCCGCCAAGATGGCCGAGTCCAACGAGATCCGCAACCAGGCCTACGCCAAGCTGCATCACGACATGCAGCACTTTGTGAACGAGGCGAGCGTAGAGCAACTCACCCAGATCAAGGAGGCCATCGCTGCCTCGGCCGCCCGTGCGCAGCAGGCCGGCATCGACGCCATCGAGGTCCACGGCGATCGTCTGGTGGGTTCGCTGTGCTCGGCCATCCTCAACCAGCGCACCGACGAGTACGGCGGCTCGTTCGAGAACCGCGTTCGCTACGCGCTGGAGGTCGTCGCTGCCATTAAGGAAGCCGCGCCGCAGCTGATGGTGGAGTACAAGCTCCCCGTGATCATGGAGAACCCCGACGGCACGCCGCGCGGCAAGGGCGGCCTGCAGCCCGACGAGGCCTGCGAGTTCGCCAAGCTGCTCGAGGGCGCGGGCATCGATATGATCCAGGTCGCACAGGCCAACCACACCGGCAACATGGGCGACACCATTCCGCCCATGGGCGCCATGCCCTACAACTGGACGCTGCCCGTGGCCGAGCGCGTCAAGGCCCTGGTCTCCGTGCCGGTGGCAACCGTGGGCCGCGTGGTTTCGGTCGAGGCCGGCGAGAAGATTCTGGAAGACGGCGCCGCCGACATCATCGCCTATGGCCGCTCGCTCATGTGCGACCCCGACATTGCGCTGAAGGCCGCCACGGGTGAGCCCATCCGCGAGTGCCTCAACTGCAACAAGGGTTGCGTCGATGCGATTCAAAACCGCAAGTACATTTCGTGCGTGCTCAATGCCGAGAACGGCGACGAGGCGACCATCGCCATCAAGCCGGGCGAGGGCGACAAGAAGGTCGCCGTGGTGGGCGGCGGCATCGCCGGCCTGGAGGCCGCGCGCGTGGCGGCCAAGCGCGGCTACGACGTGACCGTCTACGAGGCGAGCGATCATCTGGGCGGCCAGATTGTGCTGGCGGCTGCGCCTCCGCGCAAGGACGAGATCATGCGCTCGGTCGAGTATTACGAGAAGATTCTGCCTGGCCTGGGCGTGAAGGTTGAGCTCAGCCACGTCGCTACGGCAGAGGACCTCAACGCCGCCGATGCCGCGATTGTGGCCGTGGGCGCGCACGACGTGGTCATCCCCGTTCCGGGTGCCGACTCGGACAAGGTCGTCTCGAGCTGGGACGTGCTGGCCGGCAAGGTGGAGCTTACGGGCCGCGTCGCCGTCATTGGCGGCGGCCTGGTGGGCACCGAGACTGCCGAGTACCTGCTGCAGCACGGCTGCGAGGTGGCGATCGTGGAGATGCTCGACAAGATTGCCGCGGGCGAGTCCGAGACCATTCTGCCGCTGATTATGAGCGACTTTGCCGAGCACAACGTGGAGCAGCACGTGAAGACCCGCCTGACCGCCATTACCGACGAGGGCGTGGAGGCCGTGCGCACCACCGAGGACGGCGCCGAGGAGCCGGTAAATATCGCCTGCGATTACGTGGTGATGGCCGTGGGCTCCAAGGCCAACGCGTTTGACCTGGACGGCGTGACGGTGCCCGTGACCTGCGTGGGCGACTGCTCGGGCGAGCGCACCGCCGACATTGCGAGCGCCATCCGCACGGCGTATCACGCGGCCAACGAGCTGTAGTTGAGCATCGCGGCCAGGCGGGGCGGTAGCACGGATCCGCCTCGCCCGACTGCGTCCCGTCGGGTGTCAATCGGTGCGGGGCCTGCAAGCGCAGCAGGTCCCGCCCTTTTGTTTTGCTCCGGTGGATGGCAATGCGCGGTAATCATGAGGAGTGAGGACGTCTACTGCCTTGCAGATTACTCAAAATTATTGGGGGAGGGGTTAATAACTATATCTTCTATACCAAAGGACATAAAGAGATGCCAATTTTGTTGACAAGCGAATGACGATTAGCTGCGAGTCAGCTACCAGCGTAAATAATCGATAAAGAAATGTCGTAATTTGGTGCCAAATGCCCAGATAACGCCGCGTCTATTTTAATTAACTGCTTTGAGCAAACAGTAAAATGCTACTATCTAACTTGCACGTAAGAAAGCAGATTAACGGTTAAGGCTAAGAAGTGGCAGGTATGTCGGAAGCAACTAGGACTCGCACGCATGCGCCCGAGGTTAGGCAGCGCGCCGTCGAGATCCTCCAAGAGGGGGTCGGTCATCGTGCCCTCGCTGCGGAGCTTGGCATTCCCCAGGCCACGGCTCGTCAGTGGGCCCGCGCGTATGCCGTGGGCGGTGCCGACGCCGTTCTCAATGCCGGTTCGCATCATCACACCTATTCGTACGACGTAAAGCTCGCTGTGGTTAAGGACCGTCTGGAAAACGGCTTGACGGTTCGCGAGGCCATGATCAAGCACAAGATTCCCAGCGAGTCTTCGGTCAAGGCTTGGTGCCGTCAGTACCGCGAGAGCGGTGAGTCCGCACTGGTCGATAAGCCGCGCGGTCGCAAGCCGCGCGTTAAAAAGGCGGAATAGCAAACGGGATGGTGCGCCCACAGGGGCGCATTTTTCTTGCCGCCCCTCTACTCCAATGCGGACAGGCTCCTTGCCTCGTACGCCTAAAACTCCCCAGTTGACCGAAAACCTGCCGCCGCTACTCCTCAATTGAGCTATAACGTTAAACAATTGCAGCGTTTTTGCACGGGGGAGTGATGGTATGACGCTACTGTATTTCCTTACCCTGTTTCCGCTGGTACCGGCGCTGGGCATGCTGCTCGCGCGCGGTGACCGCGCCCGCGATGCGGTGGGGCTTGTAGGCTCCGGCATTATTATGGCGGTGACAGTTGTAGTCGCCGTCATGTTTTTTGGCACGGGTCCGCAGAGCTTTGAGGTTGCCCCCGGCACCTCGCATGTGCTCTCGATCATCAGCTCCGTCATCGACGTCATCCTGTGCGCCGTAATCCTGTACAACGCGTACAAATATAGGAACGCGCTCACCACGGTGCTCGGCATAGTCCAGCTGGTGGGCTCGCTCGCCTTTGCAGCCATGACGTTGCCCGCGGCCGAAGCCGTCACGGCAACGCCGCTCTACCTGGACTACATGAGCGTGATCATGGTGCTCGCCGTCGGCATCGTCGGCAGCCTAATCTGCGTGTATGCCTTGGGTTATATGAAGGACTTCCAGGCCCATGACGAGCACGAGGCCGCGCTGCGCGGGCAGACCGCGCCCGACCGTCGCCCGCAGTTCCTGGCGCTCATGTTCCTGTTCCTCTCGGCCATGTTCGTTATCGTGACGAGCGACAACCTTGAGTGGCTGTTCTGCGGCTGGGAAATCACCACCGTGTGCTCGTTCCTTATGATTGGCTATACGCGCACGCCCGAGGCCATCAAGAACGCCTTCACCCAGATCATCCTCAACATGCTGGGCGGCATCGCGTTTTTGGCCGGACTCATGTACCTGCACGTTAACGGTATGCCGCTGACCATCTCGGGTATGATCGAGCTTTCCGGCGCCGGAACCGCGCAATCCGCGCTGCTGGTGATGCCGGTCATCCTGCTGTCGCTCGCCGCACTCACCAAGGCCGCACAGATGCCGTTCCATACCTGGCTGCTTGGCGCCATGGTCGCCCCCACGCCCACGAGCGCCCTGCTGCACTCGTCCACCATGGTCAAGGCCGGCGTGTTCCTGATGGTCAAGCTGAGCCCGCTCTATGCCATCTATCCCGTGACCGGGTTTATGGTCACGAGTGTGGGTGCCATCACGTTTTTGCTCGCTGCCCTCATGGCCATCTCGCAGAGCAACGCCAAGCGCGTGCTCGCGTACTCCACCATTTCCAACTTGGGCCTCATCAGTGCTTGCCTGGGTGTCGGCG